>JBOGWV010000142.1:0-21990 GCA_050693975.1 Actinomycetota bacterium
GGTTCGCATCCGTTCTGTGGGACCTGCGGTGTGCAGATGCAGCCGGCCGGCTCGTGTTTCGCATGCCCGTCGTGTGGATCGACCAGCGGCTGCAGTTAGGCAACGGACTGCCCAAGGGGGCACGCAATGCCCAAGAGCAAGTCGTGTGGCGAGTGCGGGGCCGAGCTAACGGCCGGTCCCGCGCTCTGTCCACTTTGCGGGACCTCGTCCCACCTCGAAAAGACTTGGGGCGACGAAAAGAGGAAGCCCGCCGATACCGGCCTCGATAACTACCAAAGCGATGTGCGTAAGCTCCGGGCACAGCTCAAGCGGCTGCGTGGTGACGACGCTGAGGCCGTTTGATTTCTAGCTAGAGGGAAAGGCACGGCATTCCGCCATGCGATGTCCGTATTGCGATTCCGAAGAGGACAAGGTCGTCGACTCGCGCCTCGCCGAAGAGGGCCGGGCGATCCGTCGCCGGCGCGAGTGCATCGGGTGCGGACGCCGCTACACCTCCTTCGAACGGGCCGAGGAAGTACCGCTTCTGATAGCCAAGCGCAGCGGCGAGGAAGAGCCGTTCGATCGCGACAAGGTGATCGAGGGCATCCACCGGGCCTGCAAGAACCGCCCGGTCACCGATGCCGAGATTCTCGCCATCGCCGACGACGTCGAGGAAGCCATGCGCGCCGACGCTCGTAGGCCGATTCCGTCTGCGGAGCTGGGCCGCGAGGTGCTCGAGCGCCTTCGTCTGATCGACGAGGTCGCCTATCTTCGCTTCGCCTCGGTCTACAAGGACTTCCAGGAGCTCAACGACTTCGAACGAGAACTCGGCCTGCTGGCCAAGAAGTCGCCGCCCAAGAGCGAGACCGAGAAACAGTGAAGCTCGAGGTGACGCGTCTCGATGACGGGCTGCCGCTTCCCGCCTACGCGCGCTCCGGCGATGCCGCCCTTGATCTGATGTCGTCCGAGGACGTGCAGTTGAAGCCGGGGGAGCGCGCCGCGATCGCGACGGGTCTCGCCGTAGCGATTCCTGAGGGCCATGCCGGCTTCGTGCACGCTCGTTCGGGGCGCGCGCTGCGCGAGGGCCTGGCGCTGGTTAATGCCCCCGGACTCATCGACGCGGGCTATCGGGGGGAGATCAAGGTCATCGTGGTCAACCTCGATTCCTCAGACGTCATCCACATCGCGCGCGGCGAGAAGATAGCTCAACTCGTCGTCCAAGCGGTCGAGCGGGTGGAACTGGTTGAAGTCGAGGAGTTGCCCGGCTCCGAGCGCGGCGCCGGCGGCTTCGGCAGCACCGGCCGCTAGCGCGATGCGTAAGTTCCTCATCTTCCTCGTCGTCACGTTGCTGGTGCTCGCGGTCGTCGGTGATTTCGTCGTGAAGGCGGCCGCCGAGAAGGCGGTGGCGACCGAGCTGACCTCGACGCTCGAGCTGGCCGAAAACCCCGAGGTCGATATCGAATCGTTTCCGTTTCTGGTCGCGTTCTTTCGCGGGCGCCTCGACACCATGACCATCGAGAGCTCGGATGTGGAAGCCGGCGCTCTGACGCTGGACGAGGTGACGCTCACGCTCGACGACGTGGAGTTCGAGCCCGGCGACGTGATCTCGGGCGATGTGGACCGGATCACGATAGGCGGGGGCACCGGTGAGGGGATCCTCACTCAGCGGGCCCTCAATCGCGCGCTGCGTGACGAGGGCGTGCCCGTAACCGCTCGGCTCACCAGCGGCGGAGTGTCACTCGAGACAGAGGCCGGCTCCGTCGGGGGGGACCTCGCGATGGACGACGGAGTGCTGGTGGTCACCGGACCGGGCGGGATCTCGGTGGACTTTCAACTGCCCTCGCTGGGGGGCCGAGTCTCCTTCGATGACCTCGCCATCGAGGAGGGTGGAGCCAGGCTCACCCTCGGCGTCGCGGCGGGCGAGCTGCGCCGGCCCGGCTAGACGGTCACCTCGACGCCGTGCCAGAACGCGATGCGACCCTTGAGCTTCGCGGCAGGAGGTATCGGCCTGGGGTAGCACCAGGCCGCGTCGCGATTGAGCTCGCCGTCGACCTCGATCGAGTAGTAGCGCGCGACGCCCTTCCATAGGCAGATCGATCTGTGCCTCGACTCCTTCAGCAACTTGGAGTTGACCGCCTCGGGGGGGAAGTAGTGGTTGCCCTCGACAACGACGGTGTCGTCGCTCTCGGCTATGACGGTGCCGTTCCAGATCGCCTTGGCCATGAGCCGTCCTCTGGTCAAAGAGAGGGTCACTTCAGGGTCCAAACGTACTCTTCCGCGTATCCGTCGGACCGAGAGCGCCGACGATCTCAGGTCGCATCCAGAGAGCAGAGCCACTACAATGGCGGCCGAACTCTGCGGGCGTGGCTCAGTGGTAGAGCATCACCTTGCCAAGGTGAGGGTCGCCAGTTCGAATCTGGTCGCCCGCTCCAAGAAAAGGCCCTGGTCACAGGGGGTTTTACATTTCTTGCACCGGTGATCAGGTCTACGGTTCGGGCCATTCGTGTTCGTCTTTGGGGTACCCGTAGCGATTGCACGGCATGGGGTGGTTGCAGAGATGATGAGCCGGTCGGAGTCGGCAGGAATGAACCAGCCTTCCAGCGTTACTCCATCGAGTGCGGGGAAGAACACGTCCTCGTAGTCCAGGCCGTACTCGTCGGGCCGCCTCAGGATGGGTGTGCGGGTCGAATGCGCCATCAGTTCCGCGAGTCCGTCGATGAATTCCTCGCGCTTGGCGCCGGGATAGCCGGCACCGTGGTGAGCTCCGTCGCTTCGGATGTTGCTTGGGCCATGGTCTGTCTCCTCGCTGCCTGACCGCAGCCTGGACGCCTGCGGGGGTGATGGAACGGCTTATCTAAGCGCTCGGTGCGGCGCCCAGCTGCTGAAGGATGCCGAGCATGTCGAGCTGGGCGCGCTCCTCGACGATCATGCCGTCGTTCAGGCGATAGAACGCCATGCTCTGCGAGACGACGGCCGCACCCGTCGGTTGGATTCCAGCGAAGCTGCCCCGGTGGGTTCCCGTCATGCTGTAACGCACGGCCACGGTGTCGCCATCGGCGGTCATCTGCTCCACCCATCCACACGAGGTCGGGGAACGCGTCGCGGTTCGCGGCGACGAGGCGAGAAGCGTGTCCAGACCCCGCAGCTCGGGTTGTCCGGGGTAGTACATGACTATGTCTTGGCTGACGAACTCCTCGGCCAGTGCAACGTCGCCGGTGGTCAGGAACTCACTCGTGTAGCGCTCCATGGTTCGCCTATTTGCAGTCTTGTCGGCCATGGCTTTCCCTCCTTTGAGGGGCGGTGTGGGTTTCGATGATTCCGGTATTGATGTCACGCTTCGTCGTGGGCGAGTTGGCTGGAAAGTTCGCGGTAGGCATCGACCTGGGCAAGCAGATCCTTGGCCTTCTGCTCGACCGTTGCGACCGCGTCCGCTCCCGCGACCCAGCGCAGCGGCGGGTTCTCCTGCTCGGTCACGGTTACGAGAGCCGCGGCGAGCTTGGCGGGGTCGCCTCCCTGCTTGCCGTTCATGCCGTTCCACGCGGCGACGGTCCGTCGGGTGCGCTCGGCATATTCGTCGATCGAGGGCTCCGCGTAGTTCGTCGATTCCGGCGTTAGCAACCCGGTGCGGAAGAAACTCGGTTCGACGAGCATCGTGCGGATGCCGAACGGCTCGATCTCTGGGGTAAGCGACTCCATCCACCCCTCCAGTCCGGACTTGGAGGCGGCGTACGCGCTGCAGAACTCTTGGCCCACGATGCCGGCTGTCGATGAGATCGAAACCACGAGGCCGGAGCGCTGGGCGCGCATGACGGGAAGGACCGCGCGGGTGACATTCACCGGGCCGAACAGCGTGGTCTCGATCTGCGCCCTGAAGTCCTCAGGAATGATCTCCCTCGTCCCGAGAACGAGTAGCGTCCTAAGGTGTGAGCAATAGCGATGAGATCCGAGACTTCTTGGCCTCGAGGCGGGCCAGGATCACGCCGGAGCAGGCAGGTCTACCGGCCTACGGAGGCAAGCGGCGCGTGCCTGGGCTCCGCCGCGAAGAGGTCTCTCTGCTCGCGGGCATCAGCGTCGAGTACTACACCCGGCTCGAACGCGGGAACGCGCGCGGAGTCTCCGAGAGCGTGCTGGAAGGTATCGCCCGAGCTCTCCAACTCGACGAGGCAGAGCAGGCACACCTTGTTGATCTTGTGCGCGCCGCAAATGCGACAAGGCCCAAGCCCCGACGTTTTGGGCATGCGAGTGCTGTCTTATGTCATCTGGGAGTGGCTAGATGCTAGCCCTCATCTCCGGAGGCACGACGCCCGTTCTCGAGGTGAGCACGGAGAGCGTCGTTGACGGCTTTCCGGGTTCTGAACTCGGCTGCCACGTCTGGATCTAACACCACAACGTTGGAGCCTTCGGCGAAACGAGCGGCGTACTTACCCCTCGTGCCGTCGCTGAAGTCATACGCCTCGCGCATGTCAGAGTCTGGGGGGTCAGTCTTCTTCATAGGATCGCCTCTCATTCCTGGTGGCGATTCTAGCGCTGATGATTCGGATTCTCTCGCCTCGGTCTGCGTGGACCACCACGACCAGGCGACCCAGGAACGACTGGCCAAGCAGGACGAATCGCTCCTCGTCGTCGGAATGGTCGGGATCGGGAATGGTCAGCGAAAGTGGGTCCCCAAACGCAGTGGCGGCTTCATCAAATGGGACGCCGTGCTTCTCGAGATTCGAGTCGGCCTTGTTGGGATCCCACTCGAACTCCATCGATCTAGCGTAGCTGGGGCCGACCTCGACCAAGCGCAGACAGCTTGTTGTTCGGGCCATATTCGGGTTATGAGCGACGCTCAGAAGCGCGCAGACTTCGGCAGAACGCGTTGTTGAAAGTAGTCGCTGACCAGCAAGGATCCGTTTTTGCCAGAGTCGCTGCATCACATTGGTCACTTTGCCAAGGTGAGGGTCGCCAGTTCGAATCTGGTCGCCCGCTCCGATGTTTTCGAGAACCCCCTCCCCAGAGAGGGCAAAAACAGGGTCGAAGACTGGTCCCGCGTTACCTGTGGACGGGCCCTCTGAGACGCTAGATGATGGGCGTGGTACCGGGGGTCATCCGAGCAGAGGGTTTGAGATGAGGCCAGCGCGAGCGAGAGTACGACGATGGCTGGGTGCTCTGATCGTCGTTCTGGCTGGGCTCGTGCTTTACTTCGCAAGCGGGGAAGAGGGCGTGGTGGGGGACGGACTGGTCACCGAATTGACGGACGAACGAGTGTGCATCCAAGAAGCCCGGCCTCCCCCGGCAACGAAGGTGACGAGGACCCGGTGCCACAGGATTCCTGATGAGGCCGACATTGAGGACTCCATCGAGCAGGGCGACATCGTGCGCGTTCGATCTATCGACGGAAAGATCGTGAGCGTTCAGGCGTTTCCGCTGGACTAGACCCCGACGCAAGTTCTCAGGGGCGCCTCGACTGGATCGATACCGACCTGATCTTCACCAGGCCAACAGGGAATACATCGCTTGGACAGGCGTCTTGTTTGGCGAATTCACGTGAGGGAGCAGATGCTCATCCCAGAGGGTGGACGTATCGGAATCGTGGGAGGGGGCATCCTCGGTCTGGCGGTGGGCAAAGCGTTGCAAAAGGTCGTTCCCGACTGCCCGATCTCGTTGTTCGAAAAGGAAGACGACATAGCAATGCACCAGACTGGGCGCAACAGCGGTGTCGTCCACGCAGGCGTCTACTACCAGCCTGGGTCTCTCAAGGCACGGCTCTGTGTCGAGGGTGTGCGACTTCTCCTCGGTTTCTGCGACGAGAAGAAGATCCCCTACGAGGTCTGCGGCAAGCTCGTCGTTGCGGTCGATGAAGCCGAGTTGCCCACCCTGCGGAGCTTGCACGATCGGGCAGTCGCTAACGGAGTTCCTGGTGCGCGGATGGTCGACTCGGACGAGATGCGCGACATCGAGCCCCACGTCCGGGGTGTGGCGGCTCTCTATTCGCCGCAGACTGCGATCGTTGATTTCGCGGATGTCGCCCGGGGCCTTGCGGAGGAACTAATACAGGTCGGATCGTCTATTCGATGCGGCGTCGAGGTCGTCGGGATTCAACGGGACGGAGCAGGGATCGTGGCGAAGACCACGGAGGGTGACGAGAGGGTCGATCTGCTCATCAACTGTGCGGGCCTTACGCCGACCGGCTCGCGCAACGGACTGGGGGTCAGACCGATCCGCGCATAGTTCCCTTTCGGGGCGAGTACTACGGCATCGTGCCGGCCCGACGATCCCTCGTAAGAGGATTGATCTACCCGGTGCCCGACCCTCGCTACCCCTTCCTTGGGATTCATCTGACCAAGCGGATCGACGGGGAAGTGCTAATCGGTCCCAACGCGCTCCTCGCGCTTGCGCGTGAGGGCTACAACCGACGACACGTTAATCCAAAGGATGTCCTCGACCTCCTCTCTTACCGAGGTTTTCGCAGGTTCGCACGCCAGCACTGGCGAGTTGGGGTGGCAGAGCTGCGACGCTCGTTCAGTAAACGACGATTCATCGATGATGCGGCACGTTACGTTCCCGACCTCAAGCCCGAGGATGTAATACGAGGTCCGTCGGGCGTGCGAGCGCAGGCCCTGGATCCCGACGGTTCGCTCGTTGATGACTTTCGCATCGAGGTAAAGGGTGCCGTGGTTCACGTCAGGAACGCTCCCTCTCCTGCCGCGACATCATCTCTCGCCATCGGCCGGCATGTTGTCCAGAGCTTGGACCTCGTGCCGCGCACTCCTGGTACGCATTCGCACCTCGAATAGACCCCCACTCTTTACGCAACTCGTGACGCCCAGCTACTGAGTAGTCACGGGCTGAGCGCGGCTTCGTTCCGGACGGCCCAGGGCTTGAGGATCGCGTAGATCGCTTGGGAGACGGGGACCGGGATGCCGTGGCGCCGAGCGCGTCGCACGATCGTGCCGTGGAGCGCCTCGAGCTCCATGCGCCGGCCCTTTTCAAGGTCGTTGTACAGCGACGAGTAGCCGGTGGGCTCGAGGCCCTCCGCAAAACGTACGTGCCGGTCCGCGGTGTCGCCGGGAAGCTCGATTCCGTCGGCGGCCGCAAGCGCGCAGACCTCCTCGGCAATGCTCCTGAAGGCGTCCCAAGTCTCCTTGACCGTTCGCACCTCGCCAATGGGAAGACGCACGGCCGCGGTCATCCCGGCCTGCGCGCAGATGAACGCAAACTTGTCCCACAGCACGCGCACTATGTCCTCGGAGAGTTCTGCGTCGATGTCCGCTTTCTTGCATTGGTCCAAGAGCCTCAGGCCGCGCTCGCTGCGGGAGCCGTCCATTTCTCCGAACACGATGCGCGCCGGACCGCCGGTGTGCGCGATCACGCCCGGTTCCCGGATCGTGGAGAAGATGTAGGCGGCGCCTCCGAGAACGTGTTGCCTTCCGACGACGCGAGCGATCTGCTCTTCGTTGTCGACTCCGTTTTGGAACGAGATGATCGCGGTGTCGTCACCAATCAGGGGATGAAGACGGGCCGCGGCAGCCTCGGTGTCGAACGACTTGACTGAGAAGAGTACGTAATCGCACGGTCCGATCTCCGACGGGTCGTCCGTCGCCGGCAGATCGACGTGGAGGTCACCCTTGGGGCTCTCGATGCTCAATCCGTCGGCGCTCAACGTCTCTAGGTGTGACCCGCGCGCGATCAGATGTACATCTGCTCCGGCCGCCGCGAGTCGGCCGGCGTAGTAGCCACCCACACCACCGGTTCCGTAAACCGCAAGCTTCAACTCGCTTACCTCCTGTGAATCGGCAAAGGGAGCCGAGCCCCGAGACTACTCAGCGCGACTCCTCGTGTCGCGCGCCGACCTTTTGCGGTGATTTGACGGGGGCCTTCACGGAGAGGGAGGCATCACCCGGGTACAAAGGATCACCCAGGTGAGGACGGGCGGGGGGTGAAGAAGCAGTACCGAGTCGTGTGGTGGCATCGTCCCAGACGCGATGCCTCGACGCGCCCTTCGAAGGGGGTTGGAATGATCTGGGCGATTCTAATTTTCGTAGGCCTCCCGCTATGGCTGTGTGCGGTAGGAATCGGGGTGCTCGTTTTGCGCAATCGATCGTTGCGAAAACGGGCGGGTAACATCCCAGCCCGGCTGCGTATTGCTCCCGGCAAACGCTGGACGCGGGGGCATGGTCTCTGGGTTCACGATGTGTGGGCCTTTCGAGGGAGCCCTGCCATCTGGAGCGAGAAGCTCGTTTGGGTCATGGGCGTGTCTGTCCGGAGGGCGACCATCGATGAAGCAGAGAAGCTGCGAGGTCTCGGAAAGCGCCCAACTGTTGCCACCTTTGTTTACGACGGCGGGACGGTCGATGTTGCGGCTTCCGCAGCGCACCGCACCGAGCTCCTCGGTCGCTTCGCCACCAGCATTTCCTTATCGGAGCCGGATGTCGCAGCGCTCGAGTCCTTCTCACCTTTTTCCCGACCAAATGGCCGGCATGGAGCACCGCGGCCGTGAGGCCCCGCCTATCCGACGACGAGCTTCGAGAACTCCTCGGACTGATCGAGGGAGCCGACACGGTCGAGCTGAAACTCACGGTGCCCGAGAGCGACCGCAACTCGGCGCTTTCGGCACTTGGCGTCGACCCGCTCCAAGCCCGCGTCCGCCAGGTGTTCTTCTTCGATACACCTGATCTGAGCCTCTACGAGCACGGAGTCGTTGCTCGCGCTCGACGGACGCAGACCAAGTCTGACGACTCGGTGATCAAACTTCGACCCGTCGTTCCAAACGAGATTCCGCCAGAGCTGCGCGCGACCGAAGACTTCGGTGTCGAGGTGGATGCGATGCCCGGCGGGTATGTCTGTTCGGCGTCCTACAAGAGGGAGCTGCAGGCAGGCAAGGTGATGGAATCCGTTACTGGCCGGCGCTCCCTACGCAAGCTCTTCTCTAAACAGCAGCGCGCATTCTTCGCAATGCATGCACCCGACCGTATTGAGTTGGACGACCTCGCGATACTTGGCCCCATTAACGTGCTCAAGCTGAAATTTGCGCCGGAGGGGCTCGCGAGAAGGATCGCGGTGGAGCTGTGGAGCTACCCCAGCGGGTCGCGCATCCTCGAGCTGTCCACGAAATGCTCTCCAGGCGACGCGTTTCAAGCTGCCGTGGAAACTCGGGCGTACCTGGGCGAACGCGGTGTGGATCTCGACGGCAAGCAGGAAACCAAGACGCGCACCGCGCTTGCCTACCTCTCAAGGGCTCTGCAGGGCACGACCGACTAACTCCGCTTTGAGCCGATATGGGTCGATTGTCAGTGGGTGGATACCGATGTCGCGGGCCGGAAGGGACGGAGCTCGTCCTGGCCGCGTTGCACGACGCCGCAACTCGATTCCGGGACCTCGTTCCAGGCTCCGCTGAGGTCGCGGATCGGCTCGGAAACGACCAAGCGAGATTCGTCTTCCACCTCGCCCAAGATCTCGAGCTCGGGATGAAGAGAACGAAGGGTGGGGACATCGGTGGAATAGAAGAGCGAGCGTGAGCGGCCCCGGCTCGAGTATCGGAAGACCCACAGAGTGGAACCATTGCTCGTCGCGACCGTCATCTGGATCGGCTCCTCGATCCCGTGCTGAGCGCCCGTTGCCTGGACGAAACCCACCGCTCGCTCGACTGCTTTCTGTGGCTCGTCCTCGAGCCCGAACGTGAGGGCGAGGTGGAAGAGCAACTCGGAGTCGGTGGAGCCCTCAATCGACGGAAACAGGGACGGGTCGACGGCAAACGCCAGATCGCGCTTCACCTGGTGGAAACCGCCGATGAATCCATTGTGCATCCAAAGCCATGCGCCGTGTCGGAACGGGTGGCAGTTGGTTAGTTGAACCGGAGTATCGGTCGCTGCACGGATGTGCATGAAGAGGAGTCTGGATCGGATGTGACCGGCGAGTTCGCGGAGGTTTCGATCGTTCCAGGCGGGTTGGGTGCTCTTGAACGTAGCCGGGGTGGGACTCAGCCCATACCAACCGATGCCGAAACCATCCCCGTTCGTCGTTTCGGCACCCAAACCTGGAGTGGAGGCTCTGGTCGATCAGCGAATGAACCGGGGTGTAGAGGAGTCGCTCGACCAAGACCGAGCTTCCCGAATAGGCGAGCCAGCGACACACCGTTCTTCTCCTTTCTCGAGCTCTAGGCGCTCAGACGCGCCTGCTCCTGGGCCTCGTAGGACGATCCCGGGCGCGGTGGGAGCACTGCCCCAATGAGCCATAGGAAGGGCAGAAAGATCCCAAGAATTCCGAGAGCGACGTGACCCTTTCGAAACGTCAGCGCGCAAACAGTAAAGAGACAAACGAGGTAGATGACACCCAACGTGGACCAGAGCATCCACTCCATCGCGGTCATAATCCGGCTCCTTTCGTCTAAGCCATGACGGCTGGACTACTGTCTCGCCATGGCGATCCGGTAGCGTTCGTCCGGTGAGATCAGGTGGTCGGCGTCTTCGGCGTCCTTTCCGAGGTCGACCTAATAGACCTTCTTGGAGCAGAGCGGGGCGAGCATCGCCCGAGGAGTGATCTCACCCGGGTGAGTCGTTGAAGCGGGTGAAGCCCGTCCGCCTTGATGCGTGGAACATCGAAGCGCGACGCGAGAAGGGCTATCGCGCGTTGCTTTTTGGCGGTGTGAGACGCGGACCGAGCCAGTCCGGTTAAGCCAAGGAGGTTGAGGAATGATCATCCTGTCAGCGCTGATGGCGGCTTTCTTTCCACGGTTCGCTTTGTTCCTGGTCTGGGTCCTCCGCCCCGGCCGCGTTGACGCCGCGTTTGACACGTTCATTTTGCCCCTGCTCGGTATAACGTTCTTGCCATTCGCGACTCTGATGTATGTGCTGCTCTACACGCCGGGTGTCGGGTTGGGCGGCTGGGAATGGTTCTGGGTTGCCGTGTGTGCATTCTTCGACGTGGGGCACATTGGAATCGGCTACCTGCAGCAGACGCAATCAACACGTAGCCGACCGGTCGCTCCGGCTCCGGGGCGCCTGGCCTGACGCCTAGGGGACGAGTCGCCTTGTGAAGGGGGTGCCCCAAAGAAAAAGGGGCCCCCTTCTAGGTTCTTGGCCGTCGGCCGGCAGGATTACGTCAATGCCCCCGCCTTCAAGCGGTTGAATTCCTCATCGGTAAGCTTTCCCTTATCGTGCAACATCGCCAACTTCGAGATCTCGTCGGCGCGGGAGTATCCGTTGCCCATGGTGTATCTCGAGGCTAGCTCCTCTGCAGTGGGTGCCGGCCGGGTGACCATGTATATCAAGACTCCCAACAAGGGCAGGATGCAAATCATTGCGATCCATCCGGCCTTGGACCATCCCGAGAGGTCGGCCCTGCGAATGATGTCTGTGAACGCGCCAATGAACATCCAGATAAACGTGAACCAGAAGAAGAACGCCAGCATCGTCAGGATGATGTCCCCGAAATCCCAATCCATCTCTGCCTCCTCGTTAGCATGCGCGGTCCCTTTGGACTGAACGTTCTGTCCTATGAATCGCGCCGCTCGAGGGAGGGGTCGTCACCTGAGAGCTCGTCTCACCCGGGTGATTCGCCTCATGATTGCGGGCTGGGGCTCGATCGACGAGCGCGTCGCGAATCCGCACCGTCGGATTCGAGGCGGCGTCACCCTGGTGATCTCTAGAGCAGGGGTGAGGCGCGCTTACCTCCAAAAGGAGACGCTTGGAAGCGACCAAGGCTTAGGTCCGGGGAGGACCGATGAGGATGAACGATCAGAAGAGCGTCAGTCCAAGGAGGCGCTACCGGATCGTGGTGCGGGGTGAGTTCGGGGAACTCTTGTCCACCGCCTTCGGCGAGATGTCAGCGCTGCCACATCGTGGCACGACCATCCTGATGGCGGATGTTGCGGACGTGTCGGAGTTCTACGGCGTGCTCGACCGGCTCCGCGATTTCGCCATCGAGGTTGTAAGCGTGAACGAGTTGCAGGCAGAGACCTAGGGTCGAGCCGCATCTCTGGTCTACAGCAGGCGGCCAACGACTCACCCGGGTGATTGATGGGCGTGGGTGATGGCCCCAACCGACTCGCTCGCTAGAACCAGTACCAGGACTTAGGCGAGGGAAAGGGAGGGTTCCATGGCATCGACACACGAGACTCGTTCGACGAGTGGTTGGGCCATCGGCTTCACGTACTTTGCCGGCTTCGTGATGCTGATGGTGGGCACGTTCCATGCGATAGCGGGTTTCGCCGGAATCCTGGAGAACGAGTTCTTCGTCGTCACTCGAAACTACGCGTTTGAGTTCGACGCGACCGCTTGGGGTTGGATCCACCTGATCGCGGGGGTAATCGTTATCGTCGCCGCTGTGGGGCTGTTCAGCGGCGCCGTCTGGGCGCGAACGGTGGGAGTCACAATGGCCGTCATCAGCGCGATCGCGAATTTCGGATTCATCCCGTATTACCCGGTGTGGTCGATCGTCATCATCGCCCTGGATGTCGCCGTTATCTGGGCTCTGACCGCGCATGGCCGCGACATCGCTGCATCTCAGTAGGGAGGCGGCCGTTCTAGCGAACGGACAGCATCGGGAGGTACCGGAAACGCAGTCTCTCGCCGGTGACGATGGAAACGCCGCAGCGCCGGAGATCCTGCAGGGCGCACTGTTAGCGCTGAGTGCCGGGGCGGTGAGGATTGGACTGCAAGCCGCCGGCAAAGGTGCCCGATTCGCGCGAGGTGTGGCGGCTCGAGCGGTCATGTCGTCTCCGTTGCAGCACCGAGTCAACCAACTCAACGATCGCTGGGATGAGGATCGACGTGTCCTCCTCGAGAGGTTCGATGGAGCCCTCGCGTCTGTGGTTGGGATGGTGTTGGACAGGATCGATCTAACCCGGCTGGTCATCGAGCGAGTGGATGTAAACAGGATTATCGAGGAACGCGTGGACATCGACGGGGTCATCGAGCGCACCGATATCATCGGCGTCGCGCGCGACGTCGTTCAGCAGCTCGACCTGCCGGAGATCATCCGAGAGTCGTCGGGCACGATGGGGACAGAAACCATCGAGGGCCTTCGTCTCCGAGGAATGGACGCGGACCGATCTCTCTCCCGCCTGGTCGACAGGGTTCTGAATCGTACGAACGGACGGGAGGCGTCGCCATCTTGAATGACCCCTCGGGCTTGCGCGCCACGAGCCTGCAGGGGGCTAGGGCAGGGCTCGTGTCTCGCCTCGTTGCAAACGGGATCGATGCGATCGTGATCGTCGTGTTGATTTCTGTCGCGTATCTGACTGTGGCCGGCCTCACGTTCTTTTTCGACCCCCAACCCTTCAAGTTTCCCAAGCCCCATCTCCTATTGACCACCGGCCTGTCGACCGGCGTGACGGCGGCGTACCTGGCAATTGGGTGGTGGATCAGCGGTCGAACTCCGGGGAAGCAGGTTGTCGGTCTACGCGTGGTCACCGCCGGCGGAACGAACTTCGGTTTGGGCAGGTCGATCGCGCGGGCCGCGGCTTGCGTGGTCTTCCCATTTGGTTTCCTCTGGACCGCTTTCAGCAGGCGGCAGGCGTCCGTGCAGGATCTCCTCCTAGACACCGCGGTGATCTACGACTGGGAGAGCCACCTCGCGCACCGGTCTCGAATGGCCGCTCCTTCTGTTGGCGGGGACCCGATGGCACCTCGCGTTTCCGAGTAGCGATCTGATTCCGATAGTTGCCCGGTCACTCTCGCGCGTACTCGTTACCATTTGTCGCGTTCGCACGAATCGTTTGCCAGCAATTAGGGAACCAAGCCGTTCTTCATCGAGAATTCATTGAGTGAAACGGCAATAGATCGCAGAGCGGGCTTGTTAACAGGGGTTAAGGATGCTTCATTGTCCGAAGCGTAGCGGTGAAGGCAAACCGACACTGACGCATTTCGGGGATGGGTGGGTGGACCAAACAGTGTCCCTTGAAAAAGCGAGGTGCCCTTGAATCAGACCAGTCCACCGGTCAATCGTCATCGCAGTCGAGCGTCCGAGTCCCACGGAGTGGTTTTTCTAGAAAGCAAGCTTCACGCGCCTCCGGTGCGACGCGAGTGGGTCGCCCGTGAGGATCTCGTCGGCGACCTCGTAGCTGCGGCGGACAAGTCGATCGTACTGATCGATGCCCCGGTCGGGTACGGAAAAACGACCCTGGTCTCACAGTGGAAAGCCGTCGATCCCAGGCCTTTCGCTTGGGTGACCCTGGACCGGCTGGATAACGATCCGAACCACTTCTGGAGCTACGTTATCGAGGCACTCCGCAGAGTCGAACCAACAGTGGGCGCCTGGGCAGATACCGTTCCGGCATCAAAGGAGACGCTGCAGCATGACTTTCTCCCCCGTTTGCTTGGTGACCTGGGCGCAATGTCCAACCGCATCGTCCTAGTCCTGGACGACTACCATCACATCAAGAACATCAACTGCCACGAATTGACGCTCCTACTGCTCGATAATCTTCCCGCAACAACGCAGGTGGTCGTCTCCAGTCGCGCTGACCCGCCACTCCGCGTGGGACGCCGTCGCGTCGAAGGAGACATCGGCGAGGTTCGTGCGGCCGAGCTTCGGTTCTCTTACCGTGAATCGGATGCGCTACTGTCTGAGGTCCTGGGCCGCAAGCTGACCGACGTGCAGGTTCACAGGCTCACGGACCAAACGGAAGGCTGGCCCGCCGGTTTGTATCTGGCGGCGGTGTCGCTTCGTAATCACTCCGACCCGGACAACTTGATAGAAGAATTCGCCGGCAGTGATCGCCACGTTGCGGACTACTTGACAACCGAAATCTTAAGTCGCTTACCCGAAAACGTGCGCCGGTTCTTGCTCAGAACCTCAATCTTGGCTCGCTTCAGTGCACCGTTATGTGACGAAGTCCTCGAGTCCAACGAGTCTTCAGCGATTATCGATGATCTCGAGCGGTCAAATCTAATGGTTGTGCCACTCGACGAACACCGTAAATGGTATCGATACCATCAACTCTTTGGTGACCTCCTCAGGAGCGAGTTGTATCGAACGGATGGTGCCTTGGTGCCGGAACTTCACCGGCGCGCCTGTGATTGGTACCGAGGGACGAACCTGGTTTCCCAGGCCGTGTACCACGCAGTCGAAGCAGGAGATCGGGACGCCACAAGAGAGTTGATCTCCGCCAACTGGTATCAGTACCTGAATGCGGGCCGCCTCGAGACCGTTCGCTCGTGGCTCTCTTCTGTTGGCGAAGAGGAGATAGCCGCCGATCCAGTTCTCTCCTTGACGGCCGCCTGGTGTGCTGCCCTCGTTGGGGATGTTGGCGAGGCGGAGAGGTGGCTGGCCACCGCCAGGCTGGGTTCGGTCGACGGGCCCCTGCCTGATGGCGCGCAATCGCTTGATTCGGGCATAGCACTTGTTACCGCGATTTTCGGACTTGGTGGCGTCTCAGAGGGCATCAACGATGCCAGGCGCGCGTTGGTGCTCGAGCCGGATCCAGGACATTGGCGCTCGGTTGCCCTGGCTGCATTGGGGTGCCACTCGTACCTGAGTGGCGATCTGGAGACTGCGCAGGCGACCCTGACGGAAGCGATTGCGCCTAGTCATTTGAACCAGCCGGTGCTCGAGATGACTACACGCTGCGAGCTGGCGCTCGTGAGCGCCGACAGCGGAAACAAGAATCGTGCGAGGGAGCTGACGCAAGAAGCCCGTCAGATAATGGAGCAACATGGTCTCTCCAAGCTCCCGCAGTCGTCCCTGGTCTACCTTGCTAGAGGACGCGTCTCGGCTGATGACGGAGACCTTCATGAAGCGCGAGACCTGCTGGAGACGTCTCTTGAGATTCGTAGGCGGCGCCCGCGATTGTCACCTTGGGTGACTATGCAGCTGCTGCTGGAGCTCGCTCCGGTACGATTTTCGTTGGGGGATCAAGACGGGGCTCGTGAACTCTTGAGTGAGGCACGAGCAATCCTATTGTCCAATCCAGACGCTGGAACTCTCCCAGAGCAGCTTCAGAGGCTGGAGCGGAGCCTGGGGCGTTCGTCGCAGCGGCCGGCCATCTTCGGCGAAACCTTGACCGACCGCGAGCTTGCAGTTCTTCGCCTAATGCCCAGCCAACTTACCCACCGCCAGATTGCGAAGGAGCTTTTCGTTTCACTCAATACGGTGAAGAGTCATGTGGGAGCGATTTATCGCAAGCTGAACGTGACGTCCCGCACAAGCGCGGTGGAGAAGGGCCGCGAGTTGGAGCTCATCTAAGAGAAGCTGAAGACCTCCCGAGCTGCTTACGTTCTACTGGGAGCTCGACTTCGAGATCGAGACCCAGACGCGTTTCAGCAGGGGCTCCCTCTCTACTTCATTGGGTTCATCCACAACCGTCGAGTTCGGCCGGTCCTGAGTCAGCGCGCTCTCAACGACTTCGTATCGCCTGAGAAACGTCGACCCGAAGGCCTGAAAGATGGCCGCAACCGGCAACGCGACGAAGGCGGCCGATGCCCCCCCGACCGACCCTCCTATCATCGCTGCGACGAATGCAACGGCCGGGTGTAGCTGCATGGTGCGAGCCGACAACCTCGGGCTGATAAAGAGGTTCTCGAGCTGCTGATAGAGGGTTGCGAACACCACGAGTATCACAGCAGGCCGCACCCCCTTCGCGGCGAGTGCGATTAGCACGGGTAGGGCGTACGCGAGGTAGGTGCCGACGACTGGAACGAACTGCGAGACGAATCCGACGAAGATCGACAGCGGAGCAGCGAATGGCACTCCAAGGAGTCGCAGGACGCCGTAACTCGCGAGCCCCGAAATCAGACCCATGAGCGCCCGGCTGTACAGATAGCCGCCGATCTTCTCTGTGGATGTCTCCCAAAGGCGCAGTACCTCGAGCTGCTGTCGGCGCGGAAGAAGCGTCAGTACCGTTCGCCTCAGTTTGGGAGCCTCAGCCGTTAGATAGAAAGAGAGCAACGCTATCACGCTGATGTTCCCCAGCGTTCCAAGGACTGCGCCGGTCAGCTGCAGCACGTTGCCGGCAAGGTCTGCCGCGAGGGCCGCCAACTCCGATCGTTGGTCCTGAAGGGCCTGCTCGATGTTGTTCACTGAGATGTCGAATCCGAGCCGGCCTCCGAGATCGGCGAGCGCGCTTGGTAGCTCTGCGAGCAGGCCGGCCAGTTCGGAGATCAGCCTTGGAAGGATGGAGAGCATTACCGCAATGCCCACGACCGCAATACCACCCATCAGCGTTCCCGTGGCGACGCCGCGACGCCATCCTCGCCGGCTGAGCCAGTTCACGCCCGGTTCGAGCGCGAGGGCAATGAACTGCGACACGAGAATCATTCGCAAGACGCCGGCGATTGCCGACAAGAAGCTGAGAGTCGCGACGATCGCAACTGTGGCCACGGGTGCGATCACTATCAGCCACACCATCCACCGGTGATCGTTCCACCGGGACGACGTAGTGGACGAGCGAGAGTCCGTTACGGGGATGGATCCCTCAGTTCGAGCGGGTTGCGAGCTTTCGTCCCGGACGTCCAACGGCCCTCCTAGAGCGTGCCTCAACGTCACTGAAGTTTGAGGGGCCTCGCAAGCATGCAGCAAGATCTGTTCGACGGCGAGCCTTTACGTCCATTTTTTCGACCGACTGTGAAGACAGGGGGAGACAGCCCGGCCTCTTTGTCAGATGATTAGCTCAGTTATGAGACAGACCCCGCCCGACGAGACAGGCCCAAGCGAAGCTGCTCCCCTCACCACGGCTTCTGCACCCTCGCCGACGCCACCTGGAAAGCGACGGAGAAGTGGGCTGAGCGACCGCGTCAAGGATGCGCGATCGACGATCGATGTGAAAAAGCAGACCTTGCTTGAAAGGGCAGAGAAGGAGCGCGAGAGACACGAATCGGTTCGGACACTCTTCCATCTCTTCGAAGAGGACAAAGGTCGCGGGGGAGGTCTTCTCGCGGGTGGCCTGGCCTACAGAGTGTTCATTTGGCTGTTACCAGCGGCTCTAGTGGCCTCCTCCTTGCTGCGCCTGTTCTCCGATCTAGGAGGTAAGTCCGCCTCGGCGACTGCGAAGGACCTGGGCATGGGTGCTGCGGTGGCGGCCAGCGTGAGCCGAGCCTCTGCCCAAACAGGTCGTGCTGCGCCTGCGCTATTGGTCGTGGGCCTCGTGATCATGCTGTGGGCCGCCCGGGGTGTGCTGAAAGCGCTGCGGCTCGTGTCCGCGATCGCTTGGGGGATGAGACCGGCCCCATTGCGGTCACCTATCCGTCCAACTCTGGCGACCGCCGGCATCCTGGCCGTGTTGCCCGTCTACGGCGTCGCGGTCGCTCCTCTTTATGGCGGATCGCTCGCGGGTGACATCGTTGCCACGTTGCTGGCAATCGCGGGGATCGTCGCGATGGTCACGTGGGCGACCGGCACTCTTCCCCGCCCGGACGACGTTAGACGCTTCGACCTAATTCCTGGAGCGATCATGTTCGCAGTCGGCATCGAAGCGCTACGGCTGGCGACGACCTTGTACTTCGCCGAAAAACTGGAACGCGTCGACGACCTTTACGGCGCGCTCGGCCTCGCGGCGGTCCTCATGACCTACCTCTACCTTGTGGCACGCCTAGCGGTGGTAGGCGTTATGGCCAACGCCGCAATCTGGCGCTCCGGGCTCTCCCGAAGGAGAACCGACAAGGCATGATCGACCGCGCCGAATTGGCACGTCGCCTTGCAAGCGCGTTCGGTTCGATCGCCGGTCGCTCCGAGCAGGTCGGCATGTTCGTGGCCGCGGCCTCGGTACCGCGGTCTCTACAGCGGTCGTTGATGAAACGCAGTGCGTCCGATCAAGCCGTCATTACCGGCGCGGCAATGGCGATCAACTACGGTCTGGCAACGCTCGTCCACGACTCCATTGAAGCGGTCACTCAGTGGCGTGCTCGTAGTGGTGAATTGGAGGATCGTGGGTGGCGTGGCAGAACCGCGGCCGCCGACGGCGCAGCAATGGTCGCAGGCTTTGCGCTACAGACGGCATTCCAACAGCAGCCGGGTGAGCGCCTCTTACGAGGTGGTGTCCGCACGACCGGATACTTCCTCTCCGTCATCGGGTTTGCGGGTACCACCACGGCCGCCTCTCAGGAGGGCATGCAGGTCCTTGCCGAACGGACCGGCAATCGTTGGCGGCTCCGTTCGCTCCCCGTGGCGATTCTGACCGGGATGGGAGTCTCGCTTGTTCAGCAACGAAACCTTCGTCGACGCTACGAGGATGAGGACCGCTCGCTGTTCGAGGAACAAGGGCAGGTTTCCACCGCGCAGTCGCTCGTTACCGGAGCGCTGGTTAGCGGCGGACTTGCCTTGATATCGGCCGTCGAGCGAAAGCTCGCGGCGACAACTTCGGAGAGACTCGTTGCGCTTTTCCCGGGTAGGGAACGCGGGTGGAGGACGCCCGGCCACTTGCTCTCGCTTGGGCTGATGGGAGCCGGCGTATCGGCTGCACTGCACCATGTTTATCGCCGCGTCGAGTCGACGGCGAGTACGCCGGAACCAGGTCTCGAAAGACAGCCGTCAAGTGAGTACGTCAGCGGAGGCGCGGGCAGCCACGTTCGATACGACGCGCTGAGCCGGCAGGGACAGCGGCACGTCAACACTTTCGTCCGCCCCGAGTGGATCGAGCGGACCATGGGCGAGCCCGCCAAGTCACACCCGATAAGGATCTTCGTCGGCCTCGACTGTGCACCTTCGGAGGAGGAGCGCGTTGCCCTCGCGCTAAAGGAACTGGACAGAACCGGGGCCTTGGACCGAGCAGTGTTGCTGGTCGTCTCTCCCACCGGCACCGGCTACGTCAACTACCAGACCGTCGAGTCGCTCGAGTACCTGACGCGAGGCGATTGCGCAACCATCACCTTGCAGTACTCGAAACGACCCTCTCCGCTTTCTCTCGGTCGCGTCGAAGTCGGTCGCAAACAGAACGAGATGCTCTTTTTGTCGCTGTGGGAGCGCCTCGAGAAGATGGACCCGTCTGAAAGGCCGCGGCTCGTCGTCTTCGGGGAGAGCCTCGGAGCGCACACGAGTCAAGATGCCTTCGTGCACCGAGGGACACGTGGCTTGCAGGATCGGGGCATCGATTCGGCCTTGTGGATCGGAACTCCATTTGCCAGCGAGTGGAAGAGCGAGGTCCTCGGCCGGCCACGTCACGACACCGACCCCGCGCTCGTCGGGCACTTCAGCGAAATCTCGGACATCGAACGGCTCGACGACGAACGAGCCGGTCGGCTTCGGTACGTCATGCTCACTCACAACAACGATGCCGTCGCATACTTTGGCTTGGATTTGTTCCTCGCATGTCCCCCCTGGTTGGGCCCTCCCGAAACGAGACCGGCGAGCGTACCCAGGACGGCTCGCTACGGGCCCGTCATCACGTTCTTGCAGACCCTCATAGACATGAAGAACTCGATGAGCGTCGTGCCCGGGGTTTTCGAGGCCAAAGGCCACGATTACCGGGCGGACCTGGCGCGATTCGTTCGAGCGGTCTACCGGCTTGATGCAACTGAGGAGCAGATGGAAAGAATCGAAGAGGCCCTCAGGACCTTCGAGTCACGCCGCGCAGAGTGGATAGAGGAGCACAAGAAAGCAGTAAACAAGCCGGCGTGATCCTCCTCAGGCGGAAGCACGCACAACCACTCGTATCGGTACCTCCTGAGATCATCGGCGCGTCTGTCCTCCTCGCGCACAATCTCCTCGTGCATCGGGCACTTCGGCCGCCGGCCGACGCGGCACTCAATCTCGCTTCCGCGATGTCTCTGACGGCTTTCGCGCTTCGCACCGGATGCACGGCTGCAGAGCTTGGCCTTGATCGGACCGATCTCAGACGGGGTCTAAAGACTGGATCGATTGCGGGCGCGTGCTGCTCCGTGGGCATCGGCCTAGCGGCCGCCCTCCCCTCGACACGAAGGTTCTTTCTCGACGCGCGACTCCGAGGCATGTCCCGCAGAAAGACCCTCTATCACGCAAGTCTGCGCATACCCGTGGCCACCGCGCTGGCGGAAGAGATCATGTTCCGCTCGGCCCTGCACGCGCTATTCGCGCGAGAGCACTCACTTCGAACGACGCTGTCATGGACCTCTTTCCTGTTTGGCTTATGGCACATCCTCCCGACCCTCGACACGTTCGAGGGAAACCCTGCCTCGAGCATCGTGCAGAACCCGGGCCGAGCCCGTCTGATGGCTGCGGTTGGCGTCACGGGGACGACCGCCGGCGCCGGGCTCTTTTTCTCGTTTCTGCGATTGCGGTCGAGGAGTGTAGCGGCTGCCGTTATCACGCACGCTGCGATCAACATCGTTGCATTGG
The DNA here is from genome assembly GCA_050693975.1 of Actinomycetota bacterium. Classification (GTDB taxonomy): domain Bacteria; phylum Actinomycetota; class CADDZG01; order CADDZG01; family WHSQ01; genus WHSV01. Next base: position 21,208 of record JBOGWV010000142.1, read on the forward strand.
TGCTCGGCAAAGCCCTCGTAGCGTGGCAACCCGATCAGCCTACACACGGCTCTGAGAATCACCCGCCGTAGGGAAATCTCCGGCCGTTCTCAAAGAGTCAGGCCCATCCTCGTCGGTGTCGCCGGGACCGAGGCGCGCCAGCCAGACCTCGTATAGCGCGATCAACCCGCCGAGCAACAGGAACCCGAGCCAGGAGAGGTCGAGGATCAAAAGAAGAAGGACGAACACGATTCCGCCGGCAAGGTGCAGGGGTTCCCGGTGCGCCCGGACCCAAACGACGGTCGACTCTTGCCGGGCCGAGTCGCTTGTGGTGTTGACGACGCCTCGAGCCAGGGCTCCGGTCTTGGTGCGGGCGGTGACGGCCCATTCGTAAGGTCCCGTGATCAAGGCAAGCGCGACGATGGCCAAGCCAACGATAGTGACAATGAGGGTGACCGCGAAGAACGAGCCGAAGACTTGATCGGTGATTGCCTCCAGGGCTCGCTCTCCGTCGGGTCTTTGTGCCAGGTCGACGACCTGATCCTCGACCCACATTGCCAGGCGTCTGACAACGACGATCCCCACCATAGAGCCAACGACCAGTTGGAGAAGCGTTCTGCGCCGGCGCCGTGACATCCATAGCGCGAGCACGATGAGAACGAGCGTGAGAATCACGAGCAACACAATGGCGCGATCGAAGAAGGAGACTGCGTCCTGGGCCGCCGCGAGCCGGTCTGATTCGAATACGACGATCTCACCAAAGTCCTCCGGCACCTCGACCCCGAGGGCCGACGAGATCGCTTC
>JBOGWV010000143.1:0-6172 GCA_050693975.1 Actinomycetota bacterium
TCATGGAAGGTCGCCGGCCTGGAGGTTAGCTCCAGAAGTCATCGGCCTTGGTGGTGTCCTCAACGAGGTTCCAGAACTCGGTGACCTTTCCGTCCTCGATATGCATCACGTGGACGGCGTGAGCGTCGAGCGTCTTTCCCCCGCGCTCGGCGTGCGCGTCAACGAGGGCGACGCCGTGAGTGTCGTTGGCAAGAACATCGTGGATATCCTGACGGAAGTTGCCTCCGGTTTCCTGCATGAGCTTGCCGAAGAAACCGAAGACCGCGTCACGGCCTTCGTAGTCTCCGGAGAGGATGTTGTTGCCCGGCACGTGCCACACGATGTCCTCGGCAAAGAAGTCCCGCAGGGTGTCCATGTCTCCTTTCCCGAACGCGTCGTAGCCCTCACGCAGCAGGTCCACGTTGGGGTGATCGGCCATAACGGTTCTCCCTTCTATTCACGACCTCCGGAAGTCGGAGTCGATCCAACTGCTACATTGTCGTCCCGCTGGGGCTCGAGCGCCAGAAGGGCTCAGCCGGTTTTTGCCCGGCTCTTCTCGGCCTTGGAGGTTGCCGAGGCCCACTGCGCGTGCTCCTGCGAAACCAGGCTCTCGATGCGGTCGGCGAGCAATGCGTGCGCCTGCGCGGGATCGGTGTAGGGACCGGCGTTCGCCAGGTACAGATACTTCTCGTGTCTCAGCGATTCGCAGGTCGAGCGGTAGGTGACCCAGTTCTGCTGGTACTGGTTGAGCTGTTGGATGCCCTCGAGCGCAACGATCAGCGCACCCAGCAATCCCGTCACCCAGGGAGTAACAGACGTGCCGGCCAGCACCGGAATGACCGCGGCGGATGCAAGTTGCACGACCTTCAGTTGCTTGAAGGTCCGCTGGTTCTGACCGCTCTTCTTGTCGTACCAAGCGATCTGATCTTCGAGGCGCGCCCAGGTGGGGTCATCGCTCGACAAATCCGCATTGCTCATCACATCCCCCACCTTAAGACTCACTGAAGATCGCCTGCCAGCTCGGTGACTCCTCGTTCGCCGAGGTCGTGATGAGATCGTGTAGGTCCTCACCGGTTGCGGTCATGACTCGAATATCCCTGTTCCCGTTAACGAGTGAGTCGAACGCGATCAGTTCCCCGTCGGGCGACCAAGCCGGATGATCCTCGTTCTCCCCGCTGTTGGTGAGGTTGCGCGCGCCATCACCATCGCTTTGTACAGTCCAAATGTCGGCGTCGCTGCGATAGACGATGAGTGCCCCGTCGGGCGACCATTCGGGGACGGCATGTGAGCCGTTATTGGCGGTGATCTGCCGGACGTCGCCTCCAACTGGATTCATGGTGAAGATGTCGAGTTCACCATCGCGCTCGCTCGCGAATGCGATCCGGTCCGTCTGCGACCAATCGGGTGTGTCGTCGCGGGCCGGATCGTGGGTGAGCTGAGTCAGCTCGCGGCTTTCGAGATCGAGCACCCAGATATCCGCGTTGCCACTTTGGTTGCTGGCGAACGCGATGCGGAGACCGTCCGGCGACCAGTCGGGCGCCGACTCGCGTGCGGAGTCGCTGGTAAGTTGCTCGAGCCCCGAACCGTCGGCGTTGATCATCCAGAGGTCATAGTCACCTCCGCGGTCGGAGCCGAACACAAGCTTGGTGCCGTCGGGCGACCAGTCCGGTCTCAGTATCCCGGCGCCATCGTCTGTAAGGGGCTGCGCATCTGAGCCGTCGGGCTGCGCGCTCACCAACTCGGTCGCGCCGCCGCTGTCGCTCAGGAACGCAATTCGTCCGTTGCTCACGTCGGAACCCGAGGGGATCGTTCCTCCGCCGTCCGAATCTCGCATCAAGATGAACAGCGCCACGAGCAAGACCAGCGCGGCGCCCCCGACGACGAACCACAGCGGTCGGAGCTCCGGGGGAGGTCTGGGGACGACCGGCTTCGGTTCATCCACCTTCTTCTTTACCGCTCGTCGCCGCTTTTCCTCGAGCGCCTTCTCTTGTCGCCGCTTGTCCTCGAGGGCCCTCTCCTGCCTGAGCTTTTCCTCGAGCACCTTCTCCTGCTTCAGCTTTTCCTCGAGCTCCTTCACATCGTGCAGTGTGCTCGTCGACTCGTGCTCGGCGGCGCGCTGGATGGCTTCGGTTAGGCGACCCATGTCGTAGGACCAGTGATCGTCGCTGACCTTGAGAGCGTGCCGGTAGGCAAGCGGCTCCAGCGGCGCCGGCAACTCCTCGGGGCTCGGCATGTCGGCGCCCTGTACCAGCACCGGGATCACAATCACGTCGTCGCGTATGAGCGCCGCGAGTATCTCCTTGCGCACGAAGTCGCGCGGGTCGTCAAGTCGCCGGTTCCCCTTATCGTCCTTGACGTCGAGCCACGACGGCCCGATCACCGCAACGAGCGCGTGGCAATCGTCGAGGGCCTCGCCGATGCGCACCGAGAAGTCGGTCCCGATCTCCAGGGTGTCGATATCCATGAACACGTGCTCGTCACCGAATGTCGGTTTGAGGTGGTCGTAGAGACGGCCTGCGTAGCCCGGCGCATCGCTGCGCCGGTAGCTGACGAATACGCTCGGCTTCAAGACGGTCCCCGTCTTCACTCGGGACCGCATTTATGGAGGCAGCACGGACGGCCGACATGAACGGAAGCGCTCACATCTTTCCTATCTACATCGGGCCCGTACTTGCGTGCTAAGGGTCGCGCCGTCCGCTCGTCGAAGTCGAGTACCCCAAATCACCACGAAAGTGATGGAGAAAGCTGACAGACCTCTTTTTTCGAGCCGCTACGAGAGATTCCAGAACGGGCCGGTGAGCCCGCAGTCCGCGAAAACCTGCTGGGCCTCCTCGGGAGACCTTCGGCGCCAGTCCGGATCGAGCCGGTCCGAGTACCACCTCCGAGCCAGCTCCCACTGTTGCGCGAGCGTCAACACGGCTCCGAAATCCAGCGACTGGCTCTGTCGCCACGATTCAATGTGCTCCTCCGACCGGAAGAGCAACATGGTCGATCAGGTGAACCCGATGTCGTCCCACCAACGAGCTGCGGGGACCGCGTAGTGAGCGACTCCCTCTCCCGAGACCTCGCCCCCACGCACGCTGACCTCCAGAGGCTCCGCGCAGTCGGGGCACGCCGTCGACACGGTTCCGTCCGTTCCCAACATGGCCAGGATCCCCAGCGCATCCCAGATGCAGGCCCCCCACCACCGTCTTCCCTGCGCCTCTACCGAGAACGGAGACGGGAGCGCACACAGAGGGTTTGCGAACCAGATGTAAGGCGTGCCGGGTACAAGCACCAGCACGTGATCGTCGGCCAGCCGCCGAAAGGCAGCTTCGACCTCATCCGAAGAGATGCCGAGCTCGGCCGAGAGCTCCACGGGCACCGGCGGTTGTCCGCGGCGCACGAAATGGTCGTAGATCCGCAGCCGAATGTCGTTATCGCTTGCACGACGAGTGCTCGGATCCACCGCCGGATCCTATCCGTTGGCGGACACGGGAGCCGGGCGGGTTGGTTAGGTCTCGCCGGTAGGGGCAAGGTGCTGACAGACATCGAAAGCGCACCGCATGGGGGTGGACTGAATGAAGCTCATAATCTTGGTCGTTTACCTGGTCGTCGGCGTGCTGGTGGCGTCGGCCCAGGACTACCTGGGCGAAGTCAGCAACATCGGCGGCGCGCTCAACCTCATACTCGCCGTCGTTCTCTGGCCTCTGCTCCTCGTAGGAGTCGACTTCAACATCAAGATCGGCGACGACGGAGGCGGCAACAGGAACGGAGTGCTGTTGCTGCTCGGGCCGAGCCTGACCTACGCACGGGGCGCGGGGCGGATTCGGTTGGACCGCATAACCAAGCCGGACGCACTGGGCCGTAACCGAAACCGGGTAGACGAGGATCGGATTTACCCTGGCCCCCTGAACACCGTCGTTTGCTAGGAGGCGATCCAGTGGACTACAAGCACCTCGGGCGCAGCGGCCTGCAGGTTTCGAGGCTCTGTCTGGGCACCATGAACTTCGGACCGCAGACGACCGAAGACGATTCCCACACGATCATGGACAGAGCCCACGACCTGGGGCTCAACTTCTTCGACACGGCGAACACCTACGGACACAAGAAGGGCGAGGGCGTTACCGAGCAAATCGTCGGACGCTGGTTCGCCAAGGGTGGCGGCCGGCGCGAACGCACCGTGATCGCCACCAAGCTGTACGGCTCGATGAGCGATTGGCCCAACGACACCTTTCTCTCGGCGCGCAACATCAGGCACGCCTGCGATGAGTCGCTTCGCCGGTTGCGGACCGACCACATCGACCTCTACCAGATGCATCACATCGACCGGAGCACTCCCTGGGAGGAGATCTGGGAGGCCATGGAGGTCCTGCGCACCCAGGGCAAGATCCTCTACGTCGGCTCGAGCAACTTCGCGGGTTGGCACATCGCCAAGGCCCAGTCGGTCGCCGCGCAGCGCCACTTCATGGGTCTCGTCTCGGAGCAGTCGATCTACAACCTCTCGAGGCGGCAGATCGAGATCGAGGTCATCCCCGCGTGCGAGGACTACGGCCTCGGCGTCATCCCCTGGAGTCCGCTCCACGGCGGCATGCTCGCGGGGTTGCTGCAGAAGGAGAGTGAGGGAATCCGCAGACACGCGGGACGCTCAAAGGCCGGCATCGCAGAGCACCGTTCTCAGGTCGAGGCCTACGAGAAGTTCTGCGCCGATCTCGGCGAGGAGCCGGCCAACGTCGGCCTGGCTTGGCTCCTTCACCAGCCGGTCGTCACCGCCCCGATCATCGGCCCCCGAACGCAGGAGCAGCTCGAGGCGTCGTTGCGCGCGCTAGAGATCTCGTTCGATAGCGACGAGCTGAACCGTCTCGACGAGATCTGGCCCGGCCATAAGACCGCTCCGGAGGACTACGCCTGGTAAGTCCCGCTTGGTCGCGTCGTGTCGTGCTTGCATAGCCTTATAGGGCGAACGACGAAAGGTTGCCGATGCCTCGACATGACGCGACGACGTGGAAGCTGCCGAAGGGCTACGAGGGCGTGGTCGGCAACGCCAACATCGAGATCGAGGTTCGCCAGAGCGCTCGTCCGCTCAAGTCGCGCAGCTTGCGCCAGCAGAAGAGGTCGAGCGACCTGCTGGGCCACCTGCTGATCTCGAGGGGCGGCATCGAATGGCGGCCGCGGGGCGGCAAGAAGCTCGTGAAGATGAACTGGGAGAAGCTCGCCGAAGTTCTAGAGACGTATCGAACCGCCTCGTAGCACCGAAGCGACTCGGTCATGATTGATTGCATGACTCGTCGGATCCTGGTTCTGGGGCCCCCGGCCGGGGGGAAGGGCACTCAGGCCGAGCGGTTGGCGGCCGAGCTCGGCGCTCCTCACATCGCGACCGGCGACATGTTGCGTCAGGAGGTCGCCGAGGGGTCGGAGCTAGGTCGTAGGGCGAAGGCCTTCATGGCCGCAGGCGAGCTGGTGCCCGACGGGATCGTGGTCGCGATGGTGGTGGACCGAATCGGCCGCCCCGACGCGACCGGGGGTTGGGTGGTCGACGGCTTTCCGCGCAACGTCCATCAAGCACAGGAGTTCGACGGCGAGATTGGTGGGCAGGGTGTGGACCTGGTCGTCGCACTCGAAGTCCCGCGTGCCGACATCATCGCTCGCATAAGCGGGCGGCGAACCTGCTCCAACGGTCACGTCTACCACGTCGAGCACAAGCCCCCCAAGGAGCAAGGAATCTGCGACGTCGACGGAGAGCCTCTGTTCCAGCGAGACGACGACACCGAAGAGGTCATCCGCCACCGGATCGAGGTCTACGACGACCAGTCGCGCGCGCTACTCGAGTTCTACGACTCCAAGGGGGTGCTGCGGGTCATCGATGGCTCTGGCAACCCGGATCAGATCTACGTGCACGTAAGCGCGCTGGTTACTGCGGGAGGCTAGGCGGGAGCTCCTTGACTTCGGGCTTACCGGCCTCGGGCCTCGCGGCACCGTCGTTGTTCTCGCGCATCCACTTCACCCCTGCTTGGGCCAGGTGGGCGGCCGGCACCACTACCTTGGCAATCGACTTGCCACGGCTTCGCTCGATGGCCTTGGCCGACCAGCGCTCGACCTCGTCGGTATGGTCCTCGAACCACTTGTAACCCGCGTAAGCGAAGGCCGCGATCTTGGGGGCGCTGCGTCGAATCCCCGAAATTCCCACGAACCCCTCCTCTGACTGACTGTTGGT
>JBOGWV010000144.1:0-6096 GCA_050693975.1 Actinomycetota bacterium
TCCTACGATCTCCCCGCCGCGCATGTCGAGGCTGAGGGGGCCTATACGAACAAGGCACCAGGGGGCGTCGCCTACCGGTGCTCTTTCCGGGTCACCGAGGCCTCTTATCTGATCGAGCGTCTGGTGCAGAACGCGGCCGATGAGCTCGAGATCGATCCGGCCGAGCTACGGCTGAAGAACTTCATCCAACCCGAGCAATTCCCGTACCGCTCGGCGACTGGGTTCGTGTACGACTCGGGCGACTATCCCACTGCGCTGAAGCTCGCTATGGAGGAGATCGGCTACAAAGACCTGCGCGAGGAGCAGGCGCGACTTCGCAAAGAGGGCCGGCTTCTCGGCATTGGTATCGCCAGCTTCACAGAGGTCGTGGGGGCCGGTAACTCCAAGGAGTTCGATATCGCCGGCCTCAAGATGTTCGATTCGGCCGAGCTGCGTGTGCATCCCACCGGCAAAGCGATCTTGAAAATCGGCGTGCAGACTCAGGGCCAGGGTCACGAGACGACCTTCGCCCAGATCGTCGCAAGCGAGATCGGTATACCGGCCGAAGACATCGCGGTTCAGTACGGCGACACCGACAACGTTCCCTATGGGCTCGGCACCTACGCGTCGCGCAGCACACCCGTCGCCGGAGCGGCGACGGCGGTGATTGCTCGCAAGTTGCGGGAGAAGGGCAAGAAGATCGCGGCCCATCTGCTCGAGGTGTCCGAGGAGGACCTCGACTGGGACGATGACCGCTTCGTGGTCAAGGGCGCACCCGACAAGGCGGCGACTATTCAGGACATCGCCTTCGCCGCTTACACCAACCTGCCCGACGGTATGGAGGCAGGGCTGGAGGGCGTGCACTACTACGACCCGCCCAACATGACCTATCCGTTCGGCAGCTATCTCGTCGCCGTGGAGGTCGATCCCGACACGGGCGAGTGGAAGGTCAACCGCATGGTGGCGGTCGACGACTGCGGCGTGCGTATCAACCCCATGGTGGTCGAGGGCCAGATTCATGGCGGTCTCACCGAGGGCTACGGCATCGCTGCCATGCAGCTCATCACCTTCGACGACGAGGGGAACTGTGTCGGCGGCAACTTCACCGACTATCTTCTCCCGACCGCCTGGGAGACACCGCACTTCGAAACGCATGAGACCGTGACTCCATCGCCGCATCACCCAATCGGCGCTAAGGGAGTCGGGGAGTCGGCCACCGTCGGCTCTCCCGCTGCCTACGTCAATGCTGTGATCGACGCGCTCAGCCACCTCGGCGTGACGAACATCGACATGCCGGTCACGTCGGCGAAGGTGTGGCACGCCATTAAGGACGCCGGCGGTTCGTGAACGACGTCCTGCAGCGAGCCGCTGAACTCGAGGTCGCCAACGAGCCCTTCGTGCTGGCCACTGTCGTGCGCGTGGATCGACCGGTCTCGGCCGGGCCCGGTGATCGGGCCGTCGTAACACCGGAAGGGAAGTTGGCCGGCTGGGTCGGAGGTTCTTGTTCGGAGCCGATCGTGATCCGCGAAGCTCTGGCCGCCCTCAGCGACGGAGCGCCTCGCCTGGTGCGCATCCGGCCCCCGGGGGCCCCGCCCGGTCCCGCGCAGCCGGGAGTCGTCGTCGAGGTCACCGCGTGCGAGTCGGAAGGTGGGCTCGACGTCTTCGTCGAGCCCCGCCTGGCGGTGCCGCAGCTGGTGGTCATCGGCTCGTCACCCATCACCAGGACCATCGCCGAGCTCGCCCGCACGGTCGGATACCGCGTTCGTGCCGCGCTGGAGTCTCCCTCCGAGCGCGTGCCAGGGGCCAGCGATCAGATGAACTTGCGCGAGCTGGCCCAGACAACGCTTAGGGCGGAGGACGCAGTGGTCGTTGCGACGATGAACCGCTACGACGACGATGGGGTCGAGGCCGCTCTCGCCACCGGGGCGGGCTACGTCGGCCTCGTCGCCAGCCGGCCGCGCACCGAGAAACTCCTAGCTCTCCTGAGATCGAGAGGCATCGCCCCAGAGGCATTGGGCCGCGTACACGGGCCCGCCGGCTTCGATCTTGGTCCGTCGTCCCAGCCGGAGATCGCCCTTGCGATCATGGCCGAGGCCGTATCCGAGCGACACCGGGTGAAGGCAGAGGCGACCGAAGAGTTCTGCGAACCTGCTCTGCTGGCCACAGCGATCGATCCGATCTGTGGCATGACCGTCACGATCACCGCCGATGCCATCAGTGAGAAGTTCGAGGACGTCACCTATTACTTCTGCTCGCCGGGCTGCAGGAAGTCCTTCCTCGCGGATCCCACCGGCGCGCTCGCGGCCGATTCGACCGGCTAGCTCGACATCCCTCTAAGCGTTCGATGGTGGAGCGGGTGAAGGGAATCGAACCCTCATCACCAGCTTGGAAGGCTGGAGCTCTACCATTGAGCTACACCCGCAGGGTTACAGCCAGCAGATTACTCGCGGCCCTAAGGAGTCGGGGCGGGCGGATTCGAACCGCCGACCTCCTGCTCCCAAAGCAGGCGCCCTGCCAAGCTGGGCCACGCCCCGAAGCGCCCATCCTCCCACGCGCGTTTGATCGAGCGAGTGCGATAGTGAGAAGAGCCATGGACTCGTGTCGACGATCTGGGTGGTGACGATGCGCAAGCGATCGATGATCGGGACGCTCGCGGTGAGCGGCCTCGCAGGAGTCGCGCTCTACTGGCGGAAGAATCCGTCGGCCTGCCCTTACTCGGGCCGCCTCTTTCTCGAGGTTCCGCATCCGCTGATAACGCGCAACCGTCTGGCCTGCATTCTCCTGCCCGAACCGGGGGAGCAACTCCTCGAGGTCGGCCCGGGCACGGGCTACTACTCGTTGGAGGTCGCGCGCTCGCTGCTGCCCGGCGGCACGCTGGATATCTTCGACGTGCAGCAAGCCATGCTCGATCACACGATGCGCAAGGCGTTTGCGCGCTCTGTGGTCAATCTCAACCCTACGCAGGGTGACGCTCGCCACCTACCGTACGAAGAAGACCGTTTCGACGGCGCCTACCTCGTGACGGTCCTGGGTGAGATTGGGGATCAGAGCCGAGCGCTCGAGGAGCTCTATCGCGTGGTCAGGCACGGCGGCCGTGTCGTAGTCGGCGAGCTCATCGGAGACCCTCACATGGTGTCTTATTCGTCCCTCTTGGATCGAGCCGTACGTCTCGGATTGCAGCCGGAGGAAAGGCTAGGTGGACGGCTCGGATACTTCGCGCGCTTCCGCGTCAACAAGGGCGCAAAGGTGACCGCGAAACTGTCTTGATGTGCCTCGAAATTACGTAGAAAAAAGGATGCGCCGAAGGCTTCACTTGTGCAGCGTTAGGGCTCAGACTGCGAATAAGCTACGGTCTGCGACCATCGCCGAATGCAACGCGAGCGAAACGATCAACCATGGCGAGCAACGTCCCGACGGCAGGGATGCCTCGGCTGGGGGCCAGGGGCCGTCATCCCCACTTCGTCCGCCTAGCGCGGTCTCTGGCTCCCAACCCGGGTAGCTCTGCGGGGAGCGGCCCCTGACCTATTTGTGCGGTTCGACCCGCGCCTGTTCTTTCCTGCCAGTCACGACTGTCTAGGATGCAGCCCATGAATTCATCTCTCACGACCACCTCGGAGCGAATCGAGGACAACAAGGCCAAGCTTCGAGTCGAGGTTCCCGAGGCGTCCTTGAAGCCGGCCCTCGACGCGGCCTATCGGAGGTGGGCCAACGACATCAAGGTCCCCGGCTTTCGCAAAGGAAAGGTCCCCCGCCAGCTCATCGACTCGCGCGTCGGAGCAGACGCGGTTCGTGAAGAGGCACTACGCGAGGCGTTGCCTGATTTCTACGTCGAGGCGATGGGGGCCGAAGAACTCGAGGCGATCGCTCCTCCGGACATCCAGGTGGTCACCTTCGAGACCGGCGAACCGATCGTTTTCGAGGCAACCGTCGACCTCCGCCCCGAGGTAACGATTCCCGACCTGGCCTCGGTGTCGGTCGAGGCCCCCTCGGCGGAGGTGAGCGACGACGAGCTCAACGAGCAACTCGACCGCCTCCGGGATCGCTTCGCCGAGCTCGAGACCATCGGCCGAGAGGCCCGCAGGGGCGACTACGTGGTGATCGATCTGAAGGGCTACAGGGGGGAGGAGCTGGTCGAGGGGATGAGCTCCCCGGAGCTGCTCTACGAGGTCGGCTCGCAGCAGGGCCCCCCGAAGCTCGACGGGGAGGTCGAGGGCACCAAGCCCGGCGACATCCTCAAGTTCACGGACTCCGTGCCCCGCACGGAGGCCCCCGCCGACGGACCACAGGAGCAGCGCGGGGCGCCCTCGGACGGACCGAAGGAGCAAGAGGACATCTCCTTCACCGTCCTGGTCAAGGAGGTCAAGGCCAAGAAGCTGCCCGCTTTGGACGACGAATTCGCCAAGACCGTCGGCGAGTTCGACTCGCTCGACGCCCTCAAAGAGGACTTGAGTGAGCGCCTGGGGGACTACCAGCGCCAGGTCGTCGACCAGCAGGTGCGAAACCTCGTGCTCGAGCGCTTCATTGAGGCGTCCGAGCTCCAGCCGCCCGAGCGGCTCGTTACCGACGAGCTCGGGCACCGAATGAGCCACATCGAAGAGGACCTGGCCGGAGCCGGTATCACCCTCGCCCAGTACGCCGAGCAGACCGGCTCCACCGAGCTCGAGATGCGAGCCGAGATGCGCACTCAGGCAGAACTGTCGGTCAAGGCGGAGCTGCTGCTCGAAGAGGTCGTCAGGACCCAGGACATAAAGATCGACGACGAGGATCTCGGGCGTGAGATCGCATATCTCGCGGCGCAGACCGAGACCGAGCCAGGTGAGCTGGCGAAACAATTGGCCTCATCCGGGCGTTTACGGGGGGTAGTCGCAGATATCATGCGGCGGAAGGCGCTCGACTACGTGGTCGAGAACGCAAACGTCACGGGGCTCGACTCCATCAAGGGGGAAGCCCCAGGCGACGAAGAGACAGAGCAAGAGGAAAGCGAGAGTTAGCCCCGATCGGTGGGAGACTTGAACGTTCCTCAAACGAACACATGCAGCACCGAACAGGCTTGGAGGCAGCGAGCGCACATGGACCCCGCAGAGCGCTACCAGAACTACCTCGTTCCCATGGTGGTCGAGCAGACCAGCCGTGGCGAGCGGGCCTTTGACATCTACTCGAGGCTCCTCAAGGAACGCATCATCATTCTCGGGACGCCGGTCAACAGCGAGATCGCGAACCTGATCGTGGCGCAGCTGTTGCATCTCGAGTCCGAGGACCCGGACAAGGACATCAGCCTCTACATCAACTCTCCCGGTGGCGAGGTCTACGCGGGCATGGCGATGTACGACACGATCCAGTACATCAAGCCCGATGTCTCCACCATCTGCGTGGGCATGGCGATGTCGATGGGAGCCGTCCTGCTTGCGGGTGGCGCCGCGGGGAAGCGCTATGCGCTGCCCAACGCCAAGATCATGATCCACCAGGGCTCGGCCGGCTTCCAGGGCACCCCCACCGACATCGAGATTCATGCTCGTGAGGTGCTGTCGTTGAAGCGCCGCATGGCCGAGATCCTCGCCCACCACACGACTCAGCCGATCGAGCAGGTCGAGCAGGATATCGACCGCGACCGCTTCATGACTCCTGATGACGCCAAGAACTACGGGCTCATCGACGAGATCATCACGAGCCGAACAATTGCGGAGAAAAGCAGTGCACTTCTGCCGGGCGAACCAGCTAGGCTTGTGGGGGCCCAGGAGGAAGCAACGCAAGAAAGTCCCGAGGCTCAAGGCTAAGAGGGGAGAACGGGTGCCGAAGTTCGGTGACGGCGGTGACTTGCTGAAGTGCAGCTTCTGCGGCAAGTCGCAAAAACAAGTTAAGAAGCTCATCGCCGGACCCGGCGTCTACATCTGTGACGAGTGCATCGACCTCTGCAACGAGATCATCGAAGAGGAGCTCGCCGAAACCCCCGAACTGAAGCTCGAGGATCTTCCCAAGCCGAAGGAGATCTACGAGTTCCTCAACGACTACATCGTCGGACAGGAACAGGCCAAGAAGGTCCTGAGCGTCGCCGTCTACAACCACTACAAGCGCATTCAGGTGGGCACGACGGCCGACGGAGACGTCGAGCTTGCCAAG
>JBOGWV010000145.1:0-13729 GCA_050693975.1 Actinomycetota bacterium
CCGGTGCCTGCCTGCCCCCCCGAACTTGCCGAGAGACTCGTCGACGTGGTGATCGAACCGATGGTGCGAGCCACCGCCGCCACCGGCCGGCCGTTCGTAGGCGCGCTTTTCGCGGGGCTGGCGTTGACCAGCCGGGGGCCGCGGGTGGTCGAGTTCAACGCTCGCTTCGGCGATCCGGAAACACAGGCTTTGCTGCCACGACTCAATAGCGATTTGGGTGAGGTCGCAATGGCCGCAGCGATGGGCGACCTCGCGGGGACTCGACTCGAGTGGAGCCCCAAGGCGTGTGTCAGCGTGGTGCTCGCGTCCGAAGGTTACCCCGGGCGTTACAAGGGGGGCCATGTCATCGAAGGGCTGGACGAGGTGAACGCGATGGACGATGTTGAGGTCTTTCACGCCGGAACGACGGAGCGCGCGGGCCAGATGCTGACCGCGGGGGGACGAGTGCTGGCGGTCAGCGCCCTGGGCGATGGGTTCGCCGCGGCGCGCGCGCTTGTGTATGACGCGGCTTCACGGATCAACTTCGACGGTAAGCACGTGCGAAAGGACGTCGCCCTGCGCGCCGAGGAAACCGAAGCGGGAGGTGCAGGGTCGTGAGTGCACTCGTGGGCATCATCATGGGGTCGCGCAACGACTGGGACACGATGCGGCACACGGCCGAGGTGCTCGAGGAGCTCGGGGTTGCTCACGAGGTGCGCGTCGTCAGCGCTCACCGGACCCCCGACCTCCTGTTCGACTATGCATCGAGCGCGATCGACCGCGGGCTCGAGGTCATCATTGCCGGCGCGGGCGGTGCCGCGCATCTCCCCGGAATGGTTGCGGCCAAGACCTCGCTCCCCGTGCTGGGGGTGCCCGTGCAGTCACGCGCTCTGAAGGGCCTTGACTCCCTTCTGTCGATCGTACAGATGCCGGCGGGCGTCCCCGTGGGAACGCTTGCCATCGGAACTGCGGGAGCCGCGAACGCGGCGCATCTGGCCGCGCGCATCATCGGCACTCACCACGATGACGTTCGCAAGGCGGTCGAGCGGTTCGCGGAGTCGCAGACCGATCGTGTCCTCGCCGAACCAGATCCCAGAACGGATAGGTCGCCGGAGTCGCCGGGTTGATCGGAGTGCTGGGAGGTGGCCAGCTTGCGCGCATGCTTGCCCTCGCCGGCTACCCACTGGGTGAACGTTTCCTGGTCGTCGACCCATCTCCTGCGGCGGGAGCCAGCCACCTCGCCCGAATGATCGTCGGCACCTACGACGATTCCGGTGCACTCGATTCCCTTATCGAGGAGTGCAGCGTCGTGACCTATGAGTTCGAGCGCGTTCCCGCGGCATCCGCACGGCGCGTCGCCGAACGCGTGCCGGTTCATCCCAATCCAGGCGTGCTCGAGGTGTCGCAGGACCGCCTCACGGAAAAACAGCTCTTCAATCGTCACGGTCTGAAGACTCCCGAATTTCGGCCCGTTTTGGGGCGCGCCGAGCTCGAGGCCGCCGTCGAGTCACTGGGTCCTCCCGTGGTCGTCAAGACGCGCCGCGAGGGTTACGACGGTAAGGGGCAGGTGGTCGTGCGTGGGCGAGACGACATCGAGCGCGCTCACCGAGAGCTCGCCGGCAAGGAGCTGCTCGTGGAGGCGCTCGTGGACTTCGACAGGGAGCTTTCGCTGCTGGCGGTGCGCTCGCGCCAGGGCGACATTGCGTTCTACCCGCTGGTCGAGAACCTGCATCGCGAGGGGATTCTGCGGCTATCCAAGGCACCCGCCCCGGAACTCACCGCCGCGCTGCAGAGGGGGGCCGAGGCTCATGCGCGCGCGCTCATGGAGGAGCTCGACTACGTGGGCGTACTCGCGATCGAACTCTTGCAGGTCGGCGACGCGCTGCTGGGCAACGAGATGGCGCCGCGTGTGCACAACTCGGGGCACTGGACGATCGAGGGGGCGCGCACTTCCCAGTTCGAGAACCACATCCGGGCGATCACGGGACGCCCGCTGGGTTCGACGCGGCCGGTCGGGTACAGCGCCATTGTGAACCTCATCGGCGAGCTACCCGATCTCGACGAGCTCCTGGGACTGGATGGTGCTCATCTCCACCTCTACGACAAGGAGCCCCGCCCGGGTCGCAAGCTGGGCCACGTCACCCTCGTGGCTGACGACCCCACCGAGCGTGACGACCAACTCGAGCGACTTCTGCCAATCGTCGGTGCCGACCACTAAGGATGCTCGCCGAAGCGATCCAGCATCTCGCGTAGCAGCGGCAGCACCGCCCGATCCTTCGCTCGTCCCGCGGCCTCCTTCGAGCGAATGACATCGAGAAGTGATGCGACGAGAATCGTGATCCCATTGCCGATGTCCATTCGCAGCGCTTCCCGACGGAGGTCTCTGTAGCCTTCGGTGCCAGAGGGAGTGAATGAGATGTCAAGCCGACCGTGCCGCGTTATTAGATTCCAGATCTCGGCGCGGTTCAGCGCCTGGGCGTCACAGGCGAAAGTAGTGCCGTCCGGCTCATCCACCGTGTAGACCTTTGCGTCCAAGTCGCGTAACGCCAGCGCAAGCCGGTTCAGGTTCTCGGTCGTTCTCTCCGGGCAGATGTCGGCATCGTTCGTTCGGACGGGCGATCCATGGAGGGTGGCGGCGAGAGCACCGATGAGGACGTAGTCGACCTTGCGTCTAAACAGGCAACCCAGCATCTCTTCGGGGTCGAGTCGCACCCCTCGACCGTCAGCCGGCGTCACGGTTCGCCAGCCGGACTCGCTCGGCCCAATCCTCGATGTCCAGGATGTTCTTGAGGGCGTCTAGGCGTTGCGTTGGCGTCAGCCTCACGTTTTGGGCCGCCATTGCGATGTCCTGTTGGTCGACCGGCAATAGCTCCACACCAAGCTCGAGGCCGCAGGCACGCAGGGCCCGGGCCACGGTTTCCAGGGTCGGCGAGCGCGAGCCGTTCTCCCAGCGGGCCACGACGGACTGCGAAGTGGCCAGGCGCTCGGCGAGCTGGCGCTGGCTGAGGCCCGCCCGCTTGCGGGCCTCCTTGATGAGGTAACCACCCTTCATGAGCTAGATGATAGCCGATTGGCTATCAAAGGAGCCACTAAGCCGGCAGGCGGTAGCTGCGCAGGGCGATTTCGAGCCGGTAGTCGTAGCGCCGATCCAGGTCGCCGACGCTGCGCGCCGCCCACCGGCGCGTCTCTTGAGCGGCGGCACTCCTCGTGGCCTCGTCCGCCGACCAGGTGACCGAGTAAGTCCCGGCCTCCAGCGCCGCGATGGTTTTCTCGTAGGTGGCGAAGCGGGCCTCGACGATGGGCTCGAAGGCCTTGGCCTCGGCTCCCGCATCACCAAGGATCCTGTCCAGCTCGGCCGGATCGTTCACTCCGCGGTGCTGTTCGGGGATGCCTGCGGCTCTGGAGAACTCCGCGAGCAGCTCTCGAAACGGACCCTTGGTTGCCCGGCCGAGGTCCACGACGATGGTTCCACCCGGCCGGACGACTCTGATGAGCTCATTGGCCGCGAGAGGCCACAGCGGGATCAGGTGGAGCACGTGAATCGCCAGAGCTCCCCGCACGGAGTCGTCCGCCAGCGGTAGGCGGGTGGCGTCGCCGGTCACCAAGGGGAAGGGGAGACGTCCACCGGCATTGCGAACGAGCCGGTGCATCATCGCCGCGGACAGGTCGAGGCCGATCATGGCCGTTCCCGCCTCGGACATGGGCAGGGCGATTCGTCCCGTCCCCACACCGATTTCGATGCAGGGACCCGAGCCAAGTTCGCTCGTCAGCAGCGGAACGAGTCGGGCCATCGTCTCGCTGGACAAGGAGCGCGTTCGGTCGTAGTAGTCGACGGCGCGGTCGAATGCCAGGGACCTCGTCCGTTCCATCGCTCAAGCCTAAGGGGAGCGAGGGTGCAAACTCGTGGCACTCTCTAGCGAATGAGCGCCCGCCCCGATCAGCCGAGCTTGTACGGTGAGTTCGCGGCCTGGTTCCATCTTCTGACCAGTCCTGAGGAGTACCGGGTCGAGGCAGAGTTCTACGGCCGGGTCCTGGCCGAATCGGCGCAGGTCCCCATCAAGACGATCCTGGAGCTCGGCAGCGGTGGTGGGAACAACGCCTCTCACCTCAAGGCGGACTTCGAGCTCACGCTCGTCGATCTGTCCGGCGAGATGCTGGAACTCAGCAGGTCGTTGAATCCCGAATGCGAGCACATTCAAGGTGACATGAGGTCCCTGCGGCTGCGGCGGCAGTTCGATGCCGTGTTCGTCCACGACGCGGTCATGTACATGACGAGTGAGGCCGACCTGAGGGCCGCGATCGAGACCGCCTTCGAGCACTGCGGGGCTGGGGGAGCGGCGCTGTTCGCCCCCGACGACGCCCGTGAAACCTTCAGTCCGGGCACCGACCATGGCGGCCATGACGGTGAGGAAGGGAGTCTTCGCTATCTCGAGTGGTCATGGGACCCCGACCCCGATGACGAGACCTACTTAGTGGACTACGCCTACCTGCTCAGGGACGGGGAGGGGCGTGTGCGGGTCGAGCACGATCGGCATACCTGTGGTGTGTTCGCGCGGGCGACGTGGATGCGATTGCTGGAGGAGAGTGGGTTTCGGGCCTCCAGGCGCGACGGGATCGAAGACGAAACCGGGCCGGACATCTTCGTCGGCGTGAAACCAATCGAGGGATGAATCTCCAGCCCACCGGAAAGGCCAGAGTGGGAGCCGGGCCCCAATTAGAATGACTCTGTGATCCCCCGATACAGCCGCGAGGAGATGTCCGGCATCTTCTCGGAGCGCGCCAAATTCTCCAGGTGGCTCGAGATCGAGCTCCTCGCCGTCGAGGCCAGGGTCCGGCTCGACGAGGTTCCGGTTGAGGACCTAACCGAGATAAAGGAGAAGGCCCTATTCGACCTCGATCGCATCGCCGAGATCGAGGCTCTGCGGCATCACGACGTGGTTGCCTTCGTCGAGAACGTCCGCGAGAACGTGGGCGAAGCCGGACGGCACATTCACTTCGGCATGACCTCGTCGGATGTGCTCGACACCGCGACCGCGGTCGCGTTGCGTGACGCCGGCGACCTGCTCGTGGAGGAGGTCGGGAGGCTCACCCAGGCGGTGAAGACGAAGGCGCTCGAGCACCGCGACACGATCATGGCCGGGCGCACCCACGGAGTCCATGCAGAGCCCACCACCTTCGGGCTCAAGCTCGCAGGTTGGGCATTCGAGCTGGCCAGGGATCGCGATCGGCTCCGCGGGGCGCGTGACCAAGTCGCGGTCGGGAAGCTGTCCGGAGCGGTGGGCAGCTACAGTCAGCTCGACCCGGAGATCGAGTCGTATGTCTGCGACCGCCTCGGCCTCGATATCGAACCCGCGGCGACTCAAGTCACGGCACGGGATCGTCACGCCGAATTCCTCTCGGCCATCGCGCTGACCGGGGCGAGCCTGGAGCGCCACGCCCAAGAGATACGACACCTCCAGCGCACCGAGGTACGGGAAGCACAGGAGCCCTTTGCCGAGGGTCAAAAGGGTAGTAGCGCGATGCCCCACAAACGCAACCCGATCGTTTGCGAGCGCATCTGCGGGCTCGCCCGGCTACTTCGTTCCTACGCGCTGGTTGGCTTCGAGAACGTTGCGCTGTGGCACGAGCGCGACATCAGTCACTCGAGTGCCGAGCGGGTCACGCTCGGCGACGCCTGCACCCTCCTCGACTACATGCTGGCCAAGATGCGCTGGGTGGTCGATGGGCTGGTGGTCGATGAAGTTCGTATGCGTCGCAACCTCGAGGCCAGTTACGGGCTGGTCAACTCGCAGAGCGTGCTGACCGCGCTTCTAACCAAGGGGGCACTCCAGCGCGAGGAGGCCTACGCGCTCGTGCAACGCAATGCAATGGTCGCCTGGGACGAAGACAGGCCACTCATCGAGCTGCTCAAGTCAGATGTCGAAGTGACCGCGCAGCTCGACGACGACGAGATCGACGCGTGCTTCGACCCGGCGCGGTACCTTCGCAATACAAAGGCGGTCTTCGAGCGATTGGAGAGTCTCTAGATGCCCCGGCCGGCTACGCACGTCGGGTCGGGGAAGGTTCGAGAGTTGTACGACGTGGGCGACGATCGCTTGATGTTGGTTGCAACCGACCGCATCTCGGCCTACGACGTCGTGCTCCCTCAGGTGATCCCCAACAAGGGTCGCGTCCTCACCGGACTGTCGGCCTACTGGCTCGAGTATTTCGACGACGTCCCCAACCACCTGATTAGCTACAGGGCCGCGGATCTCCCCGACGCCGGCATGGGCGACCTGCGCGGGCGGGCGATGCTCGTTCGTAAAGCCGAGCCGCTTCCTGTTGAGTTCGTGGTGCGCGGCTATTTATCGGGCTCGGGCTGGCGCGAGTACGTTGCGACGGGAGCGGTCTGCGGGCATTCCCTTCCGAAGGGACTGACCGAATCGGACAAGCTCAAGGAGCCACTGCTCACGCCGGCCACAAAGGCCGTGGCCCAGGCCGAGCAGGTGGTCCATGACGAGAACATCACCGAAGAGGAGGCGGCGGGAATCGTGGGCGACGAGGCCTATCGAACTGCACGCACCTACGCGCTCGATATCTACCGTCGCGCCGCACGATTGGCCGCGGAGCGCGGGGTCATCATCGCCGACACCAAGTTCGAGTTCGGACTGATCGATGGGCAGGTCATTCTCATCGACGAGGTGTTGACACCGGACTCGAGCCGCTTTTGGCCGAAGGACCTCTACGCTCCCGGTCGCGCGCAGCCGAGCTTCGACAAGCAATTCGTCCGCGACTGGCTCGACGAGCAGGGATGGGATCACACGCCCCCCGCACCCGACATGCCGGACGAGGTCGTCAACGCGACGGCGCAGCGATATCTCGAAGGTTACGAGCGCGTGGCAGGACAGCCCTTTCACACCTTCTTGAACGAGGTGCTCGCCTGAGCATGGCGTCCGGTGAGTAAGACCGAGACCAGGCCGCCGGTGCGCTCATCGGCCTCGCTGGGCCGTTCTCTGCGCAGGGTGTTGGTGGCGCCCTCCGATGGGTTCCTGGCCACCACCTCTGCAGCCCAGCGAAGAGCGCGCGCGGGTGAGTCTCTTCCAGAGGGTTTCGCCCCCTACGTCCTCGCGCTGACCGGGGGAGCCGCGCTGATGATTTTGTGGCTCAAGGTCGGAGGGCTGTTCGGCGGGCGCGAGGTGGGGCCCACAGAGTTCGGTGTGGTCGAGCTCGTCTTCGCCCTGGTGACGGCAGCGGTGCTGGCGCTGCTAGGGCAGAGCGTCTGGGGAGTGATGGCGCCGTTCGTGGTTCGCCGGCTTGGGGGCTCAATCGGTGCACGCGACGCTCGTATCGTGTGGGGTGCGGCGGTCTTTCCCCAGGTCCTCACGATGATGGTGTTGCTCCCGCTGGACCTGATCATCGTGGGTCCCGAGATCTTCGCCACTACGCGTCCCGGCGATTCTCTGGCCACCGGATGGGCGGCGATCTCGGTCGCGCTGTGCCTGCTCCTGGCGGCCTGGTCGCTGTCGCTGTTCGTGAGAGGGCTACAGGTGGTCGCGAAGCTCGATCTCATCCGCGCTGTCGGAGCCGTGGCCGTCGCCGGAGCTTGCCTCTCGCTGGTCACCGCCGCCGGCTCCCTCGTCCTGCTGATGGTGTGGGGCTGACATGGGACGTTTCGGCGCACAGGTGTACGTGAAGCTCAAGCCGGGAATCGCCGACCCGCAAGGCCAGACGATCGAGCGTGCGCTTCCCGCCCTCGGCTACGAGGGTGTCTCGGGCGTGCGGGTCGGCAAGCTGATCGAGTTCGAGCTCGAGGCGGGCGACGTCGATGACGCCGAGAAACAAGCCGCCGAGATGTGCGAGCGCCTGCTCGCCAATACCGTGATCGAGTCCTACGACGTAGGCATCTACCCTATGGGGGAATCTTGACTGCAACCGCAACGACCGCGCGCGCCGGCATCGTCGTATTCCCCGGTTCGAACTGCGAGCTTGACTGCAAACAGGCGTTCGAGCATCTAGGCGCACACACGGAGTTCGTGTGGCACGACGACGCGTCCCTGCCCGAGGTCGAAATCGTCGTCCTTCCCGGCGGCTTTGCGCACGGTGACTACCTGCGTACCGGAGCGCTGGCTCGCTTCAGCCCCATCATGAACGCGGTGACCGAGCACGCGAACCGCGGGAAGTTGGTCATCGGGATCTGCAACGGGTTCCAGATTCTGTGCGAAGCCGGTCTCCTACCCGGCGCGATGCGCAAGAACGACACGCTCAAGTTTCTCTGCAAGTGGAGCGAGTTACGAGTCGAGATGACGGGCACCCCGTTTACTTCGCGCGCCGAGGCGGGTCAGGTGCTGCGCGTGCCCATCAATCATTTCGAGGGCAACTGGTACGCGGACGATGCCACTCTCGAAGAAATGCGCGCCGGCGACCAGATTCTGCTGCGCTACGTCAGCAACCCAAACGGTTCGCTGGATGACGTCGCCGGCATCACCAACCCCGAGCGCAACGTGCTCGGCCTCATGCCCCATCCCGAGCGCGCCTGTGAGGCGCTGCTCGGCTCCGAGGACGGCGCGCTCATCCTGGGATCGATGTTGGACCACGCGGTAGCGACCGGTCTGCAGTTCGCGGTCGCCACGCGGTGAGCGAGGTGGCGAACGCGCTCCATCGCGATCTGGGTCTTACCGACGACGAGTACCAGACCATCTGTGACCGCTTGGGGCGCGAGCCCAGTTACACGGAGCTCGCCATGTTCTCGGTTATGTGGAGCGAGCACTGCAGTTACAAGTCGAGTCGCGTCCACCTCAAGGCGCTGCCAACCGAAGGCACCCGCATTCTCGTCGGGCCTGGTGAGGGGGCGGGCATCATCGAGGTCGCCGAAGGCGTTGCCGTCGCATGGAAGATCGAGTCGCATAACCACCCGAGCTTCGTCGAGCCGTTCAACGGGGCTGCGACCGGAGTCGGAGGAATCGTGCGCGACATCCTGTCGATGGGAGCTCGCCCGATCGCGCTGATGGATCCACTGCGCTTCGGCCCTCTCAATGACCCCCGCACGAGATACATAGTCGACGGGGTCGTACACGGCATCTCCAGTTACGGCAACTCGATCGGCGTGCCCACCGTCGGAGGCGAGATGGTCTTCGAGGATTGCTACGCGGAGAATCCACTGATCAACGTGGCATGCCTCGGGGTCATCGACTCCACACTCATGCATGGTCGCGCGGAGAAACCGGGGCACGTGCCCGTCCTGTTCGGATCCTCGACCGGTCGCGATGGTATCGGCGGCGCCAGCGTGCTTGCATCGGCCACCTTCGACGAGGACTCTCTCGACAAGCGCCCCTCGGTTCAGGTCGGCGATCCGTTCTCGGAGAAGCTGCTGATCGAGTGCTCGCTCGAACTGATCCAACGTGGCCTAATTGCGAGCTTCCAGGACCTCGGTGCCGGCGGCATCTCCTGCCCGACTTCGGAGATGACGGCCAAGGGTGGGACCGGCATGCGGGTCGACCTCGACAACGTGCACCGGCGTGAGCCGCACATGGAGCCCTTCGAGGTGATGATCTCCGAGTCTCAGGAGCGGATGCTTGCGGTCGTCGAGCCCGAGGATGTCGAGGCGGTGCTCGCGACGTGCACAAAGTGGGGACTCGAGGCGCGCGTGCTTGGGGAGGTCACCGACACGGGCCGACTCGAAGTCGTCAGCGAGGGCGAGACCGTTGCAGATGTGCCCAGTCTCGCGCTCGCAGAGGAGGGCCCCGTGTACCGGCGCCCCCTCGAACGGCCGCGCTGGATCGAGGAAGTCAACGAGTCGTACGCGGGCGACGCCGCCCCCGAGCACTACGGGCAGACCCTCCTGAGCATGGTCTCGGCGCCGCAGATTGCCTCGAAGCGCTGGGTGTGGGAGCAGTACGACCACATGATCTTTCTGGGCACGGTTATCGGTCCGGGTGGTGACGCCGCCGTCATCCGGCTCCCGGGAACCAACACGGCGGTGGCGATCTCGACCGACGGCGTTGGCCGCTACTGCTGGCTCGATCCCTACGAGGGGGCGCGCCTGGCGGTCGCCGAGGCGGCGCGCAACGTAGCCTCCGTCGGAGCGCGACCTACCGCGATCACCAACTGCCTGAACTTCGGCAGCCCCGAGCGCAGCGGAGTCATGTGGCAGTTCGCGGAGGTCGTGCGCGGCATAGGGGACGCCTGCCGTGAGCTCGACACGCCGGTGACCGGCGGGAACGTGTCGTTCTACAACGAGACCAGCGGCCGCCCGATCTATCCGACCCCGGTTATCGGGATGCTCGGCATCGTGGGCGAGCCCGCCAAAGCCGTCGGCATCGCCTTTCGGGCCGACGGCGACGCCATCGTGCAGCTCGGTACCACCGGGCTCGACGACTTTGGGGGAAGCGAGTACGCCTCGATCATCCATCAAAGCGTGGGCGGAGTGCCGCCTCATCTGGACATCAAGGCCGAGCGTGCGCTCCACGAGGTGCTGATAGAGGGTGCCGACAACGGCCTGTACAACTCGGCCCACGACCTCTCGTCCGGCGGCCTGGCGGTGGCGCTGGCCGAATGCGCCTTCGCCGGCGACCTTGGCTTCTCGGTTCAGGTCGGAGGCTCCGAGCCGCATCGCACTCTGTACTCGGAGAGCCCCTCGCGAGCGGTCGTGTCCTGCTCCCAGAGCCTGGTGGACGAAGTGCTGGCACTCGCAGGCAGACACGGAATCTCCGCCGAGGTGATCGGAGCCGTGAGCAAGGACATGTGTGACTTCTCGGTGTTCGCTACCAGCCTCGCCGAAGCCCGGGACGCCTGGGAAGCCGGATTAAGCGACCAACTCCGCGAGCCGGCCAGCGACCTCGACTAGGGTGGATGGAGATGGCAGGAGAAGCTAGGGATGCTTGCGGCGTAGTCGGTATCTATGCGCCCGGCGAGGACGTAGCCAGACTCACGTACTACGCGCTCTACGCGCTGCAGCACCGCGGGCAGGAGTCCGCGGGCATCGCCATATCCAACGGCGATTCGATGGTGGTGTACAAGGACCTCGGGCTCGTGGCTCAGGTATTCGATGAATCCTCGCTAAGGAGCCTTCAGGGTCATCTCGCCATAGGTCATTGCCGTTACTCGACCACCGGCGGCAACACCTGGGAGAACGCGCAGCCGAGCTTCAAAAGCGGCCCGGGGGGACAGGTTGCGCTGGCGCACAACGGCAACCTCGTCAACACGCTGGACCTCAAGCGCCAGCTCGACGAAGCCGGCGGTGACCCGACTCCATCGGGCGCGCGGTTGGGAACCAGCAACGACACCGACATCGTGGCCGCGCACATCGCACGCGCTCAGGATCGCGACACCACAGCCGCACTGGAGGCGATTCTTCCCAAGCTGTCCGGCGCGTTCTCGTTCACGATCATGGACGAGCACAAGCTGTTCGGCGTGCGCGATCCCTTCGGTGTCCGGCCGCTGTGCATTGGTCGCTTCGAGTCGGGGGGCTGGGTGCTCGTCTCCGAGACCTGTGCCCTCGACCTGATCGGAGCGCGCTTCATCCGGGACGTCGAGCCCGGCGAGATGGTGGTTATCGACGAGAGCGGATTGACGAGCGAGCGTTTCGCGGCTCCCACGGTGGCGGCGTGCGTGTTTGAACACGTTTACTTCGCACGCCCGGACTCGACGCTGATGGGCCAGAACGTGTACGCCTCGCGTTATCGGATGGGGCAGCGCCTCGCCGAGGAGAGTCCCGCCCAGGCCGAGCTCGTGATGCCGGTCCCCGATTCGGGCGTGCCCTCCGCGCAGGGGTACGCACAGGCGTCAGGCATCACCTACGGCGAGGGCTTCGTGAAGAACCGCTACGTCGGTCGAACCTTCATTCAACCCACCCAGGCGATGCGCCAACAAGGCATCAGGATGAAGCTCAATCCGCTGCGCGAGGTGATAGCAGGGAAGCGAGTAGTGGTGACGGACGACTCGATCGTACGAGGCAACACCACCAGACAGATCGTCAGCATGCTGCGCGAGGCGGGAGCGCGCGAGGTGCACCTTCGCATCTCGTCCCCGCCCTTGAAGTGGCCCTGCTTCTACGGAATCGACATGCCCAACCAAGATGAGTTGATCGGCTCACAGCTCAGCGTCGACGAGATCGGCGAGCACATCGGAGCGAGCTCGCTCGCCTATTTGAGCGTCGAGGGCATGATCGCGGCCACCGAGCTTCCCGCCGATTCACTTTGCACCGCATGCTTCACGAGCGACTACCCGATTCCGATCCCCGAGCGCGAGCTCCAGAGCAAACACGTGCTCGAAGGTGGCCGCCGCCCCTCCGACTAACTTCGCGCGTCCCCGACGGCCTCCACTTGCGCGTCGCTCAGCGACCTTCAGTTGGAGGACGTTCGCGGTTAGTGGTAGACGCGGACCTGTATTCCCATCGGGGCTTTGCCGTGGGCCCAGGTGGCGGCCCACATCGGGATACGCGCGCAGCCGTGGCTCGCGGGGTAGGTCGGAACCTCGGGCCACCCGTGGATCGCACGGAGTCCGTCGAAGTAGCTCGGGTAGTACAGCCTTCCACCCGAATAGCCGGCGATCTTGCGATGGACGCGGTAGACGCCGTCGTGGGTTGCCCCGCCCGCTCCGGTCGAGCTGTGCAGGATCCACTTGACCTTGCCCTTGCGGACGAACATCACGACCTGGCGGGTCTGGTTGATCTCGATGTGATTGCGGGGCGACTTTGCCCGGGGGCGCGCTCGCTTGGGGCTTGCCAGGGCGCGCCAGGTGTTGGCGTCGACCGAGCCGATTCGAGCCCGGCGCTGGATCTTGTTGAAGGCGATGATCGCGTCGTGCGTCGGCGTTCCGTAGCTGCGGTCCACGGTCGGGATGTAGTAGCCCAGCGAGCGCAGGCGCCTCTCGAGTCGCTTAACCGCGGGACCCCTCGATCCGGTAGACAAGCTGGGCAGATGGGTGGTACGTCGCCGCGATGAGTCGCTGTCACCCATATGCTCTTTGTCGTCGTAGCGAACTTTGGCCCTGTAGTTGCCCGGCTTGCCGATGTGGAAGCGGGTTTTGAAGGAATGGCCCTTGAAGAGCTTGACCCTCTTCTTAGCCACGACCTTGCCGAAGCGAACGAGGCGAACGAGGATCGACTCACCGGGTTCGGCGGGCTCGAGCACACCCGTTACCTTGGCCTTGTTGAAAAGGGCGACCTTCCGCATACCCACCTTCACCCGGAAGGCGACCCTGATGGTGATCGCCGGGCTCCTGGCGCCGAGCGACTCGGCGTGGACCCTGAGGGTTCTAGCGGGCCGGTACCTCACCTGGTAACGGCCGTCGGCGTCCGTCGTGGTGTCGGCGATCGGGCCGGCGTCACGATCGACGATCGTAACCGGCTGGCCTTCGATCGCGGGCTGGACTCTGCCCGACAGCTTGACCCATTCCCCGACCTTCATTCGGGACTTCCCCGCCTTGAGCGTGACCTCGTTGATCGGTCCCGCCGTTGCGACCGGGGCCACAGATGCGAAGACGGCGGCGATCGTCGCCAGGATGATGATGAATCGTCGCACGTGTCTTCCTCCCCGAGCCCAGTTGACTGCTGGGAACGGTACCTGAGCGCGAGGACGAGGGCCAGCCTCTTCGGACGCGGGGTGGGCTCGGCCGGACCGCAAGACGACGCGTAATACCCTGCAACCATGGCGCTTGGATACGAGGTCGCAGACGGCATCGCAACTATCACCTTCGAACGCCCCGACGTCCTCAACGCCTTTGACGACGAGCTTGGCCACGCCGTGCTGGCGGCCGTTACCAAGGCCTCGGA
>JBOGWV010000146.1:0-5370 GCA_050693975.1 Actinomycetota bacterium
CAGCTCAGACCTACGAGGGGAAGCCCTGCGTCTGCCAGTTCAGGCGCGGCACCTGTGACCAGACCTGTGTCGCCCACATGATGGAGACCAACTTCTACATGGCCGCGATCAACCTCACCGGTCGCCGTTGTCTGGTCGTGGGGGCGGGGTCGGTGGGGTTGGAGAAGGTCGAGGGTTTGCTGGCCGCCGACGCCAAGGTAGTCGTGGTCGCGCCGGCGGCCTGCGATGAGGTCCGCGACCTGGCCGCTTCAGGATCCATCGTTTGGGAAGCGCGCGCCTATGCGACGGCAGACCTCGACGATTGCTTCCTCGCGATCGCCGCGACCTCGGACACCGTTGTGAACATCGCCGTTTACAACGACGCGGAGGCGCACTCGATGCTGGTCAACGTCGTCGACGTGCCGCCGCTGTGCAACTTCATCCTCCCGGCGATCGTTAGACGAGGGCCGATTGGGATTGCGATCTCGACCGCGGGGGCGAGTCCTGCCCTCGCCAAACGAATGAAGGCCGAGATAGCCGGCGAGTTCGGCGACGAGTACGCGCGCCTCGCGCTCATGCTCAACGACGTCCGTGGGTGGGCGAAGGCCACCCTCCCGACATATCAGGACCGGAAGGCGTTCTTCGAGGGCATCGTCGACGGCGACCCCGACCCGATCGAGCTGCTGCGTGCCGGGGACGAGGCGGCCGTGAAGTCCTTGATCGTTGGAGCCCAGGACCGATATGGAGTGGAGCAAGATGGATCTTGAACGAATTCTGAATCTGAACGAGTTCGAGGAGCCGGCGCGCGCGAACATGGCCCCCTTCGCGTTCGACTACTTCGTGGGCGGGGCATCGGACGAAGTCACGCTGCGCGCCAATATCGATGCGTTCGGCCGTTTCGCTCTCCGTCCACGGGTGTTCGTCGACGTCTCGAGCATCGATCCTGCGACGACCATGCTCGGCGCACCCGTGTCGATCCCGGTCGCGTTCGCACCGACCGCGTTGCACAAGCTCGCTCATCCCGATGGCGAGATCGCAAGCACGCTCGCGTGCAACGATGCCGGTGCACTCATGTGCCTGTCCACGCTTTCATCGGTGTCCATCGAGGACGTCGCCGAGGCGTCGACCGGCCCTCGTTGGTTTCAGCTCTACGTGCACAAGGAGCGTGACGTTGCCACCGATCTGGTGCAGCGGGCCGTGGCCTCGGGATACTCGGCGATCGTCGTGACGGTCGATCTCCCCGTCCCCGGATACCGCGAGCGTGAGTACCGTCAGGATTTTACGACCCCCGACGACGCCCGCCCGGTGAACTTCGATAACACCATGACGGAGGAGGAGTTCAACCACTACCTCGTTGGGTTGCAAGACCAGGCGCTGACGTGGGACGACCTCGAGTGGATGCGCGAAGCGGCCGGGGGCGTGCCCTTGGTGCTCAAGGGCATTCTCACGGCCGAGGACGCGGTGCTGGCCGTCGAACACGGCGTCGAGGGAATCATGGTTTCGAACCACGGAGGCCGCCAGTTGGATCGGGCCCCTGCGGCGCTCGACGTGCTCGAGGAGGTTGCTCAAGCGGTGGGGGACCGGGCCGAGGTCTATCTCGACGGCGGCGTCCGGCGCGGAGCGGACGTGCTCATAGCGCTTGGCCTCGGCGCACGCGCCGTGTTTATCGGGCGACCGTTGCTTTACGCGCTGGCAACGGCCGGCGAGGCCGGGGTAGGCCGTGCCCTCGAGTTGATGCGGACCGAGATCGAAAACAGCATGGCCCTATTGGGAACTCCCACCATCGCCGACATTCACCGCTCGCACGTCTCTTAGCCGGGCCGGTCGCCGCCGTCCTCGAGCCGCACGCTGGCATGGTCCACATACTGTTGCGCGGTGCGCGGCGAGAAGCCGTTGTGGGTGGCGCTCCACCTGATGGCGTCGGTGGAGAACTCGTCGATCTCGATGACGATGCCGCGGCGCCGCAACAGTGCGTGCACGATCTCGAGGTACTGGGCCTGATCGGTTGGCGGAAACATGACTCGGATGCCGAAGCGATCGGCGAGCGACAGCTTGTGCTCGTAGAGGTCCCCGATGTGTACCGGATCACCCTGGTCATCGCGGTCCCCGAAGCGTTCGTCCACGAGATGACGCCGGTTGGAGGTCGCGTAGATGACCATGTTCGAGGGCCTTGCCTGAAGACCCCCATCGAGTAGGCCCTTCAGATGTCCGTAGTCGTGCTCGCCCATCTCGAAGGTGAGGTCGTCGAGAAAGACTATGAACTTCTCGGGGCTGCCCTCGATCAGGCCGATGATCTTGGGCCAGTCCGCCATTGAGGTCCTGTCGACCTGAACCATGCGGATGCCATCGCTAACGAACTCGTTGATCACGGCTTTCACCGTCGACGATTTGCCCGTGCCCCTGGGCCCGTAGAGGAGAAGGTTGTTCGCCCGGCGGCCCGAGGCGAGGATTCTCGTGTTCTCGACTACCGGCTTCTTTTGTTCCTCGTAGCCCACCAGGTCGTCGAGTCTGACGGGATCGGGGTTCGCGACAGGTTCGAGCCCCGCGCTCGTCCAGCGAAACGCGTGGTGCCGCCCGATGGCGCCCGCGCTGGTCTGAGCGAAGTACTCCCAGAGGGCCTCGGTGAGCTCGGGCCAGTCGTCGCTTCCGGCGAGCTTCGCCTCGATGCCCTCGAGGTGTTCATCTCCGCCGAGGGTGGACCACGAGGGCAGGGACTCACCCTCGCCGGCGGCTTTCGCCAGCGCGTCGGCGTCAATCTCGTGCAGGGCCTGCATGGTGGTGAGATCGTGGCGCATGGCCCGCGCCAGAGCTTCGCTCGGCGACCGACCGGCGCGGGCGGCGCGCGAGAACCCGGTGTCCTCGGTGAGCACGGCACGGCGTACGAGCTGGCGCCATGGATCACCGGCCGCGCCGGCGATCGCCGCGAGTCTTGCGAAGACGCCCGCGTAGCGAGACCGCATGGCTTCGGAGCCACCTCCCGCCAGGGCAGCCATGTCACGCGCCAGCTCGTTCGAGCCGAACTCGCGATAGAGGAGTAAGTGGTCGAGTCCCTCGTGCATCACACCACCCGGTAGTCGGGTTCGTCCCCGCCCAGCACGGTGACTATAGAGGTCGCCGCCTTGGTTTGTGACTCTGCGATCGCTTCGTCCGAGTAGAACGCCGCGTGTGGTGTGGCGACCAGCGTCTCAAGAGATTGGAGCGTCGCGGAATCCGGCGGCTCTTCGTCGAAGACATCGAGCCCCGCCCCCGACAGCTTGCCCCCACCCAGTGCAGCGGCAACCGCGCTCGTGTCGACTATGGGACCGCGCGAGGTGTTGATCAGAACCGCACCGTCCTTCATCTTGTCGATGGCTCCCGCGTCCACCAGTCCCTTCGTGCCGGAGGTAAGGGGCGCGTGAATGGTGACGATGTCCGAGCTCGACAGCAACTCGTCCAGGTCCTCGATGCGCGTCACCCCTGTTCCCGCCAGCGCGGAGTCGTCTATGTAGGGGTCGAAGACCCGAAGCTCGAGCCCGAAGGACATGGCTCGGGAGGCGACGGCTCGTCCGATGTGGCCGAATCCGATCATGCCGAGTTGCCTCCCGCGCAGCCGGCGGACCGGGCGAAGCTCGGCGATGCCCCAGCCACCCTTTCGTACGACCTCGTTGCCGGTCACGACCTTTCGCCATACCGCCAGCAGCAGGGCAACGGTGTGATCGGCAACCTCCTCGACGCAGTAGTCGGGCACGTTCGTAACGGTGATGCCCGCGGCGCGCGCCGCCTCGAGGTCGATGTTGTCCACGCCGATCCCGTAGCGAGCGATCACCTTGCAGCGTTTGAGGGCGGCGACGGAATCGGCGTCGATCGCCGCATAGGTCGTCAGGATGGCATCGGCGTCTGCGGCCTCGGCCCGAATGGTCTCGGGCGATGAATCGGGAAGGATCTCCAGCGTCCCACCGGCGCGACCGAGGATCTCGCGCTCCACGTCGACGGTGGGAAAGACCTGATCGGTCAGTACGACTTTCACGCTATCCATCTCCTTTGGACTCGGGCTTCTTCGCCGCTGTCTGGACGATCAGTGCTCGTTGCGGTAGCCGGGGCCGGGAAGAAAGCTGCCCCAACCGGCGTCGATCACCGGCTTTCCCTGATCCGCGACGAGCTTGCCGCGCACATAGGTTCGAACGGGTCGACCGGTGACTCGCCGGCCCGCGAACGGTGTCCAACCGACCTTGGCGACCACGTCGGCATCGGCGATGACCCGCTCTGCCGAGGGATCGACGAGCACAAGATCGGCGTCGGCCCCCGCATCGAGGTTGCCCTTAGCCGGCCACAATCCGTAGGCGCGAGCGGGGGACTCGGAGCGAGCAGAGACCAGCCGTTCGAGAGTGAGCTTGCCCTCGGCCACACCGGTGAGCATCATCTCGAGGCTGGTCTCGACCCCGGGAACCCCGAAGGGTGCCTCCCAGATGTCGTCCTTGCCCACATCCTTCTGTGCGCGCGTCGAGGGAGCATGGTCGGCGCAGATCATGTCGACGCGTCCCTCTTCGAGTTCCGCCCACATCTGATCGCGGTCGGCGGCCTTGCGGGCCGGTGGCGTGAACTTGTGGTACGGGCCCCAGGAATCGATTTCGTCTTCGGTGAGATGGAAATAGTGAGGGCAGCTCTCTACCTGAAGCCTCGCCCCGAGGGCGCGCTCGCGTCCGGCCAGCGCGCAGATCTCGGGATGACTCGCGTGAGCGATGATCGTGCGGCAACCGGTGATCCGGGCGATCAGGGCGACGGTGTTGACCGCCACCTGCTCGGCCTCCTTCGAGCGCCACTCAGGAATGACTCGGGGGTCGTTTCTTCCCGCAAGGCGGAGGTCCTCTTCGTTCTCTGCGGCGATGAACTCGTCTTCTGCGTGCACAAGAACGAGCCCATCGAACGAGGCGACCGTGCGAAACAGTTTCAGCATCTTGCCGGGCAGCACCGCAGGCACGCCGTGAAGGTTGCAGGTGAATGCTTTGAAGCATGCCGCGCCTGCGTGCCACATGGGTTCGAGCTCGTCGATGTTGTCGGGATGACCACCGCCAAACAGCGCGAAGTCGATCAGTGAACGGTCGGACAGGTACGCCGCCTTCTCTCTGAGCCCCTGCGCGTCGAGGACGAAGGGAATGCTGCGGTGGTGCTCGACGATCGTGGTCACTCCGCCGGCGGCCGCGGCCGCGGTGCCGGTGGGGAAGTCCTCGCGTTCCGTGAGCCCCGGATCCATCATGTGTACGTGGGGGTCGACCCCTCCGGGGAGGACCATGAGACCGTCCGCATCGACGATCTCGTCGCCCTCTCCCGTCCCGGGCGCCGAGCGGCCGGCGATTCGCCCTTCCGCGATCAAGAGGTCGCACGGCTCGCGGCCCACCGACGAGACCACGGTGC
>JBOGWV010000147.1:0-3345 GCA_050693975.1 Actinomycetota bacterium
ACCGGGGAGTCCGGAGCACCGGGCTGAGAGGTGAGCCAGCGCTCACGACCCGCACTTACCTGATCCGGTTCATGCCGGCGTAGGGAGGGCGTGCTTCATGACCGCAGCAGATACCGTCGTCGTAGGCGGAGGAGTAATCGGAGCGTCGATCGCGTGGCGCGCCGCCCAGCGGGGTCTTTCGGTCACGATGGTGGACCCGAGCCCCGGCCGCGGCGCGTCGTGGGCCGCGGCGGGCATGCTGGCCCCCGTCACCGAAGTCCACTACGGCGAGGAGGCCCTGCTCGAGCTCAACCTCACCTCCGGCGCCTCGTATCGGCAGTTCGTTGCGGAGCTATCCGATGCTTCGGGTCGTGACCCCGGCTACGTCGAATGCGGAACCCTCACGGTGGCGCGTGACGCCGACGACAACGCTGCTCTGGAAAGCCTCTTCGAGTTCCAGAGAGGGCTCGGCCTCAACGTGGAACGTTTGCGTGGCCGCGAATGTCGCCGGCTCGAGCCGGCGCTCGCGCCGTCCACGCGCGGCGGCATCCTCGTGAGCGACGACCACCAGGTCGATAACCGGGCGCTTGTGGATGCTCTGCTTACCGCGTGCGAGCGGGGTGGCGTCCACATCGTTCGCCGGCGCGCCGCAGGTCTGGAACTGGAACACGAGCGCGTCGTAGCGGTACGCCTCGCCGACGGTGAGGGCATCGGCTGTTCCTCCGTGGTGCTGGCCGCGGGCGCGTCTCCCGCTTCCATCGATGGTCTCCCGCCGGGTGTTGCTCCGCCCGTGCGTCCGGTCAAGGGACAGCTGCTTCACCTACGGGGCCCCGCCGAGGCTCGTCTGGCCACCCGCAACGTGCGTGGACTCGATGCGTACATCGTGACGCGGCCGGATGGGCGCGTGGTGATCGGAGCCACCGTCGAGGAACGTGGCTTCGACGAGCGCGTTACCGCGGGCGGCGTCCACGACCTTCTGCGTGCCGGGTTCGAACTGCTTCCCGGCGTCACGGAGCTCGAATTGATCGAGACCTCGGTGGGACTCCGGCCGGGAACACCGGACAACGCGCCGATTCTGGGCAAGACCGAAGTCGAAGGACTGGTGATCGCAACCGGGCACTATCGCAACGGCGTGCTGTTGACGCCGATCACGAGCGCCGCGATCGCAGAACTTCTGGTTACGGGCGAGACCCCCAAATTGATCGAGGCGTTCTCGCCGCGCCGGTTCAGCAAGGAGCGCGTCGCGTGAAGGTCAAGCTGAACGGGCGTGACGCCGTGCTCGAGGACGGTACGACGGTGCGGGCCGTAGTGGAAGCGCAAACGCGAACCGGGCGGAGGTCGGGCATCGCGGTGGCGATCAACGGCGAGGTCGTGTCGCGCTCTAACTGGGACGACACCGAACTGGCGAACGGTGACCGGGTCGAAGTGCTGGGCGCGATCGGGGGAGGATCATGCGGGACGGAGGGGCGGCCCGATGGATGATCCGCTCGTCATCGGCGACCAGGAGTTTCACTCCCGTCTTCTGATCGGTACCGGGGGCGCGAGCAGCATCGAGGCAATCGAGGCCGCTCTCGTCGCCTCGGGAGCCGAGATGGCGACGGTCGCGCTGCGCAGGATCACCCCAGACGCTCGTGGTTCGGTGCTCGACGTCCTGGAGCGCAACGACATCAAGCTGCTTCCGAACACCGCGGGTTGCTTCACTGCGCATGACGCGGTGCTGACGGCCCGGCTCGCGCGCGAGGCGTTCGAGACCGATTGGATCAAGCTCGAGGTCATCGGCGACGACAAGACGCTTCTGCCCGACGGGCCCGAGCTCATCGACGCGACCGAGCAACTGGTCGACGACGGTTTCACGGTGCTCGCCTACACGACCGACGATCCCGTTCTGGCCCGCCGGCTCGAGGATGCGGGCTGCGCCGCGGTCATGCCGCTGGGATCTCCCATCGGATCGGGTATGGGCATCCTCAACCCTTACAACCTGTCGATCATCGTGGACCGCGCCTCGGTACCCATCATTCTCGACGCAGGCATTGGTACGGCGTCGGACGCCGCGCTGGCCATGGAGCTCGGTTGCGACGGCGTCCTCCTCGCGAGCGCGGTGACTCGGGCGCGCGACCCCGCCGGCATGGCCGAAGCGATGCGAAAAGCAATCGAGGCGGGTCGGCTCGCCGGACGGTCGGGCCGCATCCCCAAGCGCCTCTACGCGGAGCCCTCGACGACCTTCGAGGGAAGGCCCGATCTCCATTAGGGGTGGGCGACGGCCGGCCTGGCGACGGCTGCAGAGCTCTGGCGCCACCAGGCGGGCCGCGCTTTTCATTCGATCCGCCGGCGGTTCCCGCGCTGCCCGCCGGCCATACGGATCGTTCCCCCTAATTGCCCCCCGCGGCTACAAAGAGAGGTGATGCTGCCTGGCTGGTGATTGCCCACATGCTAAGCAAGCAAACCCCTAGATTCAGAAAAGGGTAAGACCGCCATGACGGTGTTTCTGGGAACCTCAGGCTGGCACTACAAGGACTGGCGGGAGCGCTTCTATCCCGTCGAGGTACCGCAGCGAGCCTGGCTCGAGTTCTATGCAGACCGGTTCGCGACGGTCGAGTCCAACAACGCCTTCTACCGGCTTCCGACCGGCGAGCGCTTCGCGGCGTGGAAAGACTCGACTCCGGACGACTTCGTGATGGCGGTCAAGATGAGCCGGTACCTCACGCACATAAAGCGGCTACGAGATCCGGCCGAGCCGGTCGACCGTTTTCTCGGCCGGGTCGAGCACCTCGGCGACATGCTGGGCCCCGTGCTGTTGCAGCTCCCACCCACGCTGCGAGCCGACCACGAGCTGCTCGACCAAGCCCTGAAGCG
The DNA here is from genome assembly GCA_050693975.1 of Actinomycetota bacterium. Taxonomy (GTDB): domain Bacteria; phylum Actinomycetota; class CADDZG01; order CADDZG01; family WHSQ01; genus WHSV01. The sequence continues at coordinate 2,833 of JBOGWV010000147.1, forward strand.
CTTTCCTGCAAACATGCGGGTCGCGGTCGAGTTCCGGCACGAGTCGTGGTGGACCGCGTCCACGCGCCGCCTGCTGGAGAAACGCGGCGCCGCCCTTTGTCTGGCCGACCGCGGCTCGCGGCCCGTGAGCGAGCTGTGGCGCACCGCCGATTGGACCTACCTGCGACTTCATGCCGGAGCCGCGTCACCGGCACCCTGCTATGGGCGCTCGGCCCTCGCTTCTTGGGCCGAACGCCTTGACGACGACTTGGCAGGGGTCGACGCGTACGTCTACTTCAACAACGACCCCGGAGGCTGCGCGCTGCGCGACGCGCGTTGGTTTGCGCAAGAGGCGCGCAAGCGCTCGTTGGACGTAACCCGGACGCCGGTCGAGCCGGTCACACCGTCCTAGACTCAGCTTCATGGGAGACATCCTGGTCGGCACCGCGTCGTGGACGGACAAGACTCTGATCGAGTCGGGCTGGTACCCGGAAGAGGCCAAGACGGCCGAGAAGCGACTTCAGTACTACGCCT
>JBOGWV010000148.1:0-6385 GCA_050693975.1 Actinomycetota bacterium
CTCGCCACAGAACCAGCAGATGATCCCCGCCTTCTCGGCATCCTGAGCCGAGCCGCACTGTGCACAAATGGCAAGCATTGAAGCGAAGTACTCCTGAGAAGTTGAGTTGGTCGCTCGTCCTATACCCGCACGAAAAACCAATCGAGCACAAGAACCTGGGATTTCGAACGTCTTTTTTGCGGCAGTTGCTGCCTGCCCGGAGCCACACGGTCCGTGCATTGATCCTTGTATCGGTTCGGCGCGGCCGGTCTTTATCCTTCGGGTGGGAGGACTAATCCTCCATGGGGCGTGTCATCTCTTCGGGGACGACCCACTTGTCGAAGTCCACCTCGTCCACATAACCGAGAGCGGAAGCCGATTGCTTGAGGCTGAGGCCCTCGCGGTAGGCCTTGAGCGCGATCTCGGCCGCCTTCTCGTACCCGATGTGCGGGTTCAGCGCCGTCACCAGCATCAGCGAGTTCTCGAGATGCTCGTTGATCATCTCCTCGTCCGGCTCTATGCCCATCGCGCAGTGTTCGTTAAAGGCACGACAGGCATCGCCGAGCAGCGAGGCCGACTCGAGGACGTTGTGAAGCATCACCGGCTTGTAGACGTTGAGCTGGAACTGTCCCTGCGTTCCCGCGAACGCCACCGTTGCGTCGTTTCCGATCACCTGAGCGCACACCATCGTCATGGCCTCGGACTGAGTGGGGTTGATCTTTCCCGGCATGATCGAGCTTCCTGGCTCGTTCTCGGGGATCTTCAGCTCGGCGATTCCGGCCCGCGGCCCCATTGCGTAGAGACGAACGTCGTTCGCGATCTTGTAGAGCGCAACCGCAAGGGTTCTTAGCGCAGCACTGAGGTCGACCATGGCGTCGTGAGCCGAGAGCGCCGCGAACTTGTTGGTCGCGGCCTTGAAGGCCTTGCCGGTCTCGGCCGCCAGCCTCTCCGCTACCACATCGCCGAAACGAGCGTGCGTGTTCAGTCCCGTGCCCACCGCCGTCCCGCCGATAGCCAGCTCGCACACTCCAGGGAGGGCGCGGCGAATGCCATCCGTGGCCTGGTCGAGTTGCGCGACCCAGCCGGATATCACCTGCCCGAGCATGACCGGGGTCGCGTCCTGGAGGTGCGTTCGCCCGACCATCACGATCTCGGCGTGGGTCCCTGCTTTGGCCTCGAGAGTGTCGCGCAACGACTTGACGGCGGGCAGCAGGAGGTCGCTCACCTCTTCGACCGCGGCGATGTGCATGGCCGTTGGAAAGGTGTCGTTGGACGATTGACCGCGATTGACATCGTCGTTGGGATGCACGGGAGACTTCGACCCGACCTCGCCCCCGGCTAGTTGGATGGCCCGATTCCCAATGACCTCGTTGGCATTCATGTTGGACTGCGTGCCCGAACCGGTCTGCCACACCACCAGCGGGAACTGATCGTCGAGCTCGCCGGCGATGACCTCGTCCGATGCCCGGACGATGAGGTCGACCTTCTCCTTCGGGAGTTGGCCGAGCTCGCCGTTGGCGAGAGCCGCGGCCTTCTTTAGAAGGCCGAGAGCGCGCACGACGCGGCGTCCCCACACGAAGCGGTCGCGACCAATGGGAAAGTTCTCGATGGAGCGCTGAGTCTGGGCCCCCCACAACTTGTCGGCGGGGACTCGCACCTCACCGAGGCTGTCCTTGTCGATGCGGAAGCTGCCGGGCTCGTGAGTTGTCATGGGTCCTATCTTCCCAACGATCCGGCGAACGAGAGACCCCCCGGCCGGGCCGGGGGGTCGCAGAGTCATGAGATGAGAACGGCGCCGAGATCAGCCACCGGGAATCGAATCAGGAGCTCCGGCCCCATCCGGCCTGCCGCCTTCATCCTGTCCACCCGGAGTCGCCTCGGACTTGCCGGCTCCATCGGGCTTGCCGGATGGCGTGCCCTCGGGCTTGCCCGTACCCTCTCCGGCTCCTTCCGACTTCGTCGACGGAGTCCCCTCGGGCTTGCCGGCCCCGTCTGGCTTGCCGGATGGCGTGCCCTCAGGCTTGCCCTTGTCGCCGTTCTCTTCGGTACCCTCTTCGCCCTCATCGGGGCAAGGTCCTGGGTTTCCTCCTGCGGCCTCGGCCACCGCGTGACCGAACTCGCAACCCCTGTCGCCCTCCCAATTTCGGATCACGTCGAGAACGGCCTGAGCGGGTGACCCGTCGGTCGCCTCAGGGAGCTCTTTCGTTTCGGTCGTCTCATCGCCCTCGTCACCAGCCGGCAGTTCGAAGCCCACCTTCGCCGCAGCATTGGCAAGCGCGTCCTGCGCAGGATCGGGTAGCGCCCCCGCAGCCGCAAGCCCTCCAGTGGCGGCGGCCAGAGCCACCCCGGTAACGGCGACCTTCGCCGCGAGGGTCGCCAGGAGTTGAGTTAGCACCAGCTTCCACCTCCGAATCCGGGAGGGCTCAGCGACCGGTGTGCCCGCTGCAACCGGCGCGCCCTCGAGCTTCTGGGCGACCTCGGTCATTGCGGCGAGGTGAGCCCGGCGGGTTGCTTCGCCCGGGACACCACTCAAGGCGGCTTGGGTGTCCCGGGCGAAGACCGCGAGATCGTCCAGAGCAGGGTCCTCGCCTTCGTAGCTTCCGGCGAGCACCTGATCAAGCTCCTCGTCGCCCAGTTTCTTCAACCAACCCATGTCGCTTGAGTAAGCGCCGAAATCGCTCACAGCGATACGCCCTCCCTCGAGATTTTCTTACGTAGCTGTGCCAGTCCACGATGCTGTAGGGCCTTGATCGCTCCCGGCGGCTTGTCAACGACTCTGGCGACCTCCTCGATGCTCAGGTCGGCGACCATTCTCAGCAGGAGGACGTCTTGTTGGTCCGGCGTCAGCGTGCGAATGATCCGAACCGCGCGCTCGGCGGTGATCGAGCTCATCGCATCGGCCTCGACGTCTCCCCTCGGCGCAATCTCCTGCAGGAGATCGTCGGGCACGGCGTCGGCCGGCCGACGCTTGCGGTAGCGGATGTCATCGAGCAGTCGGTGATGAGCAATCGATAGGACCCACGCTCGAAGGTCACGTTCTCCGCCCTCGAAGGAACGGATGTCACGAACGATCTGCAGGAAGACCTCACCGGTGAGATCTTCGGGATCGACGGCGCCGCGACCCCGCAGGAATCCAAGAACCAACGGAGACAGATCGTCGTACAGTTTCGCCCACGCCCACTCGGCACCCGCAAGCGCCGCGGTTAGCACGGAATCGAAGGCTTGCCCTAGTGTCATGTTGGCCGCCAGAGTTGCAGAGGATCGGCCGGCAAGCAACAAGACGAGGGCGACAGGAGGGTATGACCGAACGGCTGGTGATCGTCGGTGGAGATGCGGCGGGCATGACCGCCGCAACCCAGGCGCGGCGCCTGCAGGGGCCAAAAGAACTCGAGATCGTTGCGTTCGAACGGGGCCACTACACCTCCTATTCCGCGTGCGGCATCCCCTACTACGTCGGGGATGTGGTCGACGATCTCGAGACCCTCATCGTCCGTTCCCCCAAGGCTTTCCGCGAGGACAGCGACATCAGTGCCCACATCCGACATGAGGTCGTCGCCATCGATCTCGAAGCTCGTCGAGTGAAGGTGCGGGATCTCGAGGCGGAGAGCGAGCGATGGGAGGGCTTCGACCGGTTAATGGTCGCTACCGGCGCTACACCCGTGAAGCCGGAATGGCCCGGCGGCGACGCCGAGGGCATCTTCGGGGTTCAGGTGCTGGATGACGGCGTGGACATTCGTGCCTGGGTCGACGAGCAGAAGCCTAAGAGCGCGGTCGTGATCGGTGGGGGCTATATAGGCATCGAGATGGCCGAGGCCTTCAAATCGCTCGGCATGGATGTGAGCCTTGTGGACCAGTCGGCGTTTCCGATGTCGACGCTGGACCCGGATATGGGCGCGCTCATCGCCGAGAGCATGCGCCAGATGGAGATCGACGTCTATCTCGAAGAGGTGGTTGAGTCGTTCGAGGAACGCGACGGACGCGTCGACGCGGTCGTCACCGACAAGCGCACGATCCCCGCCGAGGTGGTCGTGCTGGGAATCGGGGTTCGCCCCAACGTCGGTTTGGCCGAGGCCGCCGGTATCGAGATCGGTGTATCGGGTGGAGTGAAGGTCGATCGCCGGATGCAGACCTCGGCCGAGGGCGTGTGGTCGGCCGGGGACTGTGCCGAAAAGTTCCACCTCGTATCGCGCGCTTCGGTGACCATTCCCCTCGGCACGCATGCCAACAAGGAGGGTCGCGTCGCCGGTATCAACATGGGTGGCGGGTACGAGACCTTTCCAGGCGTGGTGGGAACTGCGGTGTCGAAGGTCTGCGATCTCGAGGTCGCGCGCACCGGACTGACCGAGAACGAAGCAACCGACGCAGGCTTTGACTACCTGACCACGGTCACCGATTCGACTACGCGTGCGGGCTACTTCCCCGGCACGAGCGACATCAAGACCAAGCTCATCGTCGAGAGACAGTCGGGCCGGTTGCTCGGCGCCCAGATCATCGGCCAGGAGGGGGCGGCCAAGCGCATCGACGTGTTGGCCACCGCGCTTTGGAACAGCATGACCGTCGAGGGAATGCTCAACCTCGACCTGTCGTACGCGCCTCCCTTCGCGCCGGTGTGGGATCCGGTGCTGATAGCGGCGCGCAAGGCCTGGCAGCGCGTCGAGGAGACCATGCAGGTGAGCCCGGGGTGAGCGCAGGGCGGGCTCGGCCGGACCGCAGAGCGGACATGGCGCTACTCGAGCTGGCCGTCGAGGCTGCGCACGGGGCCGGCGAACTTCTCCTGAAGTCCTTTCGGGGGCCGGTACAGGAGGTCGAGACCAAGACGACCCCCACCGACCTCGTGAGCAAGGCCGACAAGGATTCCGAGCGCTGGCTTTTGGACTTCATCGCCACCAACCGGCCCGACGACGGGGTTCTCGCAGAGGAGGGCGGGCGTTCGGAGGGCGCAAGTGGGCTGCGATGGGTGGTCGACCCGCTGGATGGGACGGTGAACTTTCTCTTCCGGATTCCCGTGTGGTGCGTGAGCATCGCGATCGAAGACGATCACGGCGGCGTGGTTGCAGTCGTGCACGATCCCAACCGAGCCGAAACCTTCACGGCACGCCGCGGCGAGGGCGCTCGCCTCAACGGCGAGCAACTGAGCGTTTCGAAACGCTCCGAGTTGTCCACCGCGCTCATCGGCACCGGCTTTGCCTACGACGTTCAGCGGAGGGCCGCTCAGGCCGCGGTGGCGACGAAGGTGCTGACGAACGTTCGCGACATCAGACGTGCCGGGTCGGCGGCGCTGGATCTCTGCGCGGTTGCATGCCGGCGGCTCGACGGTTTCTACGAGGCCTACACCGAGGAGTGGGATCGGGCCGCGGGTCGTCTCATCGTGGCCGAGGCCGGGGGCGTCGTCAGCGAGCTGCCGCCTCCCACCGGCGAGGGTGGTACGACACTGGTGGCGGCCAACCCGACTCTGCACGACGAGCTTGTAGCGATCATCTCGACAATCTCGCCAAAGAAGAATGGATCGACCAGTAGAAAGTGAGGGCAACGATATGGACATACTCGACCCTGCCATCGACCGCTACCTCGGCGCGCTCGCCGCAACCGACGATGAGCCCCTGCTGCTCGAGATGGAGCAACACGCCAAGGAGCGCGGCTTTCCGATCGTGGGCCGGCTCTGCGGGCGCTTTCTCGAGGTGATGGCTCGCTCGATTGGGGCCACGCGTGTCTTCGAGATGGGCTCCGGCTTCGGGTTCTCCGCCTACTGGTTCAGCAGGGCGGTCGGTCCCGATGGGGAGCTACATCTGACCGACATGGACTCCGACAACAAGACCAAGGCCCTGGACTTTCTCGGCAGGGCCGGCCTCGACGGCCCCGTGGACTATCACGTCGCGGCGGCGTTCGACGCCTTCAACGCCACTACCGGTGAGTTCGACATCGTCTATTGCGACATCGACAAGCACGAGTATCCCGAGGCCTGGGAGCTCGCCAAGCCGCGGGTGCGCGTCGGAGGTCTCTACATGTGCGACAACATGCTTTGGTCGGGCAGGGTGACGGGCGAGGTCGAGGCCGATGAATCGACCCCCATCATCGACCAGGCGAACAGGCTGATCGAGGCCGATCCGGACTGGCGCTCCTTCATGCTTCCCATTCGGGACGGCGTCGTTTGCGCCGTTAGGGTCAACTAGATGACTGACTTTGGAGATCCCGAGATGGACATCACGCCGGCCGAAGCGGCCAGGCGCATGAACGAAGAGGACATGGTCCTGATCGACGTGCGGGAGCCCTATGAGTGGGACGCCGGACACGTGCCCGACTCGACGCACATCGAAATGGAGAGAATCGCGTCGAGGGCCGGGGAGGTCCCCACCGACAAGCCGGTGGCCTTCATGTGTCTGGGCGGAGGGCGCAGCGGGATGGTCGC
>JBOGWV010000149.1:0-7928 GCA_050693975.1 Actinomycetota bacterium
ATCGACCCGCCGTCCGACCGATTAGTTCAATCCACCCTCCCCGTCTAACCTTCGACGGGCGAGCGAGACCGGCCACGAGAGGAGAGCGCCATGGCCAAGATGCAGAAGATCACTCCGAACCTGTGGTTCGACACGGAAGCCGAAGAGGCGGCGAATTTCTATACCTCCATCTTCAAGAACTCTGATGTGCTGAGCGTCATGCACTACGGAGAAGCAGGCCCACGGCCTGTGGGAATGGTGATGACCGTGACATTCGAACTCGAGGGACAGCAGTTCACGGGGATAAACGGAGGTCCTGAGTTCAAGTTCAATGAGGCCATGTCTCTGCTGGTGAACTGCGAGGGCCAGGAAGAAGTCGATGAGTTGTGGGAAAGGCTCTCCGAAGGCGGAGAAGAGGGACCGTGCGGCTGGCTGAAGGACAAGTTCGACCTGTCTTGGCAGATCGTCCCCACCATCCTCGACGAGATGCTGCAGGACGAGGACGCCGACAAGGCGAACCGCGTTATGAAGGCAATGCTGCAGATGGGCAAAATCGACATCGCCGCTTTGGAGGAGGCATACGGACCGCGCTAGTTACCGGGGGATTCGTAAGATCGGTTGATGACCCCTAAGGCACGCTCTCCGTTCGATCCCTCGCTAGACGAGATGCGAGCGATGGGCGAGGAGGTCCTCGAGCTCGTCACCCAGTTCATCGATGACCGCTACGAGGCTCGAACCTCGGACTATTCGTCCCTCGAGCCTCTTCTAACCTCGCTTGCTCGGCCTCCTCGCTCGGAGCCGGGCTCGCTGTCGACGCTGCTCGGCACGATCGAGATCGCGGCCGGAAAGGGATTCGACCCCGCGAACCCGGGCTTCGTCGGTTACATCCCCGGTGGGGGGCTCTATGCATCTGCCCTCGCGGACTTCGTCGCCTGCGTGATCAATCGTTACACGGGTATTTCCGCGCCTGCTCCCGCGCTGGTTCAGATTGAGGCCAGCGTCCTGCGATGGCTTTGCGACCTGTTCGATCTTCCGGACGGTTCCCAAGGTGTCCTCACTCCCGGCGGGTCGATGTCAAACCTCTCCGCCATTGTGGCCGCGCGCACGAACATGCTGGGCGAGAACTTCTTGGACGGGAGGATGTACGTCTCCGACGAGGTGCACCACTCGATAACCAAGTCTGCCCGCATCGCAGGCCTTCCGGAGAGCGCGGTGTGCGTCGTTGAGACGGATCAGGATCTTCGAATGAACCCCGAGGCGCTGCAGGGCGCGATCAGCCGAGACCGGGCGCAAGGACTCCGACCTTTCATGGTGGTCGCGAGCGCGGGCACCATCAACACCGGTGCCATCGACCCACTACCGGATGTCGCCGAGCTCGCAGAGCGAGAGGAGATCTGGTTACACGTCGACGGCGCATACGGTGGCTTCTTCCAGCTTACGGAGCGAGGACGCGCGCGGCTCCGCGGAATCGAGAGGGCCGACTCGATCACGCTCGATCCGCATAAGGGCCTGTTTCTCCCCTACGGAACCGGCTGTCTTCTGGTCAAGGATGCAGAGCAGCTTCGCCACGCCCACGAGCTGCAGGCGCACTACTTGCCCGCGCTGTCCGAGGACCCCGGCCTCCCAGACTTCTCTTCGTTCTCTCCGGAGTTGACGCGCGATTTCCGAGGCCTGCGACTCTGGCTGCCGCTTCATCTCCACGGCACCGATGCGTTCGAAGCTGCTCTAAACGAGAAGCTGGACCTTGCCGGTGTGGTCTATGAGGATCTCAATACGATCACCGAGTTCGAAGTTCCCTGGGCCCCGGAGCTGTCGCTGGTGGCGTTCCGCCCCCATGGCCCCGGCAGAGGTGCAAAGGCTTTACTCGATCGAATCAACTCTTCGGGGCGAATGTGGCTGTCGTCCGCGGAGTTTCGGGGGCACGAGTACTTGCGAATCTGCATCTTGTCTCACCGGTCCCATCCGCAGCGAATCCATGAAGGGCTCCAGATAATCCGCGCTGCCGCAGAGACCTGATCTCAGGCTTCTGACTCCACGATGGCTTTGAGCCGCTTCAGATCGCCGATGAGGTTCTTCTTCACCGCGGGTGCCATCAGACCGCCGGCGATCTTGTAAAAGCCGGCGGGCTCGCCCTGGACGCGCACGCTCGCGAGCGTCTTGCCGTCGCGCAGCACGAACTCGTAGGTCACGCGCATGGGGAACGGCGCCTTAACCGACTTCAGGACGATGCGCTCGTTCGGAACGAGCTCGACCACGTCCATGACGTATTCGATGCGTCGACCCATGAAGGTCGCGACGCGCTCGACTCGCGTGCCGATCCCCGTCGGGGGCGGCGTCAGCCTGCGAGCAGTCGAAATGCCACCGATCCAGCGAGTGTCGTTCTCGGCTTCCATCGCGAACGCCGCGACCTCCGCGGGAACGCGCCCTATCTCGGTCTCGGCAATCACATCAATCGCGATCGGTGACCTCCTCTGCTCCGCTTCGAAGCGGATCTAGCCCAGGATCTCTTCCTTCGGCCACCGCGGCGAGCCGGGACGCGTAGTTCTCCCATCCCTGGCGGTGGATCTCGATCGAGTCCGGCGGGAGATCGGAATGGGTGAGGCGGATCAGCGTCCCGCCGCCGTCAGGGACGAGCTCTATCGTCACGGTCGAAGAGCCCGGCGGGACCGGCATTTCATCGTGTTCCCACCCCCAGGTGAAGACGATGCGTTCGTTCTCGACGACCTCTTTCACTTGGCCGGACGCGAAGCCCTGGCCGGTGACGTTCACGCGCCAGATGCCGCCGGGCCGCAAGTCGATCTCGGCGGCTGTCCCCTGCCACTGCATCCACCTGTCGGCATCGGTGAAGTAGGCGAATACGTCCGCTGGTGGCACCGACACCCGGCGTTCAACGACGAGGTCGCCGGGATCCGTCATCGCTTCTCCTGTTCGATAAGAGTGACGAGCCGGTCGAGGGAAGCTGACCACATCTCCTCGAGCGCGGGGCGCAGGGGGCCGAGCGCCTTGCGGTTCGCTCGGTAGTAGCGCTGCTTGCCGGCTCGTCGCACGGAGACGAAGCCGGCCGTTCGGAGCACACCGAGATGTTGCGAGACCGCCGGGAAGCTCACATCGAAACCCTGAGCGATCTGGCCCGCGCTGAGCTCCCGATCCCAAACGAGTCTCAGGATCTCGCGGCGACGAGGCTCGGCCACCACTTGCAGGGCATCCATCGGCCTGAGTATAGTTAAGTTGCTACTTAATTGAAACTTCTTCGACTGAAGGAGCGAAGCATGGCGAGCATCCTGTTGCGCGTGCCCATTGGCGCCGACGCCGGGTCCATCTACAAGGCTCTGTCAACCAACGAGGGCGTAAACGGCTGGTGGAGCAACCACACGGAGGGGCCCGAGGGCACCGGCTCGACGATGAGAGTCGCGTTCCCCGATGCTCCGATCACGTTCGACTTCGAGGTGACCGAGGAAACATCGAACGAGCGCGTGGCCTGGCACTGCCTCTCGGGCCCGCCGGAGTGGATCGGCACCGATGTATCGATTGACATCCAGACCGACGACGACGGCAACCTCAGCGCGCTGTTCGTCCATTCCGGATGGAAGACCACCGAAGAGTCGTTCCCCTTCATCGCCTTCTCGTGGGCCCAGATCCTGCCTCGCCTTAAGAAGCTTGCCGAGGAGGGCAAGGCCGAGCCCTTCTTCGACTTCTAGGAACGCGACCGCTACTTGGGGAAGCGGTACTGATAGACGCCGCGCCCGAAGGTCGCCACGATGATCTTTGACCGATTGCCGGGGTGGTTGCGCACCGTCACTACCGGAGCGGCCGGGAGGTTCTTGCCCAGTACCGCCCAGCGCGAACCGCTGAGGTTCTTGGACACGAACACGCCGGTCTCGGTGCCGAGCACGAGTTGTCGCTTGTGGATCTCGACCCAGTTCGCCGAGACGTTCGGCAGGTTGCCCGACACGTTTTTGAAGGACTTGCCGGCATCGGTCGACTTGAACACGTGTCCCTCGCCGAGTCCTGCGTTGCGGTCCAGGTAGGAGCCCGGCGGCACCCATTCACGATTCGCGTACCCACCAAGGCTCACATATACGACCTTGCGGTCCTTGGGATCAATCGCGATCGAGGTGATGTAGCGGTTGGGCAATCCCTTGGCCGCCACATGGTGCCAGCCCCGCGGTGTGCCCTTCCTGGGCGACTTCTTGCCACCGACGTTGGTCGCCAGCCCGTTGAGGAAGGGCTCCGTCTCGGGATCACGATTGAGGATGTCGCACACGCCGCAGTATCCGACGTAGGCGGCATTGCCGTCGACATCGATGGCGGACATGGAGTTGGGCGGCGCACCCTCGGAATCCGCGTTGCCGAGATCGAAGACCTGCTTCCAATCGCACTCGCCGGTCGCCCCGGTTGGATCACCGCAGCCCTCGCTGCGCGTGTCCTCACCGGCGAGCGTTTCCACGACCTCGGTGCCCGAGGTTGCGATGTGATCGGAGTCGTCAGGATCCATCACGAACGGGTTCGAGAACATCGAGCCCGTTATCGGAGGTGCGATGCCCCGCCACGTCTGTCCCCCGTCGGTGGTCACTCGCATGTCGGCGAAGGGGGTCTCCGAGTAAGCAACGTCGGAGTTGTTGGGTTCGACCGCAACGAAGAATCCGTCACCTCCGAAGGTCATGACCTGGCTCTGGTCTCCGGGCGTGATCTTGCCCGACCCGTTGTCCTGGAGTCCGTACCAGACCGTTCCGTCCTTGGCCACTTCGGCGTCGTACGGCAACAGGGTGTGAAAACCGTCGTTGTCGCCCTTGCCCCAGTTGTGAGCGGTGAAGGGCTCGTCCGCGCCCACGGTTTGCACGTAGGCACCGCCGTCGTTGCCGACCACGAACGAAACCCCGCCGTTGCCGTCCGGGATGTAGAGCGCGTCATGTTGATCGGGGTGGGTGGTCGTCTCTGGATTGGTGCCGTCCTCGGCCGTCGGGCACGTGGGCGTGCCGGTGTCGAGCAGGAGGCAGGCCTCGTCTGCAAAGTAGGGCCCGATGACCTCGAAGTCTCCCACCTCGCCGGCGTCGCAGGGAACCTGCTCGGGCGTATTCTGCGGGCCCTCGCAGCGATTCGCCCACACTTCTTCGAGCCCAAAAGTCAGCCGGGTCGGCACGCCGTCATCCGTTTGGCGTGTGGGATCCGGCTTGATCCACATGTTGTACCAAGCCTGCACGCCCGGCGCGAACAGAGTCGCCTGGCCCGTGACCGCCAGTCCTGAGTGAGTCGTTGGGTTCTCTGCGACCTCTGCGGTATCGGCCATGCGCGTCCAGCTATCCCCGAAGTCGTCGGAGACGTAGATCCCGTTGAATGCGGTGTTGTGAAGAGCCTGATCGTCCGCGCCGGGATCCTCGGGTACGTCGATCGAAGGCACGCCGCCGTTGAACAGTTCAGCGTCCTCGACTATGGCGTAGACGTAGTTGTGATCCTGCTTCTCGCCGAGCGCTTCGCCGAGTTCCACGCGCCCGATGTTCTGCTGCGGTGCGAAGCCCACCGGAGTGGCACCGTCACCCGACACGTCGAGCTTCTGGAAACTCCCGGGTGCGCCGTTGTTCGAGCGGAATAGGCCGTTGTGAGTCGAGTGAATCTCGCCGTTGGGGAACTCGGCCAGCCCGGCGCGATATCCCACGGCGGCCAGAACCACGCCGCCACTTTCATCGGTCGTGCCCCCGGGCGCCTGGATCACCACGTCGGTGACGAAGTTGGCGAACTGGCACCGGCCATAGCCGGTCTTGCCGGCGCACTCACCCGTGGGCAGCTCGACGTTTGCGAAGCTTCGCCCCGCGTCGGTCGACCTGAACAAACCCATCGAGCTGGCCACGTAGATCTTGGACTGGTCGGTGGGGTCCACCGCGACCTGGAAGCCGAGCGCCTCGGTCGGAACGCCCCTGGACTTGTGCCAGCTCCGACCAAGATCGTTGGACCAGAACGCACCGAGTCCGGTGTAGGTGTTCCCACCCATGAGCGGCTCACCGCTTACCAGCACGAGTGTGCCTCCCCGCGCGTCGGACCACGACACCGCGCCGTTGGTTTGAGTCGGGAGAGTGTCTCCGATCGAAGCCCAGCTCTGGCCGCGATCCTCGGACATCCACAAGCCTCCCGTGCCGATGGTGGCGAACAGCCGATCGCGTTTCTCGTCGTAATCGAGGCTGTCGATGCGACCCGCCAGTTGTGAGAGACCGAGCCCGTTTACCTCGTCGTAGCGGGGGTGATCGGAGATCAGTGGGCCCTTGCCCACGGGCCGCCAGGTTCCTCCCGTCCCCGAAACTCGAGGAGAGGCCGACTCGAGTGCGGCGGTCTGCGTCACTGCGTTTTGGAAGGCTCCGGGAGCCACGGAGTCAAAGGGCGCGGCAGCACGCGACACCCGCTGTCCGAGCATGGCCTGGATCTCGGCGAACTCCTCGGGATGCTTGTTGGACAGACAGACGCCCGACGAGGGCAGCTCGGCATCCATCTCGGCGAGGAGCTCCTCAAAATCGGCAGAGAGGTCGGGAGCCTTGAGCTCGCGCTCGATGGATCGTTCTTGGTCCCAGGATTGGAAGCCTGGCGGGCACTCTGCGGCCGAAGCCCGGGGCTTCATATCGGAGCCGTCGTCGCCCTGCAGCAACCCCAAGGTCAACAGCCCGACGATCGCAGGCAACGCGATCGCGGCGCGAGTTCGACCCCTCAGAAATACCTTGATCACGTCCGCCTCCTCCTGGCTGCTCCGTCCCTTTAGGAGGAATTGACCATCGAGGGCAGCTTTCCTGCCCGGCGCGTAACGCGCCGGCTCCATCCTCGTTAGGCGTCACATATGCGTTTCGGCGGAACCACCAACCGGGTACCCATCGCGGGCATCGTCCTCGCCTTGGTGCTGGGGGCTTGCGCCGGCACCTCATCCACAGAGTCGGGGCCCTCGAGTTCCCAGGACAAGCCCCGAGTCGGAAGGGTTCAGCCCACCGACAAAAGCAGCAAGCCGAAGCGGATCGACCCCCGAAGAGGAGGCCTGGAGATCGGGCTTGCTGAGTGGGCCCTAGCTCCCGAGGCTTCGGCGATCCGGCCGGGTCGGGTGAACTTCGTGCTCCATAATCGCGGGACGATGAACCACGGCTTCGAGATCGAGCTCGAGGGCGATAGCAGCGGGCACGGCTCGGGAGATCTGTTCAAGGCAGAGTCCGAGTTGATCGAACCAGGCGAGTCCACCCACCTCAGCATGGAGCTTCCCCCCGGGGTCTACAAGATCGAGTGCCTCGTCGAGGGTCACGACGACATGGGTATGGAGGGCTTCCTCGAGGTGCGCAAAGACGCTCCTCTAAAGAAGGTCACCTCGGGCGGCGCACCAGATCGCATCGACATCGTGGATTTCGCCTTCTCCCCCACCCGGGCCGAGGTTCCGGCCGGCACCGAGATCACCTGGTCGAACGAGGATCCCACCGGGCACACCGTCACCGCGGAGGACGGGGAGTTCGGCTCCGACACCTTGGACTCGGGCGACTCCTTCTCCGTGAACTTCAAGAAGCCTGGCCTCTACGCGTACCGTTGCGCCATCCACCCCCAGATGAAAGGAAGCGTGAGAGTCGAATGAGAGGAGAACCGATGAACACCAGGCGAATGCTCGTTGCCGTTGGCATCATTGCCCTACTGGCCGCGGCCTGCGGAGGTGACGACGCAGGTGCGGAAGCCACTGGCGGAGGTGGCGGAGGTGGCGGTGCTGCCACGACCATCACTGCATCGGACTTCGCTTTTGACCCCAAGTCCGTGACGATTGCGGCCGGAGACGGCATCGAGCTCACCAACGACGGCGAGGCCGAGCACAACAACACCGCCGAAGACGCAGGGCTAGACGAAGATGTCGACGCGGGTGACTCGTTGACGGTCGACACCAGTGGCGTCGAGCCCGGGACCTACGACTTCTTCTGCGAGTACCACCCCGACCAGATGAAGGG
>JBOGWV010000150.1:0-2105 GCA_050693975.1 Actinomycetota bacterium
GTATGCGCCCTGGTAGATCGCGGTGGTGATGGCCTCGCGATCGATCGCCATCGAGATCGCCTGGCGCAGCTCGAGGTTGTCCCATGGCTCCTCGTAGAGCGGGAAGCCCATGTAGCCGTAATAAGACGATGGAGCCTGGACGAATCCCTCGCCCAACTCCTGTGGCGCCTGCGCCAGCACCTCGGTCGGAACCGAGTCGATGATGTCGAGGTTGCCCGCCGTCAGGTCCGTGTAAGCGGTGTTGACGTCGGCGTAGATTCGGAACTCGACCGCGTCGGCGTTGCCCGGAGTCTCGGGGTAATCCTCGTAACGAACGACGTTGATGCCCTGATCGTGCTCCCACTCGCCGTCCATCTGGTAGGGACCGTTGCCGATCGGCGCCTCGTTGTAGGCGTCAGGGTCGTCGAAGAACGACTCGGGAAGCGGATAGAACGCGGTGTAGCCGACGGTCAGCGGGAAGCCGCTGAACGGCTCGGTCAGAGCGACTTCGAAGGTCAGGTCGTCCACGACCGTCAGTCCGCTCATCTCCTCGGACTTAGGCTTGCCCTTCTCAGGGTTCAGGTCCGCATAGCCCTCGATGTTGCCGAAGAAGTAGTTGTTCAGCGCACCGTTGGGCGCGTAGGCCGCCCAGTTCCACGCGTCGACGTAGGAACTCGCCGTAACGGGAGTCCCGTCGTGGAAGGTCCATCCGTCATTGATGGTGACGGTCCAGTTCTGCTGATCGTCGCTCTCGATCGACTCGGCCACCACGTTGTACGGCTCCGCGGTGTCGGGGTCGAACTCGACCAGCGGGGTGAACAGCGACTGCATCACCTGGGCGCCGCAGGTCTCCTGCGTGTTGCCCGGCTGGAGAAACTGAGGTTCACAGATCGATACCGCGAACTCACCGCCGGTGGGACCTTCTGCCTGGGTGTCGCCACCGCCGTCCGTGCCCTCACCATCATCATCGCCACCACAAGAAGCGGCGAAGAGACCGAATACCAGCAACAAGCAGAGCCACAGCGGGGCTCTGTTCTTCAACCTCATGCTTTCCCCCTATCTAGCCACAATCCACAAGCAACCCAAGCCCGGCCGGCGCAGGTCGCTGTCGATTATTACCTATTACCGCTGTAGTGGGACATAACAAGGGGCCTCAGGTCAAGATGCCAAGGGCATTTTCCTCGCGAAATACAGCGTTCCGGGGTGGAGAAAGCCTTATGAGAAAACCGTCCGGGCATTTGATCCGGGCGGTTCCTCTGTATTTGAACTCTGTAATCGTACGGTTACTGCTTGGCGACTCCGAGTGAATCGAGCGCTGCGGAGGTGTCCAGAAGGCCGGCGCCCTTGTCGAACGAGGTGGTGCCGCCGGCGTTCTGGGGATCGGCTTCGTAGCCGCCCCCGGCGGTGAACTTGTGGGCGGTGTCCTGGATGACGTCTTCCACCTGCGCCGGCGTCAGATCGGGTCGCGCCTGGTACAGCAGCGCGACGGCGCCGGCGATGTGGGGGGATGCCATCGAAGTGCCCGAGATGGTCGAGTAGAACGGTGCCGCCGCGGTGTCGAGCCCGGTGGCACAGACCGGCTGAACCGTGAGACATGCCGCGGTGATGGTGTCACCGGGGGCTGATAGGTCCGGGTAGTTGACCGGGTCACCTTGCTCGCCACGGCTCGAAAAACCGCTGAGCTGGCCATCGCGAGTCCCCGAGTTGTCGTCGTTGTAGCTCGCCGCCGTGATGACGCCCGGGGTCGGGTTCTTGGCCATCGAGGACAGCATGTCCTCAGACCCGTTCCCTCCGTCGTTGCCCGCGGCGAACACCATGCTCACTCCACTTGCCACGAGGGCGTTCGGGAGCTTCACAAAGATCGACTCCGGGTCGTACTCGCTGCCGCCCGCATCCCCGAAGGAGTTGTTCGCAACCCGAATCGGGGTCTCCAGCGAGTCGTTGTTCTCGAGGATGTGCTGCCAGGCCTCGGCGGCGAACAGCACGCTGATCGCCTCGCCGGTCGAGTAGCCGTAGAGCGTGGCTCCGGGGGCTAGCCCGGCGAACCTGCCCTCGGACTGGCTCCCGTCACCGGCGGCGATGCCGCTGACGTGGGTGCCATGACCCGAGGTCGTGTCGGTGTCGGT
>JBOGWV010000151.1:0-11108 GCA_050693975.1 Actinomycetota bacterium
AACGAGACTGTGGCCCGCAGCAAGATCGACGCCGGAGTGGTCGACGATGTGATCTGTGGGTGCGTGAGCCAGGTCGGCGAGCAGTCGTTGAACGTCGGGCGCAACGCATGGCTTGCCGCGGGGCTGCCCGAGGAGGTGCCGGCGACGACCATCGACCGCCAGTGCGGGTCCAGCCAGCAATCGGCGCATTTCGCGGCGCAGGGCGTGATCGCCGGCGCCTACGACGTCGCCATCGCATGCGGGGTCGAGTCGATGAGTCGCGTGCCCATGGGATCCAGCGCCCAGATCCCCGGCTTCCCGTTTCCCGACAGCCTTATGGGTCGCTACGAGGGTGGACTCGTGCCTCAGGGCATCTCCGCCGAGATCATCTCCGAACGCTGGGGCATCACGCGTACCGAGGCCGATCGGTTTGGTGCTCGCAGCCACGAGCGCGCCCTCGCGGCCACCTCATCCGGCGCCTTCAAGAACGAGATTCACCCGATAAAGGTCTCCGACGAGTTATTCGAGACCGACGAGGGCATGCGCACCCCCAATCTGGAGAAGTTGGCCACACTCAAGACCGCCTTCAAGGAAGACGGCATCGTGACCGCGGGCAACTCCTCGCAGATCACCGACGGTGCTTCGGCCTTGCTGATCACCACGCCGGAGAAGGCCGAGGAGCTTGGGTTGCGGCCGCGCGCACGGTTCGTCGGCTTCGCCCTTGCCGGTACCGATCCGGTGACGATGCTGACGGGCCCGATTCCCTCTACCCAGAAGCTCCTAGCGCGCACCGGGGTCGCGCTCGACGACATCGATGTAGTCGAGATCAACGAGGCCTTCGCGAGCGTGGTGCTCGCATGGAAGAAGGAGCTCGAACTCGACGACACCTGGTTCGACGAGCACGTCAACGTCCACGGCGGAGCGATCGCCCTCGGCCACCCCTTGGGAGCGTCGGGAGCTCGCCTCATGACCACGGGCCTCAATGCCCTCGAGCGGCGCGAGGGGCGCTACCTGCTCCAGACCATGTGCGAGGGCGGGGGCCTGGCCAATGCCACGCTGCTGGAGCGGTTCGGCTAGGGCCTGAGTCAAAGGCAACAGCAAATTCAAAGGCAAAAGCGGCAGTTACGGGGGTGAATCTAGGGGCGCTCGAGCCCTCGGCCCG
Organism: Actinomycetota bacterium; assembly: GCA_050693975.1. Taxonomy (GTDB): domain Bacteria; phylum Actinomycetota; class CADDZG01; order CADDZG01; family WHSQ01; genus WHSV01. The sequence continues at coordinate 1,142 of JBOGWV010000151.1, forward strand.
CTCCGATTGCCTCAAACTCAATCGTTTGTCGCCAAACCGTCGTGTAGCGACGGATTCGTGCCACACGATTCAATCTCGTCTTCGCGCGGGGCCGGTGACCCCGCACTCGTCCCTTGACTGCCTTGGCCTTTGACTTTTGTGCCTACACCGGGCGCAGCGGGGGCTTGCCTCCCTCGCGCACGAGGGTCATCGGCTCCGTGCAGTGGGTCGGGGCCCTGTCCTTGGCCGCCATTTCGACCTTCAGCTCGAGCCCGCAGTTTCCGCACACATACTTGAGCCCGTACTCGCTGACGTCGGTGATCTCAGGCTCCGGGGGAATGTCACCCATGGTCTGGACGTAGCGAATGCCGATCAGCATGATCCCGGCGAACATCGCCACCCCCGTCACCGAACGGAAGTAGCCGAACGTCTCGCCGAGCACCACCACGGCCACGGCGGAAACGCCCAGGAGGACGAAGCGGGCTCTGGTCACGCGCTACCCTCCGCCTTCACTCCCGCAGATCCAGTTGTCCACAGGCTCGTCCACAGGTGGGGAAAACCACATCCTTGTGATTTACCTCGGGGCGACCAACGGTCAGTGCCACTGGGTGGCGACCACGAACGAGGCTGAGATGAGCCCGAGGCCCACCCACAGCCAGGGGCCATCGCCCTGAAACATCACGTAGAACGCCAAGATCGTGGCGACCCCGACGGCCATCAGGCCGAAGAACAGATAGCCGACCCACGGAGAAGAGGTCTTCGGCTTGGGCTTCGGCGGTGGCTGCCGCTGGAACTGCTTCCTTTTGGACTTGCTTTTCGGCATGAATCCAATAGTAGCCGAGGGATATCCTGCTTCCCGCATGACTGTGCTGAGGACGTTGGGCAAGTTGCTGATCTCCGTGGGCGTGGGCGTCCTGCTGTTCGTCGCGTGGACCCTATGGGGCACGGGGCTCGCGACGAGCCGGGCCCAGGAGGCGCTCGAGGCCGAGTTCAACGCCGCGGATCCCATTCGGGTGGCGGTCCAGGACCAACCGACCGAGGCCATCGAAGTGCCCGATTCATTCGAGCCGGGCCCGGGCGACCCGGTCTTCCGGATGAGGATTCCGGATATGGACTTCAGCCAGGTGGTGGTGGAGGGAGTCGACACCGGTGACCTAAAGAAGGGTCCCGGCCATTACCCCGACTGCCGCGAGGGGTTCGAAAAGCCATTGTGTACCGATGCGAAGGAGGTCTGGCCCGGCGAGCGCGGCCGCGTGATCGTCTCCGGCCACCGCACGACATACGGGGCGCCCTTTTGGGACCTCGACCGCCTGCGGGAGGGAGACGAGATCCATCTCGAGACGCGCTGGGGCGATTTCACCTACGAGGTCACCGGCTCTGAGATCGTCCTGCCCAACGCGAAGGACATCGCAAACCCAGACTCGAATAGACCCGAGCTCGTGCTGACGACATGCAACCCGCGCTTCTCCGCGTCCGAGCGCCTCGTGGTGTTCGCGGAGATGGAGGGAGCTTCGTGACGTCGAGTCCACCGCGCCGTACGTGGAAGTCACGACTGCTCGAGCTGCTTTTGTGGGCGGCGGTCTCGGTAGCCACCGCGCTCATCCTCATAGCGCTCTCGGAGCGACTGCTGCCGACCAACTTCTGATCGTTTGACGATTACCTCTCGGGAACGCGAAGGGGAGTAGCCGTCCAGCCAGGGAAGTCGGGTCATGGCCAAGGATCATGGGCCGAGCATCAAGGCGCTTCGCCTAGCCATACAAGAGGCGGATACGCTCGACGGCATGCGCCTGTTGCTCGTCGACAATTTCGATTCGTTCGTCTACAACCTCGCCCAGGGTTTCGGGGCTCTGGGGGCCGAGCCGATCGTGGTGCGCAACGACGCTTCGCTCGGTGAGTTGGAAGCGGTCGAGCCCGATGCGGTGGTGATCTCGCCGGGTCCGGGGGGGCCGCGGGATGCGGGCGTATCGATGGCCGCCATCGGTCACTTCGCGGGACGCGTGCCGGTGTTCGGGGTCTGCCTCGGCCACCAGTGCATCGGTGAGGTCTATGGGGCGAAGGTGATTCGCTCCGAGGTGGGACCGGTGCACGGTAAAACGTCGTGGATCGAACACTCGGCCACCGGTGTGTTCAGCGATTTGCCGGATCCGATGGAGGCAACGCGTTACCACTCGCTGTGCGTGCGCGAGTCGGATCTTCCGCACGAGCTCGAGATCACCGCCCGCGCCGACGACGGAACCATCATGGGGTTGCGTCATCGAGACCTCGCGGTCGAGGGTGTGCAGTTCCATCCCGAGTCGGTGCTGACGCTGGAGGGTTCGCGCCTGCTCGCCAACGTTCTCGGGGTGCATCAGCCCGCCTGACCCCGTGCAGCATCGGCGGCCTGGAGGGCGCGTCCGTAGCCGACGAGATCGGTCCCGGCCCCCGGTTTATAGCCGCCGTAGATGGCGTGTCCGGCCTCCATCCAGAAGCAGTCAGCCGCGGTGAACCCCGCGCGCTCTATCCATGCGATCTGAGCGCCCAGGGGTGATGGCTGGTCCATCGGATCGGGATAGCGGTAGAAGTTCCACTCGGTGCTTCGAAACAGCTCCCCGAGCGAGGCGTCGCCGAGTTCCGCTGCCATGGTGTCGACATCCTCGTCCCACGTGGCCGCCAGCAACTCCTCGACCTGTGCCGTGGCCGGCGCGACGAGGTCGGCGATGACGAGTGCTGCTCGCGCCGAGCTTCGTCGTCCGATCTCGGTGTAGAGGTTCTGCTTGCCGGCTCCATCGAGGTGATGGATGACGAGCGACGACACGACCGCGTCGACTCCATCGAGATGGGAGCGCCACTCGGAGCCTTGAAGCTCGAACGAAGCCACGGTCACCCGGTCGCCGGCCTCGGTCAGCCTCTTCGAGGTAGCGCGGCGCATCGACTCCGAGCCGTCGAGCGCGACGATCCGCGCCTGCGGGAAGGTCAGCGCGATGGTGTGGCTGAGAAGGCCCTCGCCGCTCCCGAGCTCGACAACCGTGAACTCATCGTCGGCGGCAAACGGAAGCAGGGTGGCCACGGTTGCCAGCTGCCGCCTTCGGGCCGGAACCGCAACGGGAGCCAGACGCCGGTAGACGTCGGAGTCGTCCTCACTCCAAGACGGAGGATCCACGGCCCGGCTAAAGGTCGCCTTCCTGAACGAACAGGGTGACGCTGTCGCCGGGGCTGACGGTATCGCCGGGGGCGGGGTCCTGGTCACACACCGTGCCGGGCTCCTGGGGACAGGGGGCCGGGGTGGCCTCCTGGGTGACCTCGAGCCCAAAGTCCTCTTCGAGGGTCTGCTCGGCATCATCTGCATCTTGGCCGCGCACGTCGGGCATCTGGAACTCCTCGCCCTCGGAGACCACTATGCGTACGGTGTCGCCCTCTTCGGCCTCGGCACCCTCCTCCGGATCCTGACCAATGACGGTGCCCTCTTCCTCCTCGCTGGATTCGCGAACGACCTCGGCGACGAGACCGGCTCCCTCGATCGTGGCGATGGCCTCACCCTCGCCGAGGCCGATGACGCCGGGAACCTGGACCAGCGCGACGCCGCTCGAGAGCGTGATGTTGACCGCCTCGCCCTCGTTGAGCTGTTCGCCCGCGCCGGGATTCTGGGCGATGACCGTGCCCTGCTCCTGATCGGAGTTCTCGGTCCTCGTGTTGCCCAGCTCGAGACCCTCGGCTTCGAGCGCGTCCCTCGCGTCCTCCTCGGTCAACCCCGTCAGGTTTGGCACCGTGACCTCACCGGGCCCACTTGAAACGAAGATGACGACGGTGTCGCCCTCCTCGACGGTTTCGCCCGCCGCGGGGTCCTGGCGGAAGACATCGCCCTCGTCGACGCTCGCGTGGGAGCGGTCGCGCGGATCGACCTCCAACCCGGCGTTCTCGAGGCGCTGGGTCGCCTGCTCTTCGCTGAGCCCGGTGACGCGCGGGACCTCGACCTCGGCTCCCCCGCCCAACAGGTTGGCGAGCAGGAACGCGCCCAGCGCCAGTAGCCCGAGGACCAGGAGGGTGATCAGGATGTACTTGCCGGCGTTGCTCTTTTCGGGCTCTTCCGGGTACTCCTCGTAGGCCTCGGTTTCGCGCATTACCTGAGTGCCCGTGCCCGCCCCCATGACGCTCGTCTCGCCCAGGAACGGAGTGGCGGCGACGCGCTGACCCGCAAGGAAACGGTCGAGGTCCTCGGCCATCTCGCCTGCGTCGGCGTAGCGGTTGTCTGGGTTCTTGGACATCGCCTTCATCACGATGGCATCCAGCGGTTCGGGAACGTCCGAGTTCACCGCCGAAGGGCGTTCCGCCTCCTCGCGAACGTGCTTGTACGCGATCGCCAGAGGCGTGTCACCCGCGAATGGCGCATCGCCGGTAAGCATCTCGTGCAGAACGCAGCCCAACGCGTACACGTCGCTGCGCGCGTCGACGGGGTTGCCCTGCGCCTGTTCGGGCGAGAGGTAAGCGGCGGTACCGATGACCATTCCGGTCTGGGTCATGGTTGCCTCGGCGTCGCCGCCGAGAGCGCGGGCGATCCCGAAGTCCGTGACCTTTATCTGGCCACCATTGGTGATCATGATGTTATGGGGCTTTATGTCGCGATGCACGATCCCGGCATGGTGAGCGCGAGCGAGTCCTTTGGCGGCATCCGATGCGATTTCGGCGGCGCGCTCGGGCATGAGGGCGCCGTCCTCGCTGATCACCTCACCCAGCGAGCGTCCCTCGATGAGTTCCATGACGATGAAGTAGCGGTTGTCCTCATCGCCGTAGTCGTAGAGCGCAACGATGTTGGGATGATTGAGGCCCGCTGCGTTCTGCGCCTCGCGCCTGAAGCGCTCGACGAAGCTGCGGTCGCTCGACAGTCTTTCGTTCAGGACCTTGAGTGCAACCTCGCGCCCCAGCAGCTCGTCGCGCGCGCGGTAAACGCGCGCCATTCCGCCCGTCCCGAGTAATCCCGTGACGCGGTAGCGGTTGCCGTAGAGGTCGTCAGTGGTGCTCAATCGTCGTCCTTTGGTCCTTTGTCCTTGGGCCCCTTCGGTGTGCCCTTGCCCGGGTGTTCCGAGTCCTCTTCGTCCTCGTCACCCTCGTCCTCTTCGGGTTCGACGCTCTTGGTCAGGGTAACGGTGTCGCCCTCGAATACCTCGGTTCCGGGTTCCGGCGACACCCCCAGAACCGTGTCGGGCGCCACCTCGGAGGTGGGCTCGGTTTCCTCTTTGATTTTCAGATCGAGTTCCAGACTCTCTAGTTGACTCCGTGCCTCCTCGATTGGTTCCCCAAGGAGATCGTTGGGGATGGTCGCGCTCGCGGGGTCCACCTGACCTTCGGGGGTGGTCTCGACCGCTTGACCGCCTCCTCCCCGGTTCCGGTTGCGCTCGGTGCCGGTGGGCTCGTCATCGCCCGTGAAGGCACGAAACAGCAAGAGCAACAGCGCGATCGTGATCAGCGCGGCGAACGTAGCCAGCACGGCGCGGCCCACTCGCTGAGGATTCCAATCGCCGGTCAGACGCGACCCCAGCGTTTGAGGGCGGGTGTCGCCGGGTCCACCCAGGACGGCGGTATCTCCGCCAACCACACCTGCACCGATCGCAGCGGGCACCGGCCCCGGTTCGAGCGCGCGCCGAAGCTCGCTTGCCATCGTCTGAGCGTCGGGGAAACGGCCGGCCGGCTCCTTGGCCGTCGCCCTTATCACGACCGCGTCTAGAGCGGGTGGCACGTCCGGGTTGAGGGTGCTTGGCGCTGCCAGGTCGTCGGACATGTGGCGCATCGCGATCGCGACTGGTGAATCGCCGGTAAACGGGACGGTCCCGACGAGCATCTCGTACAGCACGATTCCGGTGGAGTACTGGTCCGCCGCGGGACCGACGGTTCCCCCCGATGCTTGTTCGGGAGAAAGATAGTTGGCGGTCCCGAGCACCGAGCCCGTCGCGGTCAGGGTCGAGTCACCCACGGCGCGCGCGATCCCGAAGTCCGTGACCTTCACCATTTCGTTCTGCGTTCCGTCCGAGCCCGCCACGCGTGTCGTGACGATGATGTTTGCCGGCTTGATGTCCCGGTGAACGACACCGGCCGAGTGCGCGTGTTGCAACGCGTCGAGCGTTCCGGCCGCGACGCGCGCCGCCCGCTCGGGGCTGAACGGGCTCTCGGTCCTCATCCTCTGCGCGAGGTCCTTCCCGTCGATGTACTCCATGACGATGAAGTAGTGGTTGTCGTCCTCGCCGTAGTCGAAGACGCCGGCGATGTTGGGATGGGAGAGCGCGGCAACCGCGCGCGCCTCGCGCCGGAAGCGCTCCACGAAGCGTGGGTCGCCGGCCAGCTCGTCGCGCAGCAACTTGACTGCGACGGTCCGGCCCAGTCGTTCGTCGGTGGCCTTGTGCACCGAGCCCATGCCGCCGGCCGCGATTCTTTCGATCAGGACGTAGCGTCCCGCAAGCGTTGTTGCGTTCACCAGCCGCGCAGTTCCCTGTCGGTTTCGATGAGAGCCCTTGCGATCGGCGCCGACAGTTGTCCGCCTGTCGCTTCCGATCCGAGCGATCCGCCGTTTTCGACGATCACCGCCACCGCGATCTCGGGCTCGCCCCCCTCTGGCCCCGCGAAGCAAATGAACCACGCATGCGGATCGGCGCCCTCCGTCGTCTGCGCCGTGCCGGTCTTTCCTGCCACCAGGACACCGGGGATCTGAGCAGCGGTGCCGGAGCCTTCCTGCACGACGTTGCGCATCATGCTGGTGAGCGTGTTGGCGGTTGAGGTCGAGATGGCCGAGCCCAAGGTCTCGGGACTGAACCGCTCGACCACTCCGCCCGACGGATCGATGATCTCGCTGGCAAGACGCGGGCGCGGCACCTCTCCGTCGTTGGCGATCGTCGCGGCGACGAGAAGCATCTGAAGCGGTGTTGCGACCACGTCACCCTGACCGATGGCGCTGAGCGATCGTCGGGGCAGGTTGTCCTCGTCGGCCTCGAGGAAGGTGCTGGGCTCGGTTCGCAGATCGAAGGGGATGGCCGAGTTGAACCCGAAGCCCTCGGCCGTCGCGGCGATCTCGTCCGGGACCTCCTGTCCGATTGCGGCGAAGGTCGTGTTGCACGACACGGTCAGGGCCACCTCCAGCGTGATCTGACCACCGCCCGTGCAGGTACCGCCCGAGAAGTTCTGGATGGTGGCGTCCGTCTGCGGGAGATCGAACGCGACGGGATCGGGAAAGGTCGAGCTCGGATTGAACTCCCCCGACTCGAGGGCCGCGGCTGCGGTCACGACCTTGAAGGTCGAGCCCGGCGGGTAGCCGCGCTGGGTGGCTATGTTGATCAAAGGCGAGGTCGGCGAGTTGGGCTCGAGCGCGGCGCGACCTTGACGTTCTACCTTGGTGTCGTGCGAGGCCAGCGGAGTCGGGTCGAAGCTGGGGTTGTTCCACATCGCCAGGATCTCGCCGCTGGAGGGATCCATTGCTACTACCGAGCCGCGCTGGTCTCCGAGTTGATCGCGCGCCACCTGCTGCATCTCCGAATCGATTGTTACCCGAACGATGTCGCCCTGTTCTCCGGAGCCGAACAGGCTGTCCTCGATGTCCTGCATCGAGATGACCTTCGACTCGCCCAGCAGCTCGTCGTTATAAGCGCTCTCGATCCCCGACGTGCCGTAGACAATGGAGTAGAAGCCGGTGGTGTGTCCGAACAGCTCGCCCTCCGGGTAGCTCCTCTCGAACTTGAGACGCCCGCCGGTGTTGCTGCTTTGGGCGATGGTGTCGCCGTTGGCGGTGATGATGTCGCCGCGCTTGATCGAGTACTCCTGCAGCAGCCGGCGCGCGTTGGATGGATTCGAGGCGATGCTGTCGGCGGCAAAGATCTGCAGGTAGTTCAGCTGAAAGAACACCAGCATGAGCATCACCATCATCGCGACACCGACGCGTGTGATCTGCCGCGACACCTAACGACCCCCGATGAGTATCTCGCCGGTCAGAGCCGGGTCGGGTTCGGACGCGATCTGGTCGCTGACGCGAATCAGGATCGCCCACAGGATGAAGTTCGACAGGATGCTGGATCCGCCGAACGACATGAAAGGCAGGGTTATGCCGGTTAGCGGTAGCAACCGCGTGACTCCTCCCAAGATGACGAACGTCTGGATGGCGAAGATCGCCGTCAAACCTGTAACCAACAACTGCCCGAAGTCATTACGGCAGCTCAGCGCGATGCGAAATCCACGGGCGACCAAGAGCAGAAACGCAACAATTACCGCAGCCGTACCCATGAGCCCGAGTTCCTCGCCGATGACGGCGAAGATGAAATCCGTATGGGCGGCCGGGATGATGTCAGGCCTCCCCTGCCCCCATCCCGTCCCGAACAGTCCCCCAGTGGCGAAAGCGAACAGCGACTGCGTCAACTGGTAGGCCTCGTCCTGGATGTAGTCAGGATTAAACGGGTCGAGCCAGGTCTGCACTCGCACCTGAACGTGAGTGAACACGGAGTAGCCGACCGCGGCTCCCACCGCGAACAACAGGCCACCAAACGCCACGTAGACGATGCGCGCGGTGGCAACGTAGACCATCACGAGGAAGAGCGAGAAGAACAGCAAACTCGAACCCAGGTCCTTCAGGTAGAACATCGAAAGCAGCGATACGCCCCACATCAGCAGCAGGGGGCCGAAATGCTTGGGGTCGGGAATGCGAATCGGTCCGAGCTTGCGACTCGCGATCGCCAAGAGCTCTTTGCGCTCGGCAAGATAGCCGGCGAAGAAGATCGTGAGGCAAAGCTTCGCCAGCTCACCCGGTTGGAAGCTGTATGGCCCGATGCGCAACCACAGCTTGGCCCCGTTGATCTCGGTGCCCAGCGGCGTGATGGGAAGAAGTAGTAAGAGGAGCCCTGCGAATCCAAAGATGTACTTGTAACGCGCGAGCACTCGGTAGTCCTTCAGAAAGATCAGCGTGGCGACGAAACACACCAGCCCGACCACGGTCCATACCAGCTGGGCTGGTCCGTAGCCATCGGGTGCCGGGTCCAGGCGGTAGACGGCTGCGAGACCAACCGCGTTTATGGCTGCGATGAGCGGCAACACGAGAGGATCGGCCTGGCGAGCGAGGCGCCGCACGAGTATGTGCACGATGACGTAGCCGAGAGCCAGCGTCGCGATCAGCGGCGCGGCGACCTTGAGTCCATCGGCGACGTCGCGCGAGAGAGCCACCAGCGCCATCGCTCCGCTTCCCACGATGAGCGCAATGATCAAGAGGGCGAGTTCGCTGTTACGGCGAACGCCTGGCCTGGCCGCCATCGTCAGTCCTTCGCGTTCGTGTCGTTGCTTTTGCGATCTCGCTGCCGATCGCGCCGGGCGTCGTCTGCGACCTGATCCTCGATGGTCGAGATCTGCTGGCGAGCCTCTTCGAGGGAGTCCTTCTTGATCCCGTCGGCGACGTTCTCCGCGAGAAAGTCGGGGAGCGAATCCGATTGGATGTCTGTCACCTCGATCTCCTTGCTGAGGGTCAGTCCCGCGATCTCCTCAGGGATGCCCTCGTAGACGGTCACGAAGCCGTCTTCGTTGATGCCCACGTACCAGGAGTTACGAAGGAGGTAACTACCGCCGAAGAAGGCCGCCGCGCCGAGCAGCGCGACGGCGACGAGGGCCAGGACCAGCTTCCGGGGCCAGGTGCGCGCCGGACGCTCGTCGTAGCCCTCGTCGTCTTCGCGGCGAGAGGGTGGCAGCCGTTGTGCCTCCTGTTCTCGAGGAGGTGACGACGCCGGCGGGGCAATGACCGCTCCGGTCATCTCGGCGCTGGAGGGAACAGGGGTTGCGGGGGAGGGGGCCGCCGTTTCGAGAGTGTCGTTTCGTTTCCATCCGGGGTTGGCCTTCGACGAGCCATTGTCGACGATGTCGAGGACGACGACGGTGATGTTGTCTTCGCCGCCCGCATCGTTGGCCAGCGAGACGAGCCTGTCGGCCGCGGCCTGGGGATCGTCTGTTTGTGTTAGCGCCGCGGTCATGGCCTCGGAATCGATCATCGAGGAAAGCC
>JBOGWV010000152.1:0-5927 GCA_050693975.1 Actinomycetota bacterium
GCGTCATCGGGACCGGGGCTGCACCTTCCCCGGCTGCGGCGCCCGCTGGTTCCTCCAAGCCCATCACATCAAGCACTGGACCCCCGAGCGCGGCCCCACCGATCTCGACAACCTGGTGCTCGCCTGCAGCTTCCACCATCGCCTGGTGCACGAGCACTGCTGGGACGTGCGGCTCGAGCCCAACGGAGCGACCTGGCTGCGTCCCGACGGCAGCGCGTTCAGCCCCGGCGTGCCCGCGCCCGAAGAGTTACCTGAGTTTCAGTCGTCGATGAAGGCGTCGACCTCGACCTCGACCTTCCAGCGGTCGTCCACCAGTCCGGCGACCACGACCATGGTTGCGGCGGGGCGGACCGCGCCGAACACCGCGTGATGGGCGCGGCCGACGGCGTCTTGATCGGCCGCGTCGGTTATGTACATGCGCGTGCGAACTACATGACGGGGGGCGGCTCCGGCGCGGCCAAGCGCGAGCATCGCTATCTCGAAGCAACGGCGAGCCTGCACCTCCGGATCGTTGTCGCAGCTTCCGTCGGGCCAGATGGGGCCGGTGCCCGCCGACCAGACGCGGTCGCCGGCTCGAACCGCTCGAGAGAAGCCGATCTTTGGTTCCCACGGAGAGCCCGAGGCGATGCGCCGGCGCTCCGTCATGCCGGCTCGAAATGAATCAGCACGGGGCCTATCTCGGGGCGAGCCGATCGCAGAGCGTCTTCGATGCGCACCGACGCAGCATGAATGCGGTTCAGCGGAAGCGTCCGCGGACCTCTGACGTGTGCGACCACAGAGAGCTCGCCGTCGACTGAAGTGACCAGGACCTCGTGGCAATCGATCACGTCGGTTTCGCGCTCGGCGACCTCCGCGACCAGCGCCACGATGTCGGCGCGCGCGTCGGTAACGTCGCGCCCGAGCGTCGTTGGTTCGAGAGGTTCGATGTGGGAGTCGACCCGCACATCGGGCCCCAGCTCGTCGGCCACAGCATGTTCGATCTCGTCGGACAGTCGATGAGCCTCCTCGACCGAGGTGTCGGGGTCGACCTTTGCATGCAGCGTGACGTGAAGCTTGCGCAAGCCCCCCTCGTCAAAAGCATGGATCAGGACGTTGTGGATCTCGTGCACACCGGCACTTCGACTTGCCGCGGCGGATACGCGCTCGACGAATCCCGATGTCTCGGACGCGGGTTCGACGTGGACAACAACGTCGGTGCCCGGAGCAACGCGCGCGATCTCGCGCTCGACGGATTCGGCGATGTCATGTGCCCGCTCGAGCGTCGCCGTGCGGCCCGCGGCCACCGTCACATCCGCAAACAACTTCTCGCCGCTCGATCTCAAACGGACGCGGCGCGCCTCGGCCACTCCCTGGGCTCCCGCCGCGGCCGCTTCGATCTCGGCGATTCGTGAATCGGGAGCACGATCCATGAGCACGTCCACCGAACGCTTGCCGAGCCGGATGGCCGCGACTCCCACGACGACGGCAACGAGGATTCCGCCGATCGCGTCGGCCTTCGTGAACCCGGCGCGGGCCAGCAACAGGCTGATCAGCGCGATTAAGGCGGTGCCGATGTCGGCTGCGAAGTTCAGAGCACCTGCTCGCAGCGCCTCCGATCGCTCCGAGCGAGCGGCACGAAGAAGGAAGCGCACCCGCACCACGTCGACCCCGGCGGATCCAACGAACAGCGCGAGTGCGTAGGCCGGCACATCAAGCGCGGGAGCGTCTTCGAACAGCCGTCCGATCGCCTCGACTAGAACTCCTCCCACCACCACCCCGAGGATCAACGTCTGTACGAACGCGGCGAGGTTCTCGGCTTTGCCGTGACCGTAGTGATGGGAGGCATCGGCGGGCTTGCGAGCCAACCTGACGGCAAAGAACAGCAGGAACAGGGCGACGATGTCCAGGGCCGAGTCGAGCATCTGAGAGAAGACCGCCAGGCTCCCCGTGGCCAGCCACACGGCCAGCTTGCTCACGGTCAATATGCACGTGAGCAGAAGAGCGGCGAGGACCGCCCTCTCGGCGCGTGCTGATCGGGCCTGGGTCATGAATGAGCCAAGGCTACGACGGGGATTGAAGCCTGTTTGAATCAACCCATGGACTCACCCGGGCGTCAGGCAACGTTCGCCGAATCGCGTCTGCCCGTCATCGTCGATGGATTGCGGTTGGCGGGCGCCGCGTACGTGCCCAACGACGCGCGCGCCCTGGTGTTGCTGCTGCACGGCATTCCCTCGATCAACCCACCAGAGCCGGGCGACACCGGCTATCCGGGACTCGCTCGACGCTTCGCCGCCGAAGGTTTTGCGGCCGCATGGATCGACATGCGGGCGGCGCGCAACTCACCCGGGTTCTTCTCGATCGAGGGTTGGGTGCGGGACGCGCTCGCGGCTCTTTACGCGGCTACGTCGCTCGACGGTGCTCAGGGACTTCCGGTTGCGATCGTTGGATCGTCGGCCGGCGGAGCGGTGGCCGCAGAGGTCGCGAAACGCGGAGCTCCGGTCAAGGCCCTTTGCCTTCTGGCGGCACCGGCAAAGTGGCTGTCGTTCGCAAGCGGTCCTGCCGAGGCCCTCCAACGCATCACGGTCGAGGCTGGCATGGCGGTCGCGCCGGCGGTGCTCGAGGATCCGAGCGTTTGGGCGGCCGAGTTCGAATCGGTTCAAACTGAGACCTCGATCACTAAGGTGGGCTGTCCGGTACTGATCGTGCACGGGACCGAGGACGATGTCGTTCCCGTCGACCATGCGCAGCGCATTGCGGATCGCTCGGGGCGCGCCGAACTGCGAATAATCGAGGGTGCGGGTCATCACTTGCGCAGGGATGAGGGCGCGATGACCACGGTCATCGACTTCCTGCGCCGGCAACTCGGATGAGAAAAGACCCATGAGCTTCGCCGTCACGCTCGTGGTGGGTCTCGCGGTCGCTCTCACGGTGAGCGTGGGTCTCATGGCGGGACTGGACGCCTACGCTGCCATCATGCTGGGGCTCATCCTGGCCTTCGGCTGGCTGGCCATCTCGGTTGCTCGTCGCACGAGCGGTAGAACGATCGCACCCGCGCGGTGTACCGAGTGCGGCGGGGTCGGCTCACCCAATGCCCCCTACTGTAAGCATTGCGGAGCAAGGTTGCGCTAGTGGTGATGCTGTGGCTCCTGGGTCCGGCTGGACATGCGAGCGCCGAGAGCGATCAAGCCGCGCCCGACCGTGGAACGTACGGGGCGGCGATGGCTCCGCACGGTCCTTATCTCGTGGGCCAGGCGGGCGTCGTCGGCGGCCCTCAGGCGGTCGTCAAGCATCAGCTTGGCGACGTCGTAGGAAATAAGGGCGTGCATTTTGCCGTTCCTCTCTGTAAGATGCGTCCCAAAGATTGCTCCTTACAGTAGCCAACGAGGTGTAAGAAGTCAAGTGGATTTTAGTCATTACAGCGAGGCGCCGATCCGGTTCGCGGTCGACCTGGTCAACACCTCGCCGCCGCTCGAACCGGAGCCCGATGCCCTGGACTCCGTCGGGGCCCTGCGCGCCTTTCTGGTCGGAACTGGCTTCCTCGACGAGACCGGCGATCCCGGCTCCCTGACCGGGAAGGACCTCGATGATTTTCGCCTGCTGCGGGACCGGCTGGCTCGGGTCTTCGAGTCCGCCGATGAGATCGAGGCCGCCCGCGCCATCAACTCGGTCCTGGACGAGTCCCGGTCGGTTCCCTACGTGACGGATCACGATGAGTCGGCGCTGCACCTTCATTTCTCGGCCCCCGACGCGCCTCTAGCGCAGCAGGCGGGTGCATCGAGCGCCATGGGGCTGGCGCTGGTGCTGTGCGAGGGAGGCATGAAGCGGTTCGGGGTCTGCGCCGACACGAACTGCGTCGACGTGTTCGTCGATACGTCGAAGAACTCGTCGCGACGCTATTGCTCGGACAAGTGCTCGAACCGGAGTGCGGTCGCCGCGCACCGAGCCCGGGCTCGCGCCGGAAAATCGCCGGACGGCTGAGGCTTTATCGTCAGACCTCACATTGATATTGGTGGGAGGTTGTCGTGGCTGACGGATCGGACTCCTTCGATCTCGTAATTCTGGGCGGGGGCAATGCCGGTTACTCGTGCGCGTTCCGAGCGGCCGGGCTCGGCATGTCCGTCGCCATGGTCGAGAAGGACAAGGTCGGCGGCACCTGTCTTCACCGCGGCTGCATCCCGACCAAGGCCCTGCTGCACGCCGGCGAGTTACTCGACGAGATCCGCCACGCGGATCAGTTCGGCATCAAGGCCGATCAGCCCGGCTACGACTGGGAGCAGGTAAAGAAGTTCAAGGACTCGGTAGTCGGCAGCATGTACAAGGGCGTGTCCGGGCTCGTCAAGCGCAAGAAGGTCACCCTCGTCGACGGCTACGGACGACTGACGGACAACAAGACGGTGACGGTGGAGGTCGAGGGGCAGGGCGAGCGCGCCATCACGGCAAAGGTGGCCGTGGTGCTCGCCACGGGTTCGTTCCCGCGTGATCTCCCGTTCATCGAGGCCGACGGAAAGCGCGTGCACAACTCGAACCATGGGCTGGTGGCCGACGACATGCCCGGCTCGGTCGTCGTGGTCGGCGGCAACTACATCGGGCTCGAGTTCGCGAGCGTGTTCCGCAGCTTCGGCGCCGAGGTGACGGTTGTCGAGATGCTCCCGAAGATTGCGCCTGCCGAGGACTCGGACATCTCCGAGGCGTTGCTCAAGCTCTTGCAAAGGCGCGGGATCGCCTTCGAACTTGGCGTGACCGTCACCGGAGCAAAGACCGCCGACAAGGGCGTCGAGGTCGAGATTGAGAGGCGCTCGGACGGATCGCCCACCGGGGTCGAGACCAAGACCCTCGAGGCCGACCGCATGTTCGTAGCAATCGGACGTGCGCCGAGAACCGATTCCATGGGCTTCGAGGAGGCCGGGATCAAACTCGAGAAGGGCTTCATCGTCGTCGACCAGATGTTCTCGACCGGCGTCGAGGGCGTCTATGCGATCGGGGACGCCATCCACGTCCCGGATGCCAACTGGATGCATCCTCAACTCGCTCACGTCGCCTTCATCGAGGGCATCAAGCTCGCCGAGCACCTCGCGGGCCAGAACCCGGTGCCCGTCGACTACAAGAACATCCCCCACATCATCTATTGCCAGCCCGAGGTCGCCTCCGTCGGGATCACCGAAGACAAGGCCAAGGAGCTCGGGCTCGAGGTCACCACCGCTCGCTACCCCTTTGCCGCGAACGCACGGTCGTTGATGCTCGGCGGCGGCCAGGGCTTCGTAAAGTCGATCGCAGAGAAGGGCGGTGCGGTGATCGGCGTGCACGCGGTCGGTGCGCGCGTGTCCGACATCATCACCGAGGCTCAGCTCGCAACCTCCTGGGAGGCGTTCCCCGACGAGCTCGCGGAGCTGATTCATCCGCACCCAACGCTCTCGGAGGGCATCGGCGAGACGTTCCTCGATCTCGCGCGTAAACCCCTGCATCACTGATAGTCGAGTGGGTAAGAGACAGCGAGCCCGGAGGGAGTCTCTCCGGGCTCACCCATTTGGTCCCACCTCCCGGAGGTATCTTCCTTGAAACGACGCACAACACTGCTGCTCCCGCTCGTGCTGCTGCTCGGCCTGGGCGCATGTAGCGACGGCTCCAACGGTTCCGACGGCGGAGATCAAGCGGCGACCGAAGTGCTGTCGGCCGCCGCGACCGCGACCCAGGACGCGGGGACGGCCGGCGTCGAGTTCCAGCAGGTCTCTGACGTGCAAGGACAGCAGCTGACGTCCTCGTCCGACGGCGTGGTCGACTTCGAGACGGGTGACTCGGAGGCCACGGTCTCGGTCGAGCTGCCCGGCCAACCCGCGCAGGAGGTCGACCTCCTCACCAAGGGGTCGGTCGCCTATATGGAGGCCGGCGCACTTCCGGGCGCGCCCGCCAACGCAAAGTGGCTGAGCATCGACCTCGCGCAAGCCGGCCAA
>JBOGWV010000153.1:0-4631 GCA_050693975.1 Actinomycetota bacterium
CCTTGCGGCCTTCCGGATGGCGTCGCCCTCGGCTGAGGTGATGATCCCGTCGGCTTCGAGCTGAGCGGTCACCTCATCGACGTGCCGTCGCAGGTCCTTCTTGCTCGGATGATCCTCCTCGACGATCCGATCGTTGATCGTGCAGCCGTCTCCGGTGTCGTAGTTCGTGACTCCGCTGTCGACGTCGCGCACGAAGACGATCGATCGATCGTCGCCATCGGGACACGCGTCTGTCACCAAGGTCGCCAGCGGTGGGTCGTGGTCCGACACCTTGTGCCCGTCCCCCTCGGCGTCCCGCTCGAAGTAGTCGTTGTCGAAGTGCGCGTACTGGAGCTCACCGAAGGCGCCCTCGAGCCCATCCGTGATCAGGATGTGGTCGAGTGTCTGAAGCTTGCCGTCGAAGGCGAAGCTGTAGCGCTCCTGGTTGGGAGTCCTGTTCCACAGGTTGTCCAACGAGGTACGCGCTTGCAGAATAGACAGCGCCCCCTCGGTCTCGAACGCATTGAGATCTCCGGCCACGATGGCGTCGCCACCTCCGGCCTCGATGGCGTTCACCTGCTCGGCCACGAACTCCGCCTGAGCTTCGCGACAAGAGTCGGGAGCGGACTTGGACGAGAAGTGATTGCTGAAGATCGAGAAGCTCAGATCGTGGACGGTAACGTCGGCGATGAGGGGCGGGCGGTCGAACAGGCGACCGGCGACGTCGGAGCAACTGCCGGGAGCCTCCTTGCCCACCTGCCGTACGTCGTTCACCTGAACTCGGTTCGCGACCAAGAAGCCGACGTCGATGCCGCGGCTGTCGTTGCCCTCTTCGAGATAGGCGGTGTACCCACCGAGCAGGTCCCCGACCTCCTGGAGGATCTCGACATTGTCGACCTCCTGGATGGCCAGGATGTCGGGGCGCTTCAGGAGCCTGTCGATGGCATCGACAATGCGATCCCGCTTGGCCTCGTACTCCTCCTGGGTTACCAGCGAACGATCGAGGAAGCCGCCGGTGGGAAAGAAGTTCTCCACGTTGAAGGAGGCCACGCGAAGGTCCCGCGCGCCGGCCTCATCGACTCCGGTGTACGGGTAAACGGTGGGGCCATCGACGACCGTCGGAACGACATCGGCCTGTACCATGATCTTGAAGTGGTTGAACGAAAACGCGAAAGGTCCCACCACGTTCTGCACGGTGTCGAAGAGATCCGCGTTGACCACGGTGCTCGAACCGTCGGGATCCTCGAAAGGATCCTGGGGATCGCCGGCTCCCGCGTCGGCATCGGTCGCGAGAAGCGCAGGCTCGCTCTCGGTGCGGAACACGCGATCGTGCTCGGTTCCCGGCGTCAGGAAGAGCTCGTCGAACTTGGTCGTCCCACCGGAATTCGCGGTCCCCTCGGCGAGTCGTACGCGCATGGCCTCGAGCGTCTCGTAGTAGGGCTTGCTCGATTCGGACTGTGACTCGGCCTGCGTCACGTCGATAGTTACCGGCTCGGGGAGCGGCACGGTCGACGTCCCCACCCTGGTGGGCTCCTGCCCGAAGGTCTCGGCGATCATCGTGAGGCCGAACTTCTCCTTGGCCTGGCCCTCGACTTTCACTACCGAGCCCAGGGGATAGTCGAGCACGTTGTCGACGAAGCCAACGAAGATGCCCTCGGAGGTCGCCGGATCGGCGTCCTGATCGGAGGGCTCCTCCTGCACGAAGAGGCCGCGATCCTCGGGAAAGTTCCGCTCGAAGTTGAAGCCGTCCTCGTCGTCGTGTCCGACCACGATGCCCTCGATGGTCACGGTCTGGCCGTTTACCGGAGTTGTCGCACCCGCTCCCTGGACCTCGTGGATCTTGGAGATGGTGCCGGGGGGATCCCCGGGATCCTCGCCCCAGTTGTCAGGATCCGCGGTCTGTGGTCCTGCAAAGTCCGCGGCGTTGTCGTCTGTGTCTTGCGTTTCACCGGCGATGCGCTGGAACGCGTTCTCACCATTCGTGGTCGGCAACGTGAGGCCGGCGCCTTCACGACAGTCGGCGATCGTCGACGTGCTGCCCCACGCGTCGATCAGCGCGTCGGCGGCCGTTACGAGCCTCGCCCCACCGGTCTCACTCACGCCCGTGGTGTAGTTCGTGTCGCCGGGAACGGTGCCCGAGTAGCCGTTCGCCGCGGTGTTGGTGAACAGGTAGTGCTCGCCCGGCTCGAGGGTTACTCCCGCAGGCACCGTGGCCCGCGTGCCGGTCGGCCCGCTTGAGCTACAGCCGATGAACTTGTAACCGGAGATGTCGACGTCAACGCCTGAGGTGTTCAGCAGCTCGACGAACTCGTCGTTGCCACCCAAAGGCCCCCTGAACCGAAACTCCGAGACGACGACACCGTTAGGCGACGCCGTTGCCGGCGCGAGCCCCAACAATCCCGCGATGAGCGCCGCCGACAGGCCCGCGCCGATGCGAGCCAAAACTCGTGGCTTCACTGATCCCTCCCCTTGTTTGATGGGCACACCCTGGAGCGGCGCAGGGAAGCTGCGCGTGTGGGATGCCCATTCATCCTGATTCGCGCTCGACATTAGCCCACCGGGACGTGATCACAAGCGATACGACGACAGTTGCCACGAGGTTCACGTCATCGGACGGGGTTGAGCTCCTTGAAGCCGGTATAGGGGTGAAGCGCCTCCGGAATGGCTACGCTGCCGTCGCCCCTCTGATGGTTCTCGAGCAAGGCAACTATGGTCCGCCCGACGGCACAAGCCGTCCCGTTCAAGGTGTGCACGAGCCTCGTGCCCGCCCCTCTTCTTTCCTGCGGTCCGGCCGAGCCCGCCCCCTTTCTTTCCTGCGGTCCGGCCGAGCCCGCCCCGCGAAACCGAATGCCTAGGCGACGGGCCTGGTAGTCGGTGGTGTTGGACGCCGAAGTCAGCTCGAGGTAGCGCCCGGCCCCCGGAAGCCACGCCTCGTTGTCGACCTTCTTGGCCGCCGCCGCGCCGAGGTCGCCGGCGCACATCACCAGGACCTGATACGGGATCTCGAGATTCTGCAGGAGGCGCTCCTGGTTGGCACGGATCGCCTGGAACTCGTCCCAGGAATCGTCGGGATGACAGAACGAGAACTGCTCGACCTTGTCGAATTGGTGGACGCGAATGAGCCCCTTTGTGTCCTTCCCGTAGCTTCCCGCCTCGCGTCTGAAGCACGGCGAGTAACCCGCGTACCGAATCGGCAGATCGCTCTCTTTCAGGATCTCGTCCGCGTGCATCGACGCGAGGGCAACCTCAGACGTACCGGTGAGGAACAGCTCGTCGCGCTCGCTCGCATAGAACTCATGTTCCTCTGCCGGCAGGAAGCCGGTGCCGTACATCGCGCGCCGACGGACGAGGACCGGGGGAATAACCGGAGTAAAGCGGTGATCGGTCAAGTAGTCGATCGCAAAGCGAACCAATGCCAACTCGAGAATGACGCCGGGGCCGGTCAGGTATACGAATCGACTGCCGGACGCCTTCGCGGCCCGGTCCGAGTCGAAGATGCCGAGAGTCTCGCCGAGCTCGACGTGCTCCTTGGGCTCGAAATCGAAGTCGGGTTTCTCACCATGAGTTCTCTCGACGACGTTGTCGTTCTCGGTCAAGCCATCGGGAACGCTCTCGTGAGGAAGGTTCGGAAGATAGCTCGCGACCTCGTCCAACTCGGCGCTCACCTGGGCGAGTTCGGGCTCGAGTGCTTCGGCCTTCTCGCCAATCGCCTTAGCGTGCGCGATGGCCTCGGGCCGCTGCTCAGGAGGCGTCTTACCAATGGCCTTGTTGGCCTGGTTGTGATCGGCCCGCAGACCCTCGATCTCGCCGAGCAGCTGGCGGTGCCTGGCGTCCAGCTCCAAGACACGCTCGAGGCCCTCGACTCCGCCCCGCCGGTCGTAGGCAGCGCGCACGTAGTCAGGTTTCTCGCGCAGCAGCTTCAGGTCGATCATCTAGCGAGCGGGCGGCGGAGGCGCTTCGGACACACTGGAAGTCGTCTCACGCTGGGATCCCGCGCCACGATCTCCTTGTGGCCCGGCCGAGCCCGTCCCGCGTTCGGTGCCCGAGACCGCCGACTCGATGGCCCCTCGTTCCTCGTCCGACAGGTTGTGCTGCGACTTCATTGCTCTGACCGACTTCGCGTAGGTACGCGTCTCGGTGCGACCGTTGATCGACGTCACCACGATGCCGTCGCCGTAGTCGTCGAGAAGGGCCGCCGAGAAGGAGAGTTGCCCGCCCATGTCCTCGAACGCGTCGTAGCGCACGATTGCGAACCGCTGCAGCGCGAGACGACCCACCGCTGCGAGGTCCTCCTGTGCGTCCGTTACCGATTGCATCCTCTGTTCGAAGTCGCGGGTCTTGCCCACGGACTCTCCGACGGTGGCGAGGAGATCCTGATCTCCGCTCTCGCCCAGCAACATCCTGTACTCGCGGCGCACCTTTCGTATGCGCAACATCACGACCAGCACCAGCAGGAAGCTAAGGAGTGCAACGCCGGCAACGACGGCCAGCGCGAGGGTCAACTCTTCGACGGTGAGTTCAGGCACGGTGGATGATCCTACACTGACCACCATGCGCCCCGATGAGGTGAAAGACCTGCTCAATGCCGTTAAGGACGGGCGCGTGACCCCGGACGAAGCGGTCGCCTCGTTGCAGGATCTGCCCGTGGACGA
>JBOGWV010000154.1:0-7475 GCA_050693975.1 Actinomycetota bacterium
GGCCGTAGCGGTTGACGCCCTTTCGGACCACCGCCCTGATGACGGCGTTGAGACCGGGGCAGTCTCCCCCGCCGGTCAAGATGCCGATCCGCGCCACAGGCCCTCCTCGAAGCTCGACTTCGTCTCATGGGTCGCGCGCCCCTATTTAACCGCCTGAGTGCGGCCGCTCAATCGAGGGCGCCCTCCTACCGATGTATCCGGTATGAGCAGATCTCGCTCGACGCTCGCGCGCGTGCTGCTGGCGGCCTGCCTGGTCGCCGGTCTGATCGCGTCCGCCAGCGCCCAGAGCGCCAACGCAGCCGACCTCGAGACCGTGAGGGCCCGCGCCCAGAGCGTCGCCGACGAGGTCACCGCCCTCGAGCGACGCCTCGACGACATGCGGCAGCGCAGGGAGGGGCTGGACCAGCGCATCGTCGAGCTGAGCGGGAATATCGGCTCCCTGGAGTCGAAGATTCACGATATCGAGCGCAAGCTCGAGGAGGCGCGCAGCCTCTACGTCGAGAGGGCCATCGAGTCTTACAAGAGCGGAGCCACCGGCATGAGGCTCGAGATGCTGCTGGCGGCGGAGTCCATCTCCGAGCTGATAGCGGTGGCCGAGATCAACAGCGTTGCGGTGTCGATCGACGGCAAGAGACTCCAGGAATTGGAGGCCGCTCGCCTCGACATCGAGGACGCGCAGGATGCCCTCGACGCACGCAAACAGGATCAGATCGACGCGCGCGCCGAGCTCGAGGCGGTCGGCACCGAGATCCTCTCGACGCTCGACGACCGGCGCTCGCTCCTCGCGGACCTGACCGACGAGGTGAACGAGCTCGAGCGAGCGGCCCGGCGTGCGGTCGAGACCTCGCCCGTACCCACCACTACGATCCAGCAGACCCTGCCGGCGGCCTCAACTGCGGGCCTGCCCGACGGCTACGTGTCGACCGGCGTCCACTTCGGCGGGGTCGCGTCTTGGTACGGCCCCGGCTTCGCCGGCAACTCGACCGCCAACGGCGAGATCTTCGACCCCATGGGCATGACTGCAGCGAGCAAGGAGCTTCCCTTCAACACGCTGCTGTTCGTCAAGTTCAACGGGCGCGGCGTGGTCGTCCGCATCAACGACAGGGGGCCTTACGTCGGCGATCGCATCATCGACCTGTCCCAGGGGGCCGCGCAGGTGATCGGTCTGAGCGGCATCGGTTGGGTCGACGCCACCATCGTGCTCAAGGAATAGCGCTTCTGAGCGCGGGGACTCCCGCTCCAGCGCGCTTTTGGCACAAAGAAACCGTCGGACGCCGCTAAATCGCCTCCGCCTTTTCCAGGGACTTGACCAGGCACACGGTCGTGCCCTCGGGACCCATTTGGATGTCTACCTCGTCCATGAGGCCGCGCATCAGGTCGAGCCCGTATCCGCCGATGCGCTCCTCGATCTCGGCCTCGGCATCGCGCGACGGATGCGACGTCTTCGACCACTGTTGGGTCGAATAGTCCTGGATGTAGAAACGAGCCGATGCGCCGTCTACCTCCCACAGGATCTCGGGTGTGGGGTCGTCGGTGCGATGGCCGTGCAATAGCGCGTTGGTGCACGCCTCGGTGACGGCGACCAGACAGTCGAAGGCGAGCGAGGGGTCGGCTTTCGCCTTACCCAGATCTGCACGAATGGCTTTGCGGATGGCCGAAAGGCTAGCCTTGTCGGCCAGTGGACGCTTGTTTACAGCCACTGTCGCTTTGTCCTCGTGCAAATCACGCTCCCGCCTCCCATGTTAGAGAGTTCACACCCCGGGCGGGTGCCAAACTCGGATATGCAGACTTTAGGTGCCTACGCCCGCCTTGCTCGTCTCGTCACGTCGCCGAAGAGGAGGGCAATCTAGTGCAGTCGGAGATTCTTGCCGGAGCCGAGGAGTTCAGCCTCGCCGGCGGAAGCGTGGGCGCGCTGCTGGTCCACGGCTTCACCGGGAGTCCCCAAGGTCTGCGCGGCCTAGGCGATTACCTCGCCGAGCGTGACATCGCAGTCGAGGGAATCCGGCTGCCGGGACATGGGACCACGTGGCAAGACCTCAACACGCGGCGCCCGCAGGAGTGGGTGGAGGCGGTCGAGCAGGGTTACGCGAAGGTTGCGGAGGGCCGCGACAAAGTCTTTCTGGTGTCGCTTTCGTTCGGCTCTGCGCTGGCCATCGATTTCGCGGCTCGGCATCCGGAAAAGGTGGCCGGGCTCGTGTCGCTGGCCGGTTTCGTGTTGACGAAGGACCCCAGGCGGTTCCTCTCGCCGGTGATTAGGCGCATCGCCAGGTCGATCCCCGGGGTGGGCGGCGACATCGCAGACCCGGACATGCGCGAGGTGGCTTATGACCGCCTCCCAACGACCGCGGCCCATTACATGCTGCAGTTCCTCAAGGGAGCACGGCTCTCGCTTCCCAACGTGACCTGTCCCCTGCTGGTCATGCACTCTCATAACGACCACACCGTGCACCCGGTCAACGCCACCGAGATCTACGAGCGCGCTGCCTCAACCGACAAACACATCGTGTGGCTGGATGACAGCTATCACGTACTCACGCTCGACGTCGATCGCGCCAGGGTCTTCGAGCAAACCTATGAGTTCATCAAGGCGAGAAGCTGACATGCCGTCCGAGACGGTGACACTCGAGGGACACATCATCGATTCGCTGCTGCTGCCGAGGGTGCTCGATGAGATCGTCAACTCGGGCAACAGCTACGACATAATCGAGCTGACGGTCGGAAAGACCAACGAAGACGCGTCGATCGCGCGCATCACGGTCACGACCGATACTGATGAGGACCTCGTCTCCCTCCTCGATCAACTGCGCGTCCACGGCGCCAACCCAGAAACCGTGGAGGATGCCAACATCGCCGAGGCCGACCTCGACGGCGCGCTGCCGCCGGACTTCTACTCCTCGACCAATCTCGAAACCGATATCCGCATCAATGACCAGTGGATTCGCGTGAGGCACCCCGAGATGGACTGCGCCATCGTCGTAGAGGATGACACCGCCCGGACGATCCCGATGGGCGAGGTCCGCAAAGGCATGCGCATCGTCATGCGTGGCCTCGGCATCCGGGCGCTTCCGCTGGAAAAGCCACGCGCGGGGAGTCGCTCCGAGTTCGAGTTCATGTCGTCGGACATCTCGTCGGAGAAACCGAAGGGCCTGATGCTCGACAAGGTCGCCGCACAGATGAGAGTCATCAAGAAATCCGGCAAGCGGATCATGTGGGTGGCGGGGCCCGCGCTGATCCATACCGGCACCGCCCCCGACATCTCCGCACTGATTCGAGCGGGCTACGTCAATGCTTTGTTTGCGGGTAACGGCGTCGCCGCCCACGACATCGAGTCGAATATGTTCGGAACGTCACTCGGCGTCCATCTCGATGCGGGCGTGGCCGCCGAGCACGGCCACGAACACCACATAAGGGCCATCAACGAATGCCGGCGCCATGGCTCGTTCCGAGCAGCCATCGACGCGGGCGTGTTCCAAGACGGCATCGTGTATCACCTCGTCAAGCACGGCTGCGACTATCTGTTCGGTGGAAGCGTGCGCGACGACGGGCCGATGCCGGAGACCGTGACCGATATGAACGAAGTACAGCCCCGGCTACGAAAGCTCATCTGGGGACGCAACGGCGATGACCTCGTCGGCTACTGCATCATCGTCGGAACGATGCTGCACGGCATCGCCACCGGAAACTGTCTGCCTGCCTCGGTCCCGCTGGTGTGCGTGGACATCAACCAAGCGACCGTGACCAAGCTCATGGACCGGGGCTCCTGGCAGTCGATCGGCATTATCACCGACCTCAGTTTGTTCGTGCGGGAACTCGTCGAGCGCCTTGCGCCCGAGGAGCTTCAGCGCGCGACAAATTAGGGCCGCGACTAGTATTCGAGGCGCAGCGACAAGGTGGTTCATGAGTTGGCTTGGCGGCTTGCCGGCTCCGACAGGAAGGAGCATGCATGCATAGACGCTTGCGAACCAGAGCGGCGGTGGCTGCCGCCGCCGGGCTGCTGGCCGCGATGCCGTTCGCCGGAGCCGCACAGGCCGGGGGCTCACCCTCCTCCACAGACCTCACGGGGGCAGAGGAAGCGCCCGGTCCGGGCGACCCCGACGCCACCGGGTTTGCGGCTCTTCGACTGAACCAGGGAACCCGGCAGGTTTGCTTCGATCTGAGCTGGGCCGACATCGACGGCACGGTCTTCGCGGCTCACATCCACGACGGCGATGCCGGGGTGGCGGGTCCCGTCGTCGTGCCGTTGTTCATGGCAGAGCACGAGGGAACCGACGAGGCATCGGATTGCGTGTCGGCCGATCGCGCGCTCATCAAGGACATCCGCAAGAACCCGAGCGGCTACTACGTCAACGTTCACAGCGACGTGTTCCCGGCGGGAGCCATCAGAGGCCAGTTGGGCGACTGATTCGTCCGGTCATACGTATACGAGGGGCCGGCTCCGAGCCGGCCCCTCGTCGTGCACTATGGGCCAGGAAGTCCGAGCGGCTTTGACCAATTGCCCCGAAATGCTCAGAGCCGGAGGCGGTCCTTGAGGATGGTCGCCAGGTCGGGGGTCGAGGTTGGCTCGAGCTCGTAGGTCGCCCGCACCGCGGGCTTGTCGAGACTGCAGACCATGCGCAGGTCGATCGGCGTCGCGATCAGCACGACATCGGCATCCGAGGCGTTGATGGTGTCGCTTAGATCCTTTCGTTGCTGCTCGGAATAGCCCATCGCGGGAAGCAGTTCCTCGCCGATGTGAGGGTAGGCGGCGTAAACGTCCTGGATCGACCCACTGGCGAAGGGACGAGCGTCGACCAGCGAGGCCGCGCCGGCGCGCTTGGCGGCCACCACCCCGGCGCCGTAGCGCATCCCCCCGTGGGTCAGGGTGGGTCCATCCTCGACCACGATCACCCGCTTGCCTCGCAGGGCATCCTCGTCGTCGACGGTGATCGGCGAGCGCGCCTCGACGACCTGGGCCGTGGGGTTGAGCTCGCCGATGGTCTTCCGGAGCGTGGCGAGATCCGCCTCTTCGGCGGAGTCGATCTTGTTGATGACCACGACGTCGGCCATGCGGAGGTTCGCCTCGCCGGGGTGATAACTCGTTTCGTGACCCGACCGCAGGGGGTCGGAAACCGTGATGTGGACGTCGGGCTCACAGAACGGGAGATCGTTGTTGCCTCCGTCCCAGAGCACGACGTCGGCCTCGTCCTGGGCCCGCTGGAGGATCGCGCCGTAGTCGATTCCCGCGTAGACGATCGATCCACGAATGAGATGTGGCTCGTACTCCTCGCGCTCCTCGATGGTGCAATCGGCGGCCAGCAGGTCGTCGAAGGTCTCGAAACGCTGCACCGCTTGTTCGACCAGGTTGCCGTAGGGCATCGGATGGCGCACGACCGCAACTCTTTGGCCGAGGTCCTTGAGACACTGAGCGACGTGACGCGTGGTCTGCGACTTGCCCGAGCCGGTGCGCACCGCACACACGGCAACCACCGGTTTGGTCGACGCGATCATCGTGGATCGAGGGCCCAACAACCGGTAGTCGGCTCCCGCGGCGAGCGCGCGCGAGGCGAGATGCATGACGTGGTTGTGGCTCGTGTCCGAGTAGGCGAACACGACCTCGTCGACCGCATGAGCCGCACAGAGACTCTCGAGTTCGTCCTCGCCGACGATCGGAATACCGTCCGGATAAAGCTCGCCGGCCAGCTCGGGAGGGTAGACCCTGTCCTCGATCCCTGGAATCTGGGTGGCCGTGAAAGCCACCACCTCGTGGGAGTCGTTGCCGCGAAAGGTGGTGTTGAAATTGTGGAAGTCTCGTCCGGCTGCGCCGACGATCACGACCCTGCGCCTGCTGCCCTCGACCATTGCACTCCCCTCTAGACCGCCCGCATGGTACAGGAGCCGACAACCGAGCACCGGCCGCGGGGCGAGCGTAAAGTACCTGCCATGGCCAATCGAAAACTCACCAAGCGGGGCACGAAGCGGCGGGATCAGGTCATGGACACCGCCCTGCGCCTGTTCGCCGACCAGGGCTACCACGGCACCACGGTGGGTGACGTCTGCGACACGCTCGGCGTCGGTAAGGGTGTCTTCTATTGGTACTTCGAGTCGAAGGAGGCGCTGTTCACCGAGCTGCTCCAGGAGTGCCTGCTCAAGCTCAGGCGGGCCCAGCGTCAGGAGATCGAAAAGGTCACCCAGCCGGTCGGACGCATCGAGCACGGCATCCGGGCCTCGATCGACTTCTTCCGAGACACTCCCGCGTTCCTCTCGCTGATCCGAACGGCGGCCCGCTATGAGGAGTTCGCCGCGCTGGTCGCGCACGGTCAAGAGATCGTCGTCTCCGACGTCGCGGTGCACGTCAAGGAAGGCCAGGCCCAGGGCACCATCCGCCACGGCGATCCCGACCTCATGGCGCACGGCATCCTCGGCACCGTCTTTCATTTCGTCGAGACCTACTTCGGCAACGACACCCAACAGACCGCCGATCGCCCCCAGCTCGCGGACGAGGCCGTCGCCTTCTGCCTCCACGGCGTGCTGACCGGCTCGGCCCTATAGGCCGTAGAGCTCCTTTAGGGTTCGCTCCGCGACGGGGCGCTCGACGTCGCTCGCGCGGGGCCTGGCCTTGGGAACTCCGACCCGCAGGGTGGCGAGACCGAACGCGCGCTGGACCGGCCCGCGGGTCAGCACGAGATGCTGCACGTTCGCGCGTGGCACGATCGTCGTGCGCCGGTTGAGCACCCCGGTTCGCACCGCTACGTAATCGGGCGCGAGCTGAAACCCGAGCCCCAGATAGGACAGCCATGCGACCAGGGCGAAGGGAGCCGGCAGCACCAGCCCCCAGAGGCCGCGCGCGTCGGCAAGGAGCACCCCGACGACCACCAGAGGCAGCACAAGGACGAGCGCCTCGACCATGCGGCGCACCAGAGCGCTTCGCGCTCGCACCAGGCGCGGATCGGGCGGGGCGGGGAGGTCGAGGGCGAGGCCGGCGAGCCACAGAGCCCGCGAGCGGTCGCCGATTGGAAGCAACATGGCGGTCTCCTCGCGCTCGTCGCCGCGCGGTGAGTAGCCGGCGGTCACCACCTGCAGCGATGCCTTGCCGAGCAACCTCCTCAGCAGGTTCTCGTTCAGCTGAACCGCCTGCACCCGTGTTAGTGGCACGGTTGAACGCCGTCGTTCGAGCAGACCTCGTTCTACGATCAGGCGCCTCGCCTGGCGCCTGACAGTGAAGTTCCAGTACACGAGAATGGTGGCGGCCACCGACGTGGCTAGCACCAAGGCGACCACCGATAGCACCGCGATCACGGTGAGCAGCAGAGCCGAGCGCAGCGCGCTCTCGGCGCGCTGCCATAGCGAGTCGAACAACTCATCCCCCAACACCTCCTGCACGTAGCCGAAGATGATCGCGACGACCGCAACTCGGCCCCCAGTGAGCGCAGCCACGACCAGATCCCCCGGAGTGAGCGCAACCAGCGGTGGCGCTAGAGGCGCGCTCTGCTGCACCT
>JBOGWV010000155.1:0-9720 GCA_050693975.1 Actinomycetota bacterium
CGGTACCTCGGTCAATTGAAGCCGACGGGACTGCGCCCTCGGTTCCTCGACAAGCTCGAGGATCACGGCATCGTCATTCCGGCTTCCGTGTTCACTCCAGATCACCTGGGACCGGTGTGACGCGGGGAGTGCTTAGCCGGACCGCGGGACGGTCGCGCCGAGTCGGGCTCGTCCTAGCCATCGCCGGCGTGCTGCTGCTGGTGCCTACAGAGGCGCTGGGAGTCGCACGCGAACGCGTGAACGTCAGACGCGTGGACACGAGCAACTTTCCAGAGGTCTCGGTGCAGATCTCCATCGGGAGTCGTCAACCACTGTCGGAGGGCGATGTCCTTCTGACCGAAAACGGTGCTCGTGTGAGCGAGGTCGACGTTCAACCCATCGACGAAACGGTCGTCAGCGTAGATGTGGTCTTGGTCTTGGACACCTCGGGGAGTATGGAAGGAGAACCCATGGCGGCGGCTATCGGCGCCGCCCAGTCGTTCGTGAGCGAGCTGCCGCCGGACATCCGCGTCGGCCTCGTGTCGTTCTCCGACCGCCCCCAAGTTCTGCGCCGGATTTCCACCGAACGGACCGGGCTGTTGGACGCCATCAATTCGCTGGAGGCAGGAGGCGAGACGGCACTTTACGACGCAATAGCCATGGCTTCGGGTCTCTTCGCAGGGCCGGGACAGCGAAACATCGTTCTCTTGTCGGATGGGGGAGACACGGCGAGCAAGGCCTCGCTTGGCAAGGCTGCGGCGACGGACGCCGCGGTGTTCGCGGTCGGCTTACAGTCCGGCGAGTTCGACAAGCAGGCGCTTCGCCGCATAGCAGAGGCGACTGATGGTGAGTATTCACCCGTCGCAAGCGCCGATCTCGGCCGGCTCTACAAGGGGCTCGCCACTGAGCTCTCCAACCAGTATCTAGTGAATTACGAGTCCGACGTGTTGTCAGGCGGGGAAGCGACGCTGTTGGTAAGTGCGTTCGGACGCACGGACAGCATCCTCACGCTGCTGCCGCCGGCACCGATCGAGGCCCCCCCGGGTGCAACGGGGCCCGAGCAAGTGGCCCCACCGCAGCCTCTGGTTCGAGGGGCGTGGGGTCTTTGGCTGGCGCTGGGATTGTTGTTCGCGGCTTCCTTTTGGATCCTGTCGCTGGTCTTGGGAGGTCGCTACCGTCGCGAGCGGGACCAAGAGCTGTCACGGCTGATGGCCATGGCAGGCGCCGAGCGCCCGGCCGAGTCGACTCGCTCGAGTTCGGACCGGCGCTTTAGGTGGATCCCCTCGTTGTTGGTACGGGTCGCGCAGCGATTGACCGATCGAAGAGGTGTAGGCGAGGCCCTTGACATGAAGATCGAGCGGGCCGGTCTGCCCCTCAGTCCCGAGGAGTTCCTGGCCATGACGATCGTCTCGGCCTTCGCGGGAGCGCTTGTGGGCCTGGTCGTCTTTGGGAATTTGCTCGTGGCGCTGGCCGTGGCATGCGCGACTTCGTTGACCCCCAACCTGGTGATGACGGTGCTGGCGCGCCGGCGGTTCAACCGCCTGCACGGTCAGCTTCCCGACATCCTCATGATCCTGGCCAGCTCTATTCGCTCCGGTCACAGCTTTCTTCAGGCCCTCGACATGGTGTCGAAGGAGACGGGCGAGCCGGGAGCGACGGAGTTCGCCCGCCTGGTCGCGGAGATTCGCTTGGGACGCCCGATGGAGGAAGCGATGTCGGCGATGTCGGTGCGCGTGGGGAGCGAGGACTTCAAGTGGGCCGTCCTGGCCGTCAACATCCAGCGCGAGGTTGGAGGCAACCTTGCGGAGCTCCTTGACGGAGTCGCCGACACGCTTAGGGACAGAGAGACGCTGAGAAGGCAAGTCGACGTCCTCTCCTCTGAGGGCCGCATATCGATCGGGATCCTCACCGTGCTCCCCATCGGCGTTGCGCTCTATCTGATGAGGGTGAACCCCGAGTACATCAGCCTGTTGTTCAACACCCGAGTCGGGATACTGATGGTGGGGGCGGCCGGCGCCCTGCTGGTCGCCGGCTACCTGTGGATGAAGAAGATGGTGAAGATCGATGTCTAGTCTCTATCTCCCGCTCGCGCTGGTGGCCACCTTCTCGACAGTTGTCATCGCGGGACTGGTGATCGACCTCGTGCTGGCGCGACGCCGGCGAGTCGTGGACCTGCTGGAGTCGCAGATCGAGCACATGACATCGAGCGTCCGGGAGCAAGTCCTCTCGCGTTCATTCGTAGAGCGCGTCATCTCGCCGGTCGTGGCGGGCCTGGGAAGCGTGGTGCGGCGCATCACTCCTTACGGAATGAACGATCGAATCGAGCACAAGCTTGCGCTCGCCGGAAGCCCCGCGCGCTGGGACGTCGAGCGCATAGGTGCGACGAAGGTTCTGGGCGGTCTGGCCGGCGGTGGACTGGCGGCGCTGCTCGGCCTGACCTCGGGCGCTTCTCCTCTGCGGATCGCAGTCATGACGGTGGGACTTGCGGGCCTTGCCTTCGTGACGCCGGACGTCTTGTTGTCGGGTATGGCCACGCGTCGACAGGAGCAGATCAGAAAGGCGCTGCCCGACACGATGGACCTTCTTACGATCAGCGTCGAGGCGGGAATCGGATTCGACGGCGCGCTCGCGCAGGTCGTTCACAAGGTCCCGGGAGAGCTTTCAGACGAGATAGCGCGCATGCTTCAGGAGGTCCAGCTGGGGGAGTCGCGCGTCGACGCGTTCAAGAATCTGGCTCAAAGAACGAAGGTAGAGGAACTCGACAGCTTCGTACTTGCAATGATCCAAGCCGATGTCTTCGGAGTGAGCGTGTCCAAGGTCCTCAGAGCCCAGGCTGCGGAGCTTCGCACGCGGCGGCGACAGCGCGCCGAGCGTAAGGCGATGCAGGTTCCGGTCAAGATTCTGTTCCCTACTATCTTCTGTGTACTGCCGTCGCTGCTCGTGGTGATCCTCGGCCCGGCCGTCATCCGAATAGCCAACGACCTCTTCGGATCGTTGTGATGGAGAGCAATTGCAAGCGAGGTCGACCATGACCACGGGATCAGGTCCCAGCCCATTTCCTGCAAGGTCCAAACCCCTCATTCTTGCCTGGGAGGGCGCAAGGGCCCTGAAGGTAAGCCAGCGAATGCTCGAGACCTTCATCGAGGAAGGGAGACTCGACGGCTTCTATCTACCGGCGTCGACCCTCCTGTACGTCGATCCCGACCAGATCGAAGCATTGTCGGGCCGCGCCCCTGCAGTGCGTCCCGGCCACAGAAGCAGCAGCCGGAGCGCGCCTGCCATCTCGAACGTAGCGGCCGCTCCGGAGGAGATCCTGCGCCTCGGGGAGCAGCTGGATGAAGCGAGGCGGGCCGCCGCGGAGGCTGCGGGACGTGTGGCCGACTTAGAGATGCGACTCGGGGCGAGCTCGACAGCAGTCGAGGACTCGCATCGCGAGATCGCCGCGCTCAAGGATTCGATCTCCGTGCTCGAGAGCGAACGAAACGAGCTGGCCGAGGTCGTTACCGAAGCTCGAGGCCTCAATGACCAACTGCAAATGGAGATCGAGAGGCTCGGCGTCGAGGCTCCGGCGCCGGCCGCCGCGGTGGAGGATCTGACCGCCAAGCTCGAAGAGGCTGTCGCGGCGAAGAGTGCCGCCCAGAAGAGACTCCGGAAGTCAGAGGAGGAGCTGGCCAGACTGGCGGAGCAGCTAGAGGCCGAAAGAGCCCGATCTTCGGATGTAGTGGGAACGATCCTGCGCGAGAAGATGGCCCTCGAGGAGTCGCAACGTGAGGCGGCCGCGCTCAAGGATTCGATCTCCGCACTCGAGAATGAGCGCGACGAGCTCGCAGCCGCTCTCGAGGACGCCCGACTTATCCACGACCAGCTCCGAAGTGAGATCGAGCGAGAGGCCCCTGAGTTCCCCTCGACCGCGGTGGAGGATTTGACCATCAGGCTGGAAGAGGCCGTCGAGGCCAGACGTGAGGCACAGGAGCGACTGAGAAAGGGCGAGGAGGAACTCGCGGCTCTGGCCGAGCAGGTGGAGGATGAACGCGCGCGGGCGTCGGAAGTGACGGGAAAGATCCTTCGCGAGAAAGCAGCCCTTGAGGATCGCGTAAGGGTTCTGGAGACCGTAGTCGAGAACCGAGATGAGTCTGCTGTTCGGAACTCTGAGGCCGTGACGGAAGAACTGCGGGCGGCGCTACGCGAGAAGGAGAGAATCGAGTCGGAGCTCCTTCGGCTGCGTCTTCGCGTCAAGCACTTCTCCGAAGTCGAGCAGAGCCGCGATGCCGCGCTTGCTCGCTTAGAGCACAAGCTGCTAGAGAGCGCGACGCTGGAGGCCGAGGTGGCTCGGCTCCGAGCTCGACTCGACGGCTTGTTCGACGCGGAGTCCGAACGCGACCGCCTTCGCCTCGAGCTCGACGATGCCAACGAGGAGAGGGAGTCGACGCGCAACAGTGTGGCCGAGCTGCAGGTCATGGTCGAGCGAATCGAGGAGGCTGAGGCCGAACGAGCCGAGCTGCTTGCGAAGCTGGAGACCGCCTTAAATGAAAGAGAGATGCTAGAGGGCGAGATCTCGCCGTTGCGGGTCGAGCTGGAGCGGCTGTCTCAGATCGAGGCCGATCGAAACCGGCTGGCCGCCCAACTCGAGACTGCGCAGCTCGAGAGGCGTGTGTTCGATGCTGAGGTTCATCGAGTCCGGGCGCAGACGTCGCTTCTCGAAGAAGAGCTCAAACGCTACAAGGCCGATGAGAAGCGAACCGCGCGCCGCCGCCGCTGAATAGTGACCCGCGGCTGCCGCGCCAAAGGATGTTGCGATTCCCGTCTACGTCTGAGGCGCTTGGGAGTGATGGAGAAGAGAATGCCCGGGATGTGGGGGATTGCAGGCCTACCGCGCTTTCGGCTGGTCTCGTAACGTAGCTGAAAGGCCTACGGAGAAGGAGATCTGGGATGACGGTGCCGATCGGGTCGAAGGTGCTGACGAGTATCGATGACGCGGCGATCCGCGAGATGGAGGCGTCCTTTCGGGGCCAGCTGGTTCCTCCCGCGGACCCAACCTACGATGAGCACCGGAGGGTCTGGAACGGATCGATCGACAGGTCCCCCGCCCTGATCGCGCGCTGCGCGGGCGTGGCCGACGTCATCGCCGCGGTTCGCTTTGCGAAAAGGACTGGGCTTCTCGTGGCCGTGCGGGGCGGAGGCCACAGCTTCCCGGGGTTGTCCACCACCGACGGCGGAATCGTCATAGACCTCTCCTTGATGAAGGGGATCCGCGTCGATCCCGAAGCACGGACGGTTAGGGCTCAGGCAGGGGTGCTGCTCGGAGAACTCGATCGCGAGACACAGGCCTTCGGCCTCGCCCTCCCCGCCGGGATCGTGTCGCACACCGGTCTTGCCGGGCTCACGCTGGGCGGCGGGATTGGCTTCGTGATGCGGAAGTTCGGGCTCACGATCGACAACCTGCTCTCCGTCGACGTCATCACGGCCGAGGGCGAATTCGTCAAGGCGACCGAGCGCGAGAACGCCGACCTCTTCTGGGGCGTGCGAGGAGGGGGCGGCAACTTCGGGATCGTGACGGAGTTCGAGTTCAGTCTCAGCTCCCTGGGCCCGTACGTGATGGCCGGTCCCGTCTTCTGGCCGATGGACGAGTCGGCCAAGGTCCTGCGCTTCTACCGAGACTGGATAGCAGGATGTCCCGACGAGCTCATGACGATCGTCGTGCAGCGGAGGGCTCCGGATCTTCCCGTCGTGCCGCGCGATCTCGTGGGGAAGCACGTGCTGGGTGTGGTGTGCTGCTACGCGGGCTCGATTGAGGAGGGCGAGAAGGTCGTTCGTCCTCTCAAGGAGTTCGGCTCGCCCGCCCTCGATCTCTGCGTGCCCAAGCCGTACCTCACTCATCAGATGACGTTCGACCCGTCGTTCCGGCCTGGGTGGTGGTACTACGTACGCTCCTGCGATGTTGCAGAGATCAACGACGACATCACCGACGTCATGGTCGAGTACGGCCAACGGATCACCTCTCCGATCTCGAGTCTCGCACTCTGGCAAATGGGGGGAGCCGTATCACGCGTCGGCGAGAACGAGACCGCCTTCAACGGCCGCAGCGTTGGCTACACCTTCAACATCAACGGCAACACGGAGTCCGCCGGCGGTTTCGATGAACAACGAGAGTGGGCGCGGTCGTACTGGAC
The DNA here is from genome assembly GCA_050693975.1 of Actinomycetota bacterium. GTDB lineage: Bacteria > Actinomycetota > CADDZG01 > CADDZG01 > WHSQ01 > WHSV01. The sequence goes on from JBOGWV010000155.1 coordinate 6,150, forward strand.
CGCGCTCTCCCCCTACCACACGAGCGTCTACGTCAACTTCCTGATGGAGGAGGGGGAAGAGCGGATCCGGCAGGCGTACGGCGCCGAGAAGTACGATCGCCTGAAGGATCTAAAGCGGAAGTACGACCCGGACAATTTCTTTAGGCTCAACCAGAACATCTCGCCGAAGTAGCCAAGCATCTGTGTCGGATGCACTGTTACCTCTTGTTCGTCCCCCGGGAATACCTTCCGCGCCGATGAGTTCTGCACCAACTCAGGGTCCTACTACCAGAGAGTCAAAGCTAGGAGCGTGGGAGTGTTCTCGACAACGAGCCTTGATAGTCATTTGGAATCTGTTCGGCCGATTGACAGGCCGGAGAACTTCTGAACCCGATGCCTACACCTCGCTCCGTCCAGCGCACCTATTTGCTGCTCCTGCTGGGTAACACGCTGGCGGCGTCGCTCATCTGGGGGATCAACACAATCTTTCTGCTCGATGCCGGACTGTCGAACCTGGAGGCGTTTGCGGCCAACGCCTTCTTTACATTGGGGATGGTGCTGTTCGAGGTGCCGACCGGAATCGTCGCCGATACCGCCGGTCGCCGCCTCTCGTATCTGCTGGGCACGGTGACGTTGTCCGCTTCGACGCTCCTGTACGTGCTGCTATGGCAGATCGAGGCTCCCTTTTGGAGCTGGGCGGTCGTGTCGATCCTGATCGGTCTCGGCTTCACGTTCTTTTCCGGCGCGGTTGAGGCTTGGCTGGTCGACGCGCTCACTGCGACGGGTTTCACCGGCAACATGGAGTCGGTCTTCGGGCGCGGCCAGATCGTCAGCGGAGCCGCGATGCTCGTCGGCTCAGTCGCGGGGGGATTCATCGCGCAGCAGACCAGTCTGGGCGTCCCCTTCGTGCTCCGCGGTTTCATCTTGATCGTGATGTTCGTGGTGGCATTCAAGCTCATGCACGACGTTGGGTTCACACCCCAGAGGGGCGGTCGTCCGCTGGCCGAGATGCGAAGGGTCGCGTCGGCCTCGATCGAGTACGGCTGGCGAGTGCCCGCCGTCAAGTGGTTGATGGTCGAGGCCCTGTTCACCGGTGGTGTGGGTATCTACGGCTTCTATGCTTTGCAGCCATACTTGCTGGAGCTCTACGGTGATCCGCAGGCGTACCAGATCGCCGGTCTGGTGGCGGCGATCGTCGCCGGTGCGCAGATCCTCGGTGGTGTGGCGGCGCCTTGGGTTCGCCGGCTTTTTCACCGTCGTACGTCGGCGCTGATCGCAACCGCAGGACTCAGCGTGATCACACTCGGTTTAATCGGGATCGTCGAGAACTTCTGGGCGGTGATCGCGCTGATCGTCGTCTGGGGGCTGCTGTTCGCGGCTTCGATGCCGATTCGCCAGACCTACCTCAACGGCCTCATTCCCTCGAAGCAGCGGGCGACGATCCTCTCGTTCGACTCGCTTATGGAATCTGGTGGCGGGATCTGGGTGCAGCCTGTGCTCGGGCGAGTCGCCGATGTTTGGGGGTACGCGCCCTCATATCTGGTGGGAGCGGGGATTTCGGCTGTGGCGCTGCCCTTCCTCTTCTTGTCCAGAAGACAGAATGCTCCCGCGGACACAGTTGAGGTGACGGAGAGGCAGGTTCCCCAACCTGCCTCCGTCCCGGAGTCTACGATCGAGTCCTCATCGCGCCTGGATTAATAGCCTCGGATCGCCCTCCTTCGCCCAAACGTCTTCAGTCCTTCCTGCCGTGCTCCCCGCCACGGTTGGATTGCCCGGTCGAGCCGCGGGAGGGATTGCAACCTCTAACAGTCGACCGCGATGCGGAGAGCGTCGCACCAGAATGGTATGCAACCTTCGTGACCGGACCGCTGTTAGAGGCTCATAGCTGAGAGTTCGGACTTGCTGCCGCCTCCCGGCATAGCGTCAACCAAAGGCGATTACTTGGTGCCGACGTCGGGGGCATGATGGGCTGAATCAGTCTCCGGTTGCAGCCATTTTGGTGGCGAGATGCTCCATTACCTCTCGTACCTGGGCAGCGGGGCTGATCTCGATGAAAGACACTCCCTCGTCGGTCCAGCCCGTGTGACCGCCGGGCCAGTAGTACAGCTCACCGGCCCGGGTGACCTCTTGACTCCCATCCGCGTAGCGAAGCGTGATCGAGCCCTCGAGGACATGTCCCCAATGGGGGCACTGACAGAGGTCTCCGGGTAGGCCTTCGAACAGGGGAGTGAAGTCCACGCCCGCGGGAAGCTCTATGTGTCGCACGCGCAGCTCGCCCCAGTCGTCCCCACGCGTTTCGATCCCCTCGGACTTCATCTCTTCGGTCAAGGCCGCCTTTGAAGCCTTCATCCATCTCCTCCATTCTTCCCCAGCCGGGGGCGGCCGGGGATCCGACCGATACTCTCTATGAGAGTAGAAAGCTACTCTCTTTGAGAGTATTGTCAAGGGGTGCAGGAGCCCAGGACCGCGACCTACGCTTTGCTCGCCCTGCTGGCGGTGCAACCCTGGTCGGGCTACGAGCTGACCAAGCAAGCGCGCCGCAGCTTGCTATACGTGTGGCCGAGCTCCGAGGCGCACCTGTACCGCGAACAGCGAAGGCTGGAGCGGCTCGGCTGGGCAAGCGTAGAAAAGGAGCGGGTCGGGAGCCGCGTGCGCAACCGCTACACGATCACGTCCGCAGGGCGGAACGCACTCCAGGCGTGGCTCCGTACCGAGCCTTCGGGACCCGTCGTGCAAATGGAAGGGATGCTCCGGCTCTTCTTTGCCGACCACGGAGGCGTCGATGACCTGGCCGGCTCCCTAGCTGCCACCGCTCGCGGGGCTCGGGAGGGGATCAACGACATGTTGGGATTCGTCGATGAGTACCTCGAGACGGGGGGGCCCTTTCCGGATCGGTTGCATCTCGTTGCAATGGCGATGGAGCTCTACCTCCGGACGCTGTCGGAGATCGAGGACTTCTGTGCGACCGCATCCAGCGAGGTGGCGGAATGGGAGACGACGGTGGGCCTAGGGCTGACGGATGCGACTCGTGACCGTCTGAAGAAGATCCGGGATCGATACGAGTAAGGGGGTTCACATGGCGGTTGGGGCACTCCGTTCGATAGTGGTCGACGTCAACGATCTAAAGGAATCGGAGCGCTTCTGGTCCTCCGTCCTCGGGCTCGAGGTGCAGTGGCCGGCGGGGGAAGGCCAGTTCTCTCGCATCGGGGCTAAGGGCGCAGGGTCTGTCCTTTTGCAGCTCGTCCCCGAGAAGAAAACCGACCTCAAGAACCGAGTTCACATCGATATCACGGTGATGGATGTCGGAAGCGCGCTCGACGAGGTTCTTAGGCTCGGTGGAAGCGTGATCAAGGAGCCGGCACTGTGGCCGGAAACGGATTCTGTCCTCGAGTGGGCCGTCATGGCTGATCCCTCCGCCAACGAGTTCTGTCTCATCCGGGAGCTTCGTCCGACGTTGTAGCGAGCATCGCCGACAGGAGCGCACCACCGGTCAAACACGGCTGTTCCTTTCGCGCTCTAGCTCCGCTTTCTTGGACTCGAGCGTCGCGACCAGGTCGTCGAAGCTCTTGGCGAAAGAGGCGGCACCTTCCTC
>JBOGWV010000156.1:0-13738 GCA_050693975.1 Actinomycetota bacterium
CGTTTGTGCTACGTTTTTGCCGTTGTTACAAGGGGGAGGGTGCGCCTCGGCTCGCGCTCCTCGAAGCATCGAAAGGAAGTGCGTACGTGGCTCAAGGCACGGTCAAGTGGTTCAGCAACGAGAAGGGTTTCGGCTTCATCTCACAGTCCGACGGAGAGGACGTTTTCGTCCACTTCTCGGCCATCGAGATGGACGGTTACAAGTCCCTGGACGAAGGTATGGCTGTCGAGTTCGAGGTGACCGAGGGTCCCAAGGGCAAGCAGGCATCCAACGTCCGGCCCGCAGGCGCCTAGTAAGCGACCGCAGGCATCGCGGGCGCTTAACCTCGACCGCAAATAAAGGCCCCCGGTTCTTCCGGGGGCCTTTTCAATGGGTGGTCTTAGGACTCGGGCTGGGGTGGCCCCGCCGCCATCTGCGCGTAGGCCATCTGAAGTTGAGCGAGGGTCTGGCGCAGGGGGGCCTCGGCGTCGCCCAGTTGCGGCCCCACCTTCTCCACCAATGCGGCCAGGGCGTCGATTGCCAGGCCGGCGTCGTCTGCCAGGCCGGCGTTGAGCTTGGTCCCCGCCGCATTGGCGAGCGTGACCGAGACATTTATGACCCATTCGACACTGGGGATGCGGGCCATCTCTTCGGCCATCCGCCGGGCTTCCTCCTCTTGCTCCGGCGTCCACACGCCCTCGCCGGTTGCCGCGCCGGGTGGGGCGGGAGGCGGTCCCGCGGCGGTCGCGGCTCCGCCGGCGGGATGCGAGGCGGCTGCCGTGGCCTCGTCGGCCGGGGGACGCAACGGAGTCACGGTTGCTTCCTCCCGCGGCTCGACCGGGGGAGGCGCGTCCGGCCTACGCGGGGCCTCCTCGGGCCGCTCGGCGGAGGGTGTCTCGGAGCGAGGCTCGGGAGCCGAACCCGCGCTGCGGGACGAGATGCGCTTATCGACGACCCGGATTTTGCGGGGCTGCTGTTCTTCCTCGTGATCTTGTTCGTTGTCCATGGTGGGGCTTTATACTCTCACCTTGCAGGAATCGCCAAGAAGGGGCGCTTTGGGCCCCTCACCTCCCGGCGGAATATCGCGGGGACGCACGAGCGTCCCACGGTTGCGGTCGAGTCGAGGGGGTCGGGAACTTGGGGCCGACGACGCCCATCTTCTTGGCGTCGCCGGCTTTTTTACGTCCGGAAACAAGCAGAGGGTCGCCCGGCAGCTTTGCCGACCGACCGGCAGTAGAGAGTTGTCGCCAACGAAGGGAGCACTCGTATCGCACAACAGGAGCTGAGGGTTAACGACCGCATTCGGATTCCGCGGGTGCGCGTCGTCGGTTCCGACGGATCTCAGATTGGGATCCTCGAGACCAGGGCTGCGCTTGCCATGGCCCAGGAGGAGGACCTCGATCTCGTCGAGGTCGCCCCGCAGGCGGACCCACCGGTCTGCCGGATCATGGATTACGGCAAGTACAAGTACGAACAGGCCGTCCGCAAGAAGGAAGCGAGGAAGAAGCAGTCCCTCGTGGTGGTCAAGGAAATGAAGATGCGCCCGAAGATCGACCGCCACGATTACGACACCAAGAAGGGCCATGTGGTCCGGTTCCTGCAGCAGGGGGCGAAGGTCAAGGTGACGATCATGTTCAGGGGGCGGGAGACCGTGCATCCCGAGCTCGGCCAGCGACTCCTCGACCGGCTCGCCGATGAGGTTCAAGAGATCGCCAAGGTCGACACCCCGCCGAAGCTCGACGGACGCAACATGACCATGGTGCTGTCGCCTCACAGGGACAACGTTCCCAGCAGGCCTCAGCCGCAGCAGCCAACCAGACCGAAGAGGGGCGGCGGGCAACCGCCCAAGCAGGCGGAGAAGCCCGAGGCCACCGAGGAGCCGCCGAAGCCCTCGCGGCCCGTAAAGGTGACCAGAGCAGAAGGAGGCTAGCGATCCTCTCGAGGATCGCGCCGAAAGGAGTGACTAAGCATGCCGAAGATGAAGTCGCACCGGGGCGCTGCCAAGCGCTTCAAGGTGACCGGCACGGGAAAGATCCGGCGCCGCAGAGCGAACATGAATCACATCCTCGCCAAGAAGGCCTCGAAGCGGAAGCGCCGCTTGAGCAGGCCCGACGCCGAGGTCGCTACCTCGGATGCCAAGCGCATCCGCAAGATGCTGGCGAAGTAGCCGTCCCCAAACACACGCAACTCTCAAGGAGGAGTCCCGATGCCACGCGTCAAGGCAAGCGTCCCGAGCAGGGCGAAGCGCAGGAAGGTTCTCAAGAAGGCCAAGGGCTATTACTCGGCGCGCGGAAAACACCTACGCGCGGCTCACGAGCAAGTCCTGCACTCTGGCAACTATGCTTACAGGGACCGGCGCGCGCGCAAGGGTGACTGGCGCCGCCTATGGATCCAGCGCATCAATGCAGCCGCGCGCCTGAACGGAATGAGCTACAGCCAGTTCATGGCCGGTCTCCGACTCGCCGAGGTCGAGGTCGACCGAAAGATGCTCGCCGAGCTCGCGGTCAACGAGCCGGAGGCGTTCAAGGGTCTCGTGGAAGTCGCGCGCGACGCGATGGAGAACGACAAGAAGGCCAGCTAGAACGACAAAGGTCGTCAGCTCACTGAGAAACCCGCGGGTCCTCGCGGCCCGCAAACTGCTTCGGCGCAGCGAGCGAGATCGCGCCGGAGCGTTCCTCGTTGAGGGGCCCATCGCGGTGCGCGAGGCCGTCGAGGCGTCCGCGGTGCGCGACCTGTTCGTGGACGAGGGAGCGCCCTTCGGATCCGAGTTCCTCGACCGCGGCGGCCTGGCCGTCACGCGCCAGGTGATCTCTGCTCTCACCGATACCTCGACCCCGCAGGGGGTGGTCGCGGTCGCGGAGGCGCGGGCGATCGATGCCGGCGCGATCGAGGGTGACCTGGTGGTGGTTCTGGCCGACGTGCGAGATCCGGGTAACGCGGGGACGCTGCTCAGGTCGGCCGTCGCCGCGGGGTCATCGGGGGTCCTCTTCGCGAAGGGCTCGGTCGATCCCTTCAATCCAAAGACGGTTCGCGCGACGGCCGGATTGCTGTTCCGGGTTCCCGTCGTGCACGACGTGGCCCTGGAGGACGCGCTCTCGCTCCTGAAGGCGCGCGGTTTCCTCGTGGTCGGAGCGGATGCCGGCTCGGGTGTCTCCCCCGACGAGGTCGATCTCACGCGAGCGGCCGCGCTCGTGCTGGGCAACGAATCGTGGGGCATCGGGGCCGGCGCGCGAGCTCTGCTGGACGAGGTCGTCGGCATCCCGATGCCGGGCCCCGCCGAGTCCCTCAACGTGGGCATCGCGGGCTCGATCCTGCTGTTCGAAGCGGTACGCCAGCGCCGCCCCCGGTTCTGAGCGCGGGAGCTCCCGCTCCAGCGCGCTCCCGGCACAGAGAAAGAGGGGCCGGCCGCTTGCGCCGCCGTTTATCCTCGGGCTTCACATGGACGACGAAGCTAGGTTCGCCGAACTGATATCCGGAGCGGGGCACGAGCTCCGGTCACCGTTGACCTCGATCAAGGGTTTCTCGTCGACGCTGGTCAAGCGGTGGGACAGGTTCACCGACGAGCAGCGACTTCAGTTCATCGAGACCATTCACTCCGATTCCGAGCGCATGAGCCGGATAGTGTCGGAGGTGCTCGACCTCGCTCGGGTCGAGGTGGGCCATCTCGACCTCCAACTCGGCCCCGTGGACCTCTCGGTGTCAACCAAGATCGTGCTGGAGCGGCTGGAAGACCGAGCGGGAATCGAGCGGGTCGAGGTCGACATCCCCGATGGCCTCAGTGCATGGACCGACCGCGAGCGCTTCGAACGAAGCCTAGAGAACCTCGTCGAGAACGCGATCAAGTTTTCGGAGGGGGGGCCGGTTCGGATAGTCGCTTCCGAGAAGGACGGCGCCATCCTGTTCACGATCGCAAACTCTGGTGAGGGAATCGCACCGGAGCGGCTGCCGAAGCTCTTTTCCGGACCCGGCCCGCGCGGTCAGAAGGCGCCCACCGGAACCGGACTTGGCCTGCTGCTGACGCAACGGATATTGCACGCCCAGGGAGCCTCGATCACGGTCGACAGTCGCCTCGGCGAGGGGACGACCTTCACCTTGAGGCTGCCCGCCAAGGGCGAGGTCGGATGAACGGCTCCAATCCCAGGCAGGCCTTCGAGGATGCGCGCGACGAAGGTCTGAAGGTCATCTCTGCCGCCACCGACATGGCGAGCCTCGAGGCCGCGAGAATCAAGGTACTGGGAAGGAAAGCGCCGCTGAGTCGCGCCCGCGGCGCGCTGCGCGAAGTCCCAGACGAGGAGCGCAGGGACCTCGGCAAGCTCGCTAACGCCGTCACGGAGGAGATCAATGAGGCGGTGGCGGCCAAAGAGGAGGCCTTCAAGGCCGCCGAGATCGCGCAGCGATGGGACCGGGAGGCGGTCGACGTGACCCTGCCCGGCGGGGCTCCCCCGGTGGGGACGCTCCATCCGCTGACGAAACAGATCTGGGAGATCGTGGACATCTTCGTGGGGCTCGGGTACCGGGTTGCGGAGGGCCCCGAGATCGAGTTGGCGACCTACATCTTCGACGCCCTAGGCATGTCCGCTGCGCACCCCGCACGAAGCCCGCAGGACACCTTCTTCATCGACGGGCGTGGCGAGGAGGTCGTGCTCCGATCCGAGACCTCTCCGGTTCAGATCCGCACGATGGAGACCCAGGACCCACCCGTCTACGTCGTCTGTCCGGGTCGCACCTATAGGCGCGACACGCAGGATGCCACCCATCTTTCCGGGTTCATGCAGATCGAGGGCCTCGCGGTCGACGAAGGCATCACCATGAGCGACCTCAAGGGCAGCCTCGAGCACTTCGCTCACCAGGTCTTCGGCCGGAGCCTCGAGATCCGGCTCCGCCCTCACTTCTTCCCGTTTACCGAGCCATCCGCCGAGCTCGACGTCCAGTGTTTCAAGTGCAAGGGCGCGGGCTGCCGCATGTGCAAGAACGAGGGTTGGATCGAGGTGCTCGGTTGCGGCATGGTCGATCCCCATCTGCTCGAGTGGGTCGGGTACGACGCCGAGCGCTACACCGGGTTCGCCTTCGGCATGGGTGTCGAGAGGATCTGCGCGCTGGCGCACGGCGTGTCGGACATCCGCCTGCTATGGGAGAACGACATTCGCTTCCTGGACCAGTTCAAGGGCAGCGCATGAGAGTGACTTTGAACTGGCTCAAGGAGTTCGTCGACATCGACGTGGACACTCCCAAGCTCGTCGAGATGCTCGATCTCTCGGGCACGAAGGTCGAGTCGGTCAACCGCCCCGGCGAGGGATTGTCGGGCGTGGTCGTCGCCGAGGTGCTCAACGTCGACAAGCACCCGAACGCCGACACGCTGTGGTTGGTCGACGTGCGGACCGATGCCGGAGAGCAAAGGATCGTGTGCGGTGCCAGCAACTTCGCGGTCGGGGACAGGGTCCCGCTGGCGCGCGTCGGGGCGCAACTTCCGGGCATGACCATCACCGAGCGAAAGATTCGTGGCGAGACATCGAATGGAATGCTTTGCTCGGGGGCGGAGCTCGGCGTGTCGCGCGACCACTCGGGGATCCTGGTACTGCCTCCCGACGCGGAGCTTGGAGCCGACATCGTCCCGACGCTCCGGCTCGACGACACGATCTTCGAGCTCGAGATCACGCTCAACCGGCCGGACTGCATGAGTGTGCTGGGGGTGGCGCGCGAGGTCGCTGCGCTCACCGATCAAGGACTACGGCGGCCCAGGACAAAGCTGGAGGCCGCGAGCGACGTGAGTTCGCCCGTCACGGTTCGAATCGATGACCCGAAAGGATGTCCCCGCTACCTCGCCCGTTACATCGAGGGCGTCAAGATCGGACCCAGCCCTCAATGGATGGCCACCCGCCTGCTTGCCTGTGGGGTGCGGCCTATCAGCAACGTCGTGGACGTGACCAACTATGCGCTCCTCGAGCTCGGCCATCCTCTACACGCATTCGATCGCGCGAATGTCACGGACGACACGATCCTGGTCCGCCGGGCCCACAACGGCGAGCGGTTCACGACGCTCGACGGCGTCGAGCATGAGCTTCATCCCGATGACTTGATGATCGCGGACCCCAAGGGTGCGATTGCGATCGCAGGCGTCATGGGGGGTGAGGATTCGGAGGTCTCCGAGGAAACGACCGATGTCATCCTCGAGTCGGCTTACTTCGATCCCGAGAGCATCGCTTTCACCGCGCGTCGCCAGGGGATGCGAACAGAAGCGTCGGCTCGTTTCGAGCGAGGGATGGACGTCGAGATGGTCCCCTTTGCCGCGGAGCGTGCCGCTCAGCTAATGGCCGAGCTGGCGGGGGGACGAGTGTCGGCGACCGTGGCCGACGAATATCCCACTCGCATCGAACGACGCAAGGTCCGGCTGCGACCCGCCCGGACCAACAAGGTGCTCGGCATCGAGATTTCGCCGGCGGAACAAGCTCAGAGGTTGCGCTCGGTCGAACTCGTTGTCGACGACGCGACAGGAGGGCTCGACGTCGTGGTTCCGACCTTCCGTCCGGACATCACGCGCGAGATCGATTTGGTCGAGGAAGTGGGGCGGCTGCATGGATTCCACGAGCTTCCATCGACGCTTCCAAAGGGAGCGGCCGGCGGGCTGGAGTCGCAGCAAAGAGCCGAGCGCAGGCTGCGTGAGGTTCTGGTCGGCTTCGGAGTGTACGAGGCCGTCACGCCGTCTCTGATCTCGCCCGAGGACGTGGACGCCCTTGGACTCGACCCAGGCAATCCGGCGCGGCGCATGGTGCTGACGTGGAACCCCATGGTTGCCGATGAGAGCGCGATGCGCACCACCTTGCTGCCCAGCCTGCTCAAGGCCGTTGCGCGCAACCGGGCGCAGCGGGCCGAGGGCGTCGCACTCTTCGAGGTAGCCCGCATCTACGAGCCCACCGACGACAAGCTCCCGCAGGAGGGGCTGGTACTAGCCGCGGCATTCTCAGGCTTGCGTCATCGCCAAGAGTGGACGGGAGCCGAGAAGAGCTGGGACTTCTTCGCAACCAAGGGACTCATCGAGGGGACCTTCGCAGCCCTCGGGGTGTCGCCGCCGGACTTCTCTCCGGCGAAGGGCATGCCTTTTCACCCGACGCGCGCAGCCACCGTGGGTTTGGGCGCGACTCCGCTTGGTGCGGTGGGAGAGCTCCACCCGGAGATATGCGAGCACTTCGACGTCGCCGAGCGAACGCTGGTGTTCGAGCTGTCGCTCGCGCCGTTGTTCGACGCGCTGCCGGAGCGAGTTCAAGCGAGCGAGCTCGCTCGCTTCCCGGCCGCGTTGCTCGACATCGCCGTGGTCGTGGACGAGGACACCGCCGCGGGAAAGGTGCAGCGCGTCATCGAGCGAGCCGGATCCCCGGAGGTCACATCGGTGCGTCTCTTCGACGTCTACAGAGGAGAGCAGATCGCAGCTGGAAAGAAGTCGCTCGCCTTCGCTCTCGAGCTGCGCTCTGAGTCGAAGACTCTGACCGACGAGGAGGCCCTCGCGGTCCGCGATCGCATCCTTCCTGCCCTTCAGGAGCGCACCGGCGGAACCATCCGAGCCTAGGGAGAGTTCCAATGACCAAACGTGACTACCTGTCGGTCGACGACCTCTCGGTCGATGAGCTCGCCGATCTTCTGGCCGAAGCCGCGAAGATGAAGAGCAAGCCGGCCAGCTACCAAAGCATCTTGGCGGGCAAGCAGATCGCGATGATCTTCGAGAAGCCCTCGACGCGGACGCGAGTTTCGTTCGAGGCGGGCATCAACTCCCTGGGCGGCCGCGCGATCGTGCTGCGTGCCGACGAGCTCCAGCTCGGGCGGGGCGAGACCATCGAAGACACCGGTCGAGTGCTGTCTCGCTACGTCGACGCCATCGTGGTCCGGACCTTCGGGCAGGAGCGCCTCGAGCGGCTCGCCGCAGGTGCCTCGGTTCCCGTCGTGAACGCGCTCAGCGATCGCTGCCACCCATGCCAGGCCCTCGCCGACCTGCTCACCATTCAGGAGCAACGAGGGAAGAAGCTTAAGGGCACCTCGCTCGCATACATCGGCGATGGGAACAACGTCACGCATTCACTCTTGCTCGCGGGAGCCAAGATGGGCATGGAGGTGCGCGTCGCAACGCCCGAGGACTATGCGCCGGCGCCGGAGGTCGTAGTGCGAGCCAAGGAGATCGCCGCTCACACCGGCGGCAAGGTCATCGTGACCGACTTCGTCCCCGAGGCCGCCGGAGGGGCACAGGTCCTGTACACGGATGTCTGGACCTCGATGGGACAGGAAAGTGAGACCGAGGCCCGGCTGAAGGTATTCGAGCCCTACCGGATCGATGCCGAGGTGGTGGGGATGGCGGCCCGCGACGTCATCGTTATGCACTGCCTTCCGGCCCATCGCGGCGAGGAGATCGCGGCCGAGGTCATGGACGGCGATCTCGCGGTCGTGTGGGACCAAGCCGAGAATCGCCTGCACACTCAGAAGGCCTTGCTGGCCAATCTCCTCACGTAGAGGCCTGATCCCCCTTGTGGCCCCCTTCACCCGGTGATGAAGTGGGTGGCGAGGGGGTGTTAGGTGCGCTCACGTGGATCCATATCGAGAGCGCTTGCTCTGGCGGCAGTCATCATGCTTGTCCCCACGGCGGCGACCCAAGCTTTGGCCACTCGGCCCAAGTGCTTCGAGTTGCGCGCCTCGATCTTGGGCACCGGAGGCGACGACGTGATCAGGGGGACGAGCGGCGCCGACGTGATCCATACGGGGCGGGGCGACGATGTCATCTCGGGGCGTGGCGGCGTTGACTTCATCTGCTCGGGACCGGGCGACGACCGGGTCAAGGGTAACGACGCAATGGACTTCGTGGACGCGGGAGCAGGCCGTGACGAGATCCGGCTCGGAGAGACCACCGTTCACGTCCGAAAGGACGAGACGATGATCTTTGGACAGGTGGCGCGAGGAGGCGGAGGGGCCGACACCTTGATAGCGGCTCCAAGCGTCGAGAGGCCGGCGACGCAGCGGGTGAAGGTAATCGACAGAGAGGCTCTCAGTGGGCAGGGCGGCAATGATGTGTTGATCGGTGGTGAGGGATTCGATGTCCTCGACGGCGGCGAGGGACATGACCAGCTCTTTGGTGCTGGTGAGAGGGACAGACTTCTGGGAAGGCAGGGCGACGACATCATCGATGGCGGCGACGGCAACGACACGATTGAGAGCGGCGACGGCAACGACGCATCGACCGGTTCGATCGGAGACGACTTCGTCTTCGGGCGCAGGGGAGATGACTCGCTCGACGGCGGCGAGGGCGTCGACGAACTGAACGGGGGCGTCGGGCTGGATTCGTGCCTCAACGGTGAGCTGCTTCTTCTCTGCGAGTAGAGGAAGCGCCGGACCATAATACGGACGTGCAGGCAGGCTATTCGTGGAGGGGCGCGACCCGGCTAACCAAGTCCTTCTACGCGCGCGACGCGATCTCAGTGGCACGCGATCTGATCGGATGCATACTCGTCCACGATTCGCGCGAGGGTCGAGCCGCGGTCCGCCTCGTAGAGGTCGAGGCCTATCGGGGCGAGGTTGACCCAGGCTCACATGGCTATCGCGGCATCACTCCTCGCACCGAGGTGATGTACGGTCCGCCCGGCCGGCTGTACGTCTACTTCACCTACGGAATGCACTGGTGCGCGAACGTCGTCTGCGCGAGGAAGGGGGAGTGCGAAGCGGTGCTGTTGCGCGCCGGCGAGCCGATCGAGGGCCTAGAGCTAATGCGGACGCGCAGACCCAAGATCACCAACCACAAACAGCTTGCCGCCGGACCCGCTCGCCTCGCTCAGTCGATGGGCATCGGCCGGCAACACAACGGAGCAACCCTGCTCCGCGGTGGGGACTTGTTTGTCGCTTCCGATGCGCGGACGGACGCGTATCGTGCGGGTGAGGTAGCTCAAACGGTGCGAGTTGGTTTGGCCTCGGGTAAAGGCGACGAGATTCCCTGGCGCTTCGTGATCCCAGGACATCCCTACGCGTCCCGTCGTGGTTAGTCGCCCGGCTTTCCGTTCCCGTTTCCACCACCGTTGCCACCACCACCGTTGCCGTTGTCCCCCGAGTCGCCTTCGTCGCCCTCGTCGTCTTTGTCCTTGTCCTTGTCTTTGTCCTTGGGTGGAGGCGGTGGCGCGGTACAAGCCTTCGTGGGCTCCGACCCCGGGATTACCGGAACCGAGACCTGATACTGCTCGGGAGTGAAGGATCCCGCCAGGCAGCCACGACGCGAGTCGAGCGTTACGTAGGTCAGCCCACTCGGCGGAGTGAAGTCGCTCGCCGGAGTGTTCACCAGAGCCTGCGACATGAACGCCTGCCAGATCATCGCGGGCCAGGAACCTCCGGTGACCGAACCGATGCGCGTGGAGGTCATCGCAATCTCACCCTCCGGGTAGCCGATCCACACCGCTGCGGCGAGGTCGGGCGTGTAGCCGGCGAACCATGCATCGCGGTACTCCTGGCCGGTTCCCGTCTTCCCGGCCGCGGGGCGACCAATGTTCGCGGCCGTCCCCGTACCCCCCGAGATCACTCCCTCTAGAGCTGTCGTGGCGACATATGCAGCGGCCGCGCTGATCACCGGGTCACCCTTGGGCTTGGTTGCTTCGTAGAGGGTTTCGTTTCTGCGCGTGTCGAAGATGCTCGTGACCCCGGTGGGCTTGTGGTAAACGCCGCTCGATGCCAGGGTGGCGTAGCCAGAGGCCATACCCATGGCGTTCACTGGGTTGGCTCCGATCGGCGCCGACGGCACCCCGAGTAACTCGGTACGTACGCCCATCTTCCTGGCGGTGTCGGTCGTGGCGCTCATCCCGATATCGAGACCGAGCTGAACGTAGACGATGTTGATCGAGTTGATGGTCGCTTCGAGCAGCGAAACCTGGCCGTACGACGACCCCTCGTAGTTGCAAAGGCCCGGCGAGTCCGACCACGCAGGGATCTCGGGAAACACCTTGCAGGAGCCACCTTGGAACGACTCCGAGAGAGGGACACCTTTCTCCAAGGCCGCCGCAAGGGTGAAGGCCTTGAACGCGGAGCCGGCCTGACGACCCTCGCCCGCGCTGGTGCCCCCGGACTTCCTGGGCCCCAGCCCTGGTTCACCCAGGATCGCGAGGTTCAGCTTGGCAAAGCGCCCGTTGGGCTCCTTCTTCTTGGCGAAGTAATCACGGCCCCCCACCATCGAGCGGACGTAGCCGGTCGATGGTTCGATGGCGACCAGCGAGCCATGCGGGTCGGTGGGGACAGAGAGAGTGGAGTTCACCGCGTTCTCGGCCGCCCTCTGCATATCGAGGTCGATCGTCGTGTGAATACGCAGACCGCCCTGGAACAACATCTTGGTTCGCTGCGACGGAGTTCTCCCCAGCATCTTGAAGTGCGGGTCGTAGGTGAGCAGCTTCTGAACGTAGTCGACGAAGTAGGGAGCTGCGTAGCGCTGGGTGTCCTTTCGCTTCGCGAGCCCGAGTGACTTCTTGCTGATTCGCTCCGCTCGTTTCTCGGTTAGGTAACCGAGCGTCGCCATCCTCGTCAGCACCGTGTTGCGACGTTTCTTCGCCGCCATTGGATGTCTAAAGGGATCGAAGGCTCCGGGTTGCTGGATGACGCCTGCGAGCAGGGCTCCCTGCTTGAGCCCCAATTTCTTGGCGGGAATGTCGAAGTAGATACCGGCGGCCACCTGAATGCCGTATGCGCCCGCACCGAAGTAGATGGTGTTGAGGTAGCGCTGGAGGATCTCGTCCTTGGTGAGCTCGTTTTCGATCTGCCGAGCGAGCGCCGCCTCCTGGATCTTCCGCTCGTATGACTTTTCGGCGATCTCCCCCGGAGCGATGATCACCTGTTTCACGTACTGCTGCGTGATGGTCGAACCGCCCTCTTCGATCTTGCCGGAGCCCACGTTGGCCAGGGCGGCTCTGACGATCGCCTTGAGATCGACGCCATCGTGTTCGTAGAAGCGCTGGTCCTCGATGGAGATGACCGCGTCTAGGACATGTTGTGGGATTTTCTTGAGGGCCACGACGGTGCGGTTCTGTTCGCCGTGGAAGGTCCTGATGAGCGTGCCATCGACCGCGTAGAGTTTGGAGGACTCCGGGGGGCCGAACCTGAGGTCCCGCTTGGTGAGCTCGGGGATGTCCTTGACCCAGTCCGCGCACGACGCGGCGAGCAGCCCGAAGGCGGCGAGCGTGATGAGAAGTTTGCGGGAGGAAAGCGACTTCATGAGCGTCTCAGTCTAGCGGTGAGAGAACCGGTAGAGGTGGACCTGACCGCCGGAGAAGAGGGGCTAGCATCTCGCACAATGACTGAGACGCCCGTGAAGCCCGATCGGTTCCAGCACCTGGTTCGCAACGCGGAGCATGTGGTGCCGATCGAGGAGCTGAAACATCGCCTGTCCGAGGGGCGCCGGCTGCGCGTGAAGTTGGGCCTGGATCCGACCGCCAAGGATGTGACTCTGGGCTGGGCGGTGCCGCTCCGCAAGCTCCGCCAGTTCCAGGATGCGGGCCACACCGCGGTGCTGATCGTCGGCGATTTCACCGCTCGCGTCGGAGACCCTTCCGGCAGGTCGGCCACTCGCCCTCAGCTCACCAAGGAGGAGGTCGGCGCCAACGCCGAGGCGTGCGTGGCGATGCTCATGGACGTGTTGAGCGAAGACAACCTCGAGGTCCGCTACAACTCGGAGTGGCTCGAACCCATGGATCTCAGCGACGTCCTGCGGCTGACGACGAAGTACACGATCGCACAGATGTTGGAGCGCAACGACTTCGCGGCTCGCTACCGAGAGCAGCGACCCATCTCGATCAGCGAATTCATGTATCCACTCATGCAGGGTTACGACTCGGTGGCAGTCGAATCCGACGTCGAACTGGGCGGGACCGATCAGCTCTTCAACCTATTGGTGGGCCGCGAGCTGCAGGCCGCCTACGGTCAGGAGCGTCAGATCGCGCTCACCATGCCTCTGCTCGAAGGGCTCGATGGAGTGCAGAAGATGAGCCAGAGCCTCGGCAACTACGTGAGCATCCGAGAGGCTCCTGAGGAGATGTTCGGCAAACTCATGAGCATTCCCGACACGCTCATCGCGCGCTACGCGGCGCTGGCCGCGATGCTCGATCCCGAGGGAGTGGCCGAGCTCGAGGCCGCGGGGAAGGCCGGGGGGAGCGAGGCCAACAGGGCGAAGCGGGCGATGGCATCGGCGGTGGTGTCCCTCTATCACGGCGCGGAGGACGCCACTCGGGCCGAGGCCGCGTTCGATCGTCAGTTCAAGCGCAGAGAGGTCCCCGAGGATATTGGCGAAGCCGACATTCCCGCCGATGCGGTGGACGGCCAGCACGTGTATCTCCCGCGCGTGCTCGCGGAGCTGGGTCTCGCGAAGTCGGGCTCTGACGCCCGGCGGCTCATCCAGCAGGGGGGAGTTCGGATCAACGGCGAACGGGCGACCGGCGAGACGGCCCTGGTAGCGGACCTCAGGGGGGCTGTCCTCCAGGCGGGCAGGCGCCGGTTCGTTCGTCTGCGGGACTGATGGGCGAAGAGCGGACCGGGACGCTGCTGGGCAGGGCTTCGAAAGACACCCTGCGAGCTTGTGTTTTCGCAGGTCACCGGGAGAGGTTTTCCCACAATCCCGATGTTTGACCACCCGCCCATAACGCTGGTATGTTCATCGACGGCCCACAGGGCTGCAGGAACGTTGGCAGCGCCCCATCCGGGGGCGCACTGAGACCGGAGTCGCCTATTACTCCTTCGAGTTGAGAAGCTCTAGGAAGTTCTGGTG
>JBOGWV010000157.1:0-7375 GCA_050693975.1 Actinomycetota bacterium
GCTGCACGCCCGCGGCCCCATGGGCCTTACCGCGCTGACGTCGACCAAGTACGTGGTGTGGGGCGAGGGCCAGGTTCGCTCCTAAGAGTGTTCACACTCGCTTCCAGAGCTTGTCACGAGGACTCAACCTCCCCCGGCTAGCTTGCTCCCAGAGTCCCGGCTCTGCACGAAGAGGGAGAGGTTTTTGTCCCCCAACTGCCCTCCCTCTGTGGCGTGCGGCATGGGGGGTCACTCTGATCCCCCATAGCCGCCACGCTCCGCCGTTCACTAGAATGGGTCTATAGGTGATCACTGGAAACAGTTCGCCCGTCGTTCACCTTTGCTTCAACTGTCGTTTCTAGTCTGGACGCCGATGACCGAGCCGAGGTTTCTTCCCGAGGATCGCTACTTCAACCGCGAGTTGTCGTGGATCGACTTCAACGACCGGGTCCTGGAGCTCGCCGAGTCCTCCGAACTTCCCTTGCTCGAGCGCGTCAAGTTCCTGGCGATCTTTGCAAGCAACTTGGACGAGTTCTACATGGTGCGCGTAGCCGGACTGAAGAGGCAGGTCGATGCCGGGCTATGGAGCCGCAGTTCCGACGGCCGCACGCCCCGCGAACAGCTGGCCGCCATCGCCGAGAAAACGGACCCTCTCGTGGCCAGGCACGATCGTCTGTTCCTCGATGAGATCCTGCCCGAGTTGGGCAAAGAGGGCATCGATGTGTATCGCTGGGGCGATCTCGATGAGTCCCAGAGCGCCGAGCTTCGCGAGGTCTTTCGTGACCTGATCTTTCCGGTGCTGACACCGCTGGCGGTGGACCCCGGACACCCCTTTCCCTACATCTCGAACCTGTCGTTGAACCTTGCGGTCATGATCAAGGATCCGGCGAGCCATCGCAGCCACTTCGCAAGAGTCAAGGTTCCGCCGCTGCTGCCTCGCTTCATCGAGCTCGCCGAGGGCGAGATATTCGTCCCCATCGAGGACGTCATCGCGGCCAACTTGGATCAGCTCTTCGCCGGTATGCAGGTGGTCGAGCACTACTACTTCAGGGTCACGCGCAACGCCGACCTCGAGGTCAACGACGACGGTGCCGAGGATCTCCTGCAAGCTCTCGAGGAAGAGCTCCGCAAGCGCCGGTTCAGCCCGGCGGTGCGTCTCGAGATCGAACAGAGCATGCCGGATCACGTGCTCGAGCTTCTGAGGCGCGAGCTCGAGGTCGGCGAAGAGGACGTGCATGCACTCGAGGGTCCTCTTGATCTGTCGGGCCTCTGGGACCTGTACGGGCTCGAGCGCCCCGAGCTGAAGGACAAGCCCTTCCAGACCGTGACTCCACCCGACCTGCAGCGCGGCGAGGAGGGGAGCGGCGACATCTTCGACGTGCTGCGATCCAAGGACGTCTTGGTCCACCATCCCTATGAGTCGTTCGCCACCAGCGTCGAAGAGCTCGTTGAGCGAGCCGCCTCCGATCCCGACGTGCTCGCGATCAAACAGACCCTCTACCGGACCTCGGGCGACAGTCCGATCATCGACGCGCTCGTCGACGCGGCCGAGTCCGGCAAGCAGGTCGTCGTCCTGGTCGAGATCAAGGCCCGCTTCGACGAGCGGGCCAACATCAATTGGGCCCGGGCACTCGAGCAAGCGGGCTGCCACGTGGTGTACGGACTGGTCGGTCTAAAGACGCATTCGAAGCTGTGCCTCGTCGTGCGACAGGAGAAGAACAAGTTGCGCCGCTACGTTCACGTCGGCACGGGAAACTACAACCCGAAGACGGCGCGCATCTATGAGGACCTTGGGCTTTTGACGGCCGACGCAGAGATCGGGGCCGAAGTCAGTCACCTGTTTAACTTCCTGACCGGCTACTCACGCCACGCGAACTACAAGTGGATCCTTGCGGCGCCATACGGGCTCCGTGAGCAGATCATCTCGCTCATCGAGCGCGAGGCTCGCCTCCACCGTCCCGACCGGCACGGACGCATTGCGATGAAGCTCAACAGTCTGGTCGATGAAGATGTGATCGACGCGCTTTATCGCGCCTCGCAAGCGGGCGTGAAGGTCGACCTGATGGTTCGAGGGATCTGCTCTCTGAAGCCGGGGGTCGCTGACCTAAGCGAGAACATCACGGTGCGAAGCATTCTCGGCCGTTTTCTCGAGCACTCCCGCATCCTGTACTTCGGCAACGGAGGGGACGACGACCTTTACATCGGCAGCGCGGACATGATGCAGCGCAATCTCGACCGTCGTGTCGAGGCGGTCGTCAGCGTCAACGACAAGAGGCTCAAGGACCGGCTCAAGGGGATTCTCGACATCTCACTCGCCGACAACAGCTCGGCCTGGGAGCTCGACGGCTCCGGCGAGTGGACCAGGCTCGAGCCCCGCGAGGGCGAGATGGTCAACCTGCAGGAAGAGTTGATGCGCCGGGCGAGCTCGAATGCCTGAGGTCGAGCTCAAGCTCGCCGTCCACGGACCCTTCGACCTCCCCGAACTGAGCTCGGTGGACGGCATCGCCGAGGTGGCCGAGGCGGGACCACAACACCTGAGGGCGACCTACTACGACACCGATGATCTTCGTCTGGCGCGCAACGGCATTACCCTGCGCTACCGGTCCGGCGAGGAGCCGGGGCCGACTTGGACCGTGAAGCTGCCCGTCGACGGAGTGTCAAACAAGGTGAGCGCACGCGAGGAGATCAACGTCGAGGGCGGTGGCTCGACGGTTCCGCGCGGGGCGGCGGACTTAGTCACCGCCTTTGCTCGTTCGGCCCCCCTTACGCCAATCACTCGCATCCACACGCGCCGCCGTCGCTGGAATCTCATGAGCGATGAAGGCGTGGTCGGAACCGAGCTGGTCGACGACGAAGTCTCGGTCACGGAAGGCAGTCGCGTAGTCGCTCGCTTTCGCGAGCTCGAGATCGAGGACAAGGGAGCCGGAGGGGACACGCTCGAGAAGGTTGGCGACGCGTTACGGGCTGCCGGCGCGATGTCAGGCGATCAGACCCCCAAGGCGGTACGCGCGCTTGGCGCAAGAGCGACGGCGGCTCCCGACGTCGTGCCTCCCAAGAAGATCTCACCCAAGGAGCCGGCGGGCCACGCGGTAGCGGCGAGTCTGGCCGCGGGAACCCTTCGCCTCATGGTCAACGATCCACACACGCGACTTGGAGACGAGGATGCGGTACACCAGATGCGCGTGGCGGCGCGCCGGATGCGGAGCGACCTTCGAACCTTCGGCCCTCTCGTCGAAGAGGGATGGGCCGAATCTCTGGTGGTGGAGCTGAAATGGGTCGCGGACGCACTCGGCGAGGTGCGCGATCTCGACGTCATGCAGGGACGCCTCCGCAAGGCGGGTGGCGGCATGGAGGATTCCCTCGGTCCCCTGTTCGAGTCGATGGACGTCAAGCATGACGTCGCGCGCGATCGTCTCATCGGGGCGCTGCGCTCGTCGCGTTACACCGATCTGCTCGACCGTCTCGTCGAAGCCGGCCGCACGCCGGTGTTGACGGAGGCCGCCGCCGAGCCGTGCGCCGAGGTCCTGCCCCGGTTGGTTAACGAGGCGTGGCGCAAGCTGGCTCGGCGCGCCAGGTCGCTGCGACCCGGCGATCCCAACGAGGACTTCCACCGCGTGCGCATCCTCGCCAAGCGGGCTCGCTACGCCGGCGAGGCGGTTGCTCCATCCCTGGGGAAGAAGGTCGGCAGGCAGGCGAGTGCGTTCGCCTCCGGCTGCGCCGACGTACAGGACGTGCTCGGGACGCTTCAAGATGCCGTAGTTTCCGCTGGCATGGTCAAACATCTCGCCACCGAGCACCGCATCGACGGGCCCTTCAACCTCGCGCTCGGACGCTTGCTCGAGCGTCAGGAACACAACGCACGCGAGGCCAGGCAGAAGTTTCCGAAGGTGTGGGGTTCGCTCGACAAGACCAAGAACCTGAGTTGGCTGGACCGCTGAGAGTACGGCGTGCTCGCGACGCCACCCGATCGACGCCATGATCGGCGAGCACGTCATCAAGGCCGCGGGGGGAGTCGTCTGGCGACCCCGGGAGTCATCGAGGGGGAGCGCCAACGTCGAGGTTGCGATCGTGCACCGGCCGCGCTACGACGACTGGAGCATCCCCAAGGGCAAGCTGGCGGTAGGCGAGTCGGTCGTGGAGTGCGCCATCCGAGAGGTCTTCGAGGAGACGGGCTATCGGGTGCGCATGGGCCGCTACCTAGGCGAAGCCCATTACATGAAGGTCTCGGGCGGAATGGAGCGACCCAAGGTCGTCTACTACTGGGCGCTTCGAGCCGACGGCGGCCTCTTCACCCCTACTCAAGAGGTCGACGGACTTCGCTGGCTGACGGTCGACGACGCCCGGGCCATGCTCACGCGCGCAACCGATAAGGACATGATCGATCGCTTCGCCGAGGGCCCGATCTTGACCTCGGCCGTGTTGCTCTTGCGCCACGCCTCCGCCGGCAGCCCCTCCGAATGGGACGGTGACGATTCGCTCCGGCCGCTCGATGCCAAGGGCGCCGAGCAGGCCGAGCAGCTTGTGCGGCTGCTATCCCGCTACGGGGTGCACCGCATCATCTCGGCGGACTTCGTGCGCTGCGTCCAGACCGTGGAGCCTCTCAGCGAGGCGGTCGGCGTCCCCGTCGAGCAGTCAGAACTGCTGAGCGAGCTCGGCTATCCGGGTAACGAGGCGGCGGCGCTCGAGCTCATTCGATCGATCGGGACGACGGACGGAGCCGTGGTGTTCTCGAGCCAGGGCGGGGTGATTCCCGACCTTCTGGAGCGGCTCTCGAAGGAGGACGACTACGAGCTGCCCGGTGATCTCGAATCGAAGAAGGGGAGCACCTGGGCTTTGATCTTCGACCGCCAGCGCCTGGTGGCCGCGGAGTACTTCCGCCCGCCCCCCGTGGAGCAATAGCACTTCAGCCGGCCCCCTTGGGCGTCGATGCACTTGTTGTGTTTGTTGCATCCGTCGCTTTCTGCGCAATTTCGGTTTACTAGTGTCGTGAAGAGGCTTGGCGTTATGGGAGGCACTTTCGACCCCCTCCACCAGGGGCATCTGGTCGCGGCGTCCGAGGTATTGCACCAGCTCGGGCTCGATCGGGTCATGTTCGTTCCCGCCGGTGACCCCTGGCAGAAGAGCACCGTGGCCCCCGCCGAGGACCGCTTCTTGATGACGGTGCTGGGGACCTCGTCCCACAGCCGCTTCGAGGTGTCACGCATCGAGATCGACCGTAAGGGCCCGACCTACACCGCCGACACCATGGAGACGCTTCACGACTTCTACGACGGCGGCGTAAAGCTGATCTTCATCGCCGGGGCCGACACGGTGCTCGGCCTGGGGTCGTGGGAGAAACTCGACCGTCTGGCACAGCTTGCCGAGGTCGTGGTGGTGTCGCGAGCAGGCTTCGATCTTGCGGGCCTCGATCCCGCTCCCAACTGGCCGAAGATCCACTTCGTGGAGATGCCCCGGGTCGAGGTGTCCTCCACGGAAATCCGTGACCGGGTGCGCAGGAGCCTCCCCATCGACTACCTAGTTCCCCTCGAGGTGGCCGCCTACATCTCGGACCACGGGCTGTACATGAGCGATCGTACCGGCGACATCAGGAGTGACGCAGGTGCCTGAGCCGGGACGTCACAGCGCCGGGCCCAAGCGCCGGGGTGAGCGGTCTCCCGCCGACCAGCCCCGCGGCCGGCGCAGCGCGGGGCCGCGGCGCTCCGCCCTCCACCGCAGGCGCAAGACCTTCCGCAAGCGCTCGCTCGCGGGAGGGGGGATAGCCCTGGCAGTCGGTCTGGTGATCGTTCTCGTGCTTGCCATCGTGGGCACAGGGGCCGTCGTGAAGGAGGCCGTCGATGACGACGAGAAGGACCTCGCCGCCCAACCTGCGAAGGACGATCTCGTCACCTATCTCGTGGTGGGCACCGCCTCGGAAGCGGCCGGCGCAGACGCTCGCTGGTTGACGGTGGTCGGTGTGGACGAGGCCGCCGGCACCGCTTCGGTGGTCTACCTCCCTGCGAGCACGGCCTACGAAGTGCCCGGTCGCGGACTTCAAGGCATCGGCGACGCCCTCAGCTCGGGCGGAATCTCGCTGGTGAAGGTGAGCGCCGAGAATCTGCTGGGGTTCCCCATCGATCACTCCCTCGAACTGCCGGCCACCGGCGCAGAGGCGCTGTTCGAGCAGACCGGCGATCTGACCGTCAACGTGCCCGCCCAGGTGAGGGTGTCCGCCGGCGAGGACACCGAGCAGGTGTTGTTCGAGCCCGGCGAGCAGGTGCTGGGCCCCTCTCACCAGCGAGATTTGCTGTTCGAGCTCGGGGTCGAAGGCGATCAAGGCGAGCTCGGTCAACGCCACCTCTCCTTCTGGCAGGCCTTCCTGGAGGCTCAATCCGCCGATCCCGAGGCGCTCGGCACGGCCGTCGGCACCGTGTCGGACGCCCTGCCAAACTCCGATGCATCCGACGAGGAGCAGTCCGAGTTCTTCACAAATCTGGCCTCCACGCCGGCCGAAGACGTGGCGATCACGTCTCTCCCCGTCAACCAGGAGGTCGTGGGCGACACGGAGTTGTACTCGACCGATGAAGCCGAGGTGCGCACCTTCGTGGAGGACACCTTCGGCCCCCTGCCTCCGCTCTCCGACGAGGTGCGGGTTCAGATCCTCAACGGCAACGGGACTCCCGGCATCGGCGAACAGGTCGCGAGCAAGCTGGTGGGGGAGGGTTTCAGGGTCGTGCTGTCGGGCAACGCAGACAGCCTCGACTACGCCGAAACCCGCATCGTGATCTACGAATCCACGCCCGAGGCGCAGGAGTCCGCCGAGCGGGTCAGGGGCCTCCTGGGGGTGGGCGAGGTGCAGGTTTCCGTGCAGCCGCAAGGTATCGTGGACCTGACGATCGTGGTTGGAAAGGATTTCATTGACGCAACTGACTCAGAGAGCGACTGAGGCAACTCGGTACATCGAGGTAGCCGTCGAGGCGGCCGCCGACAAGAAGGCCGAGCGGATCGTGGTCCTGGACGTTTCCAGGCAACTGGTAATCACGGATCACTTCGTCATTTGCAGCGGGAACTCCGAGCGTCAGGTCCACACGATCGCCGAAGCTATCGAGCACCGGCTCCACCGGGACCTGGACATCAAGCCGCTGCGACGCGAGGGCCACCGTGAGTCGCGCTGGATGATCCTCGACTACGTGGACTTCATGGTGCACGTGTTCCACACGCAAGAGCGTGACTACTACGATCTCGAGCGTTTGTGGGCGGATGCCCCGGTGCTCGAGCTCCGCGACATCGCCCAGGACGGAGACAACGATGAGCCAGCAGCCGCGGCGGAGGCGCCGTAGGCGGCGAGGCCGAGGCGGGGGGCAGGGCTCCAAGCCCCAGCAGGACAAGGCCGCTACGCCTCAGCGCGCCGAGAAATCTC
>JBOGWV010000158.1:0-6422 GCA_050693975.1 Actinomycetota bacterium
CGGGTACCTACGGGTATTTCTGCATTCCGCACGAGGGCTCGAACATGACCGGTAGCGTCGAGGTCGAGGAGTGACGGCCGCGTAACGCGATTTCGTCTGGAAGCAAGAGCTTCGCTCGTGGATCGACCGGATGAGCCGGCGGGCATGAAGTTGCCAAGCTTTCGGGAGGCCAAGCTCAGCGGGTGCGCTTCGCTGCGGCGCTTGCGGGAAACCCCGAAGTCTTGTTCTTGGACGAGCCGACCGTCGGGATGGACGTCGAAAGTCGTGAGCTGTTCTGGAAAGAGATCCGGTTCTTAGTCGACGGTGGAACGACGGTGATGTTCGCAACCCACTACTTGGCGGAAGCCGAACGGTACGCGAACCGCGTATTGATCCTCAATCAGGGCATGCTCGTAGCCGATGGATCCCCATCCGAGCTGCGCGAGCTCTACAAGCCAGAACGCGTCATCGAACTGTCATCGCCGGAACCTGATCGGCTGCGCAGCCTCACACTACCTGGATTGATTTCACTCGAGGTGAAGGGCAACCGAGTTTCCATCAGATCGTCCGACACGGATGCGACGATGCGCGCGATCCATCGAAGCGACCTTGTCGTACAAGATGTGACACTCAATTCCTCCGACCTCGAGGATGTGTTCCTCCAAATCGCACACTCGGATGAGGGTGGATAGTTGATTGCCTACCTCCGATTCGAAACCCTCAGGACGCTCCGTGACCCTGGGTTCCTCTTTCTCGTGTCTGTCGTACCCATCGCTCTCTACTTGGTGGGGGTTCGTGGCATCACTGACGGTCAGATGATCGGAGGTTTGCCGGCCTCGCTCTGGTATCTGGCATCTTCGGCGTTCTCGGGGCCATTGGGGCTGCCCTCACCGGCTCGGGTGCTCGCTTGGCCGCGGAACAGGCATCCGGATGGAGTAGGCAACTTCGGGTTACTCCCCCTCACCGAGTCGGGATGGCTTGCCGGTCGTCTGCTGTCAAGCCTGCTGATCACGATTCCCGTTGTCATCGTCGTGGCAGTCTTATCTATGATCGTGGGCGACGTGCAACTTGGCGTCACCAGATGGGTGGGTCTGCTCGTTGCCGTCGCTGTGGGTTGCGTTCCGATCGCGCTGATCGGGCTCATCATTGGTCTGGCGTTTCGCTATGAGGCCGCCTCAGCTCGGGTCTCAGCCTTTCGAGGTCATGGGAGGACCGATGTCAGATAAAGCCTTTACGAACGGCTCGGCGGCGTCTTAACCATTGCAGCGGTAGTGGACCACTTCAGCGACGCGGTGGTGAAGAACCCGATCGTCGGCCAGACCTCGGAGAACCCTCAGCTCAGAGAGTGGCACACGAACAACCTGGGCAGACTGCCGGGGCTCAAGTTCATGCGAACCCTATGGGTCTGCAACGTCGCGGGCGGGCCGCTCCAATACGAGGCGACAAAGCCGGGCAAGACTGAGATCGGGCCTCGAGAAGGCGCATCGCGAGTTCAAGATCTCGCCAGAAGAATTCGACGAGGTCGCGGCCGAGCTTGGGCGCAGCCTTGACCACTTCGGGGTGCCTCAGCGCGAACCGGAAGAAGTCCTCGGCGCCTTCGCGGCGTACAAGGACGAAGTAATAACTGGCTGCATGGCCGCGGCCAAGTAAAGCCTATTTCGCCCTACTCAAAGGTCAGGCCTCCCGAACTTGCTCAACGACGATCAACCAAACGTTCTGGCGGCCGACCGGTTTTGACCAAAACCGCGGGTCACAAGATTGTGAAGGAGCAGACTCTTAATCCGCAGGTTTGGGTTCGAGCCCCGGGGCCCACGAAGAGGTGAGAATGAACACGACAATAGGAAGGGGCGGTGCTCTCCTGCACCGCCCCTTCCCTAGACTCGACTTCGCTACTTGCGGAGCCTTGCCCAGTACTCGAGGCTCGCGGCAGCGGCCGCAGCCTTGTCGGACGACTTGTCGGTGCCTGGGACCGCCGACATCGTCATCGCGAACTGAAGCACTGCGTCCGCAGCACCGTCGGACAGTTGGTCGAGCGAGATCAGACCTCGCCCTGGCGGCGTGGCGCCAGGGCCGTCACCGGTGCCCTCGAAAGTGTCGCAGGCCTCGTGGTAGCAGGGGTCGTACTGCTCACCCATGATGCCGCCGTAGTCGACGACCTGGGCGGCCGTCTTCAACCCCTCGGCGCCGCTGAACAGACCACCAGCCGGGATGCCAACTGCGATGAACGGGCCGTAGTCCGAGCGACCGTCGAACGCCGTGGGTGCGGTCTTGAGCCCCTGGCTGGCGAAGTAATCCAGGAAGACCTTCTCCACGTTCGCCGAACCCGTCGGACCCTTCAGGGGGGTGTCGGATCCGTTGCCGTCGTACACGAAGCGCACGAAGTTGGGCGAGCCCAGCATGTCGAAGTTGAGATTCACAGCGATGTTCTTGATGTCGCGCTTGGAGAGCTGGTCGACGTAGAACTGCGAGCCTAGCAAGCCTTCCTCCTCGGCGCCCCACCATGCGAAACGAACCTGGTTCCGTGGCTCGATCCCGAGCTTGGAGAACTGCTCGGCGATCTCAAGGATGGTCGCGGACCCGCTCCCGTTGTCGTTGATGCCAGGACCCGCTTGGACGGAGTCAAGGTGGGCACCCACGACGACTACCCGGTCGGTGCGCCCAGTCGCCGTCTCCGCGATGATGTTCTCGGTGGGTCGGATCTCCGAGACGGTGTCCGTCACGATGTGCAGTTCCAGGCCCGAGGTCGTGGCGAACGTGTCCCCCAGCGCGAAGCTGACGCTGAGCGCCGGGATGCCTGCTGGTCCGCCCAAGGTCCCGCCGAAGAGCGGTTCACGACCTGGCGTGTTGCCCTGGTTGAAGATGATCGCTGCCGACGCCCCAGCAGCCTCGGCGTTCTTCACCTTCAGCGCGAACGTGCAGGTACCACGCTGCATGAGGGCGATGTTGCCGGCCGGGAACGATGCAAAGTCATCCGGGCCGGTCGGGTCCGCAACGATGTTGCCGAACCCACCTGCGCCCACCTCGGCGAAGTCCCCGTCGCACCCGCTCGTGACGGGGTCGCGAGGAAGTGCGAGGACTACGTCGACCGCAGTGACCGGTGCCGTCACATCGCCTGCAGCCGAGTAGTCCATCGTCAGGAAGTCGGTGCCGTTCACGTAAGGGGTCGGTGTTGGCGCCGTCTGCTCCATCTGCGACGGGCTCAACTCCTGGAAGAAGGCGAAGTCGAACACCTGGCGCACCGGCGAATAGCCGGCCGCAACCAGCCGATCGAAGACGTAGTCGGCCGACTGGTCGTAGCCCGAAGTACCTGCAAGGCGGGTCCCGCCGTTTGCGTTGGCGATGTTCTGGAACTCTTGCTGATGCTCTCGGATGCCGGCCAGGGTGACGGCGTTGCGGAGCGCGGTGCTGTCGACGCCAACCGCAGCCGGTGCAGACGGGACTATCAGAACCGATCCGGCGAGCGCCAGGACCATGACTACCGGCACGAGTAGGCGTACTCGTGCGGAACGAGCTTTCGTGTTGGCCATGCAACCCTCCCGGGATTAGGCCTCGCGAGATCGAGGACCGTGGACTCATACGGCACGCTTCGCTTCATATCACCCCTCTCAGCTCCCAGTACAGACGTGCCACAACACGTGGGGGCACGAATGACTCAAGAACCCGACATGACCACCCTCTTCTGGTGGGCTTCGCCGCGCAAATCCAAGGATCCGTAGGCGCATGGAGGCCACGGTGAGCCACGAGATGCCTGCGCATGCGATGACACCGCCAACGCTGGCGACCTGGTTGATCGGCGTCTCAATGGGATGAGGCTGTCCAGATCGAAGGACGGCGTCGCAACTGGCTGGGCAAGCCAGCGTTCGCCGAGATCACTGCGAGGTTCAGCGCCAGCCCGACGGAAACGAACGGGGGACCGCGGAAGTCAACAGTTCTTCACAGCGAACGCCGGCGGCAGAAAGTACGACCTCCCGCGCGACCGCGGCGGGAGTGGCGCCGTCCTCGCCCACTCGGCTGTTCAGCGCACGAAGAACATCTGCTGTGAGCAACTGGTGGACGCGGGTTAAGGGGCGGGAAAAAGAAGACCTCAGCGCATGTGCCTCTCCGCCCGCGTGATGGGAGCAATGTGCTCGGGCGGTTGCAATCCACGGTCGTCTCCTCGTTGGCCCTTACAACGCAGGGGTCGGAGGATCGAACCCGTCATCCCCCGACTTGATCACAGGGCTGGCTAGAGCCGGGTAAATGGGGCTCTTCAAGCTACTAGCAGAACCACCGGGTCTGTGCTCGAATCGAAGCACGGGCCTAGTTGCGATGCGACCAAGCCGGGGGGATATATGCCATGCGACTGCTGAAAACACTGGTTACGGCGGCGGCAATCCTCGCAACGTCATTTCCGGCGCCGGCATCGGCGCAGTCGACTGCAGATCTATCGGTCAGCCTCGTGGGTGTTCCGGACCCTGTGGTCAGGGGCAAGACCATCACCTGGACCATCACCGTGAGGAACCTAGGCCCCGGGCAAGCCACCGGGGTCCTGCTCGTTGCCGCTTACGGCTCTGACGGCTCGCCGGTTTCTGCGACAACGACCCAGGGGGCCTGCACTCTCACCGGGGATTCCGTCGACTTCTCGCTGGGCAGCATCAGCAGCGGGGGGGAGGCGACCGCCACGGTCGCTATGCAGGCCTTCGGCGGAGATGGAGGGTTCTTGTTCGTGGAGGCGTCATCGACCACCAGTGATCCGAGCCGAGGAAACAACCGCGCGAGCGGGAGCATCGGGATCACTCCCGGACCTCCGTCCGATCAGCTCGGGGGAACCTTCTGCCCGCCAAGTGGTGGCGTTGCTACTGGCGGAGGCGGGACCATTGCCGACGCGCAGGCAGCGCTCGATCCCTTCGGGCTTCTGGCCTTGGCAGGCCTTGTGGCAGCGGCGGTCCTGCGATTCGGTCTGTGAAGCCAGGATGACTGGCTCTTGGCGCCTCGGATGCATGAGCCGGATTGCCGCGATGCTCCTAGCGGCCATATCGCTTGCGGTTGTCGCCAGCCATGGTTCGCGGCCCGTATCGGCTCCGCCAAGAGAAAGCCGAGTCAAGATTATTCTCCCTGCCGCTCAAGTCCGTTCTACGACGCTGCCTGAGGGTCCTGTCCAACGCAGCGCTCGCTTTTCCGACTCCAAGGACCGAGTCGTGGCCTCATCAATGCTTGCACCTGGGGTCAGGTTCGTTCGGGTCAGGCGACAGAGCCCACCTCAACAAATCGTCGTCACCGTGGTCAGGCCTCATGCTCGGATCCGTGCTCTTCACCTGCAAGCTGGCCCGGATGGGGCGCCGTTCGACACGGTGTCATCCGCAGTGAAGCGGACCCACGCGCTGGCCGGGATCAACGGCATGCCTACGGGATCCAATGGGCAACCGATGCTGGTTCGTGAAGGTCGGATCGTCCCGTCATCCCACGGAGGTCCTCTTGAGGAGCGCCACCCAAGGACGGGAGTCGGGCTCACCCAAGATGGGTCGGCCCTGTTCGTCACGGTGGACGGGCGCCGAGCCACCGCGGTCGGGATGACCCTCCGAGAGTTTGCCGTCTTCATGCGGTCCTTGGATGCGGTGTGGGCCGTGAACCTAGACGGAGGCGCCTCGAGCACGATGGTGGTTCGCGGGAAAGTAAAGAACTCCCCTTCAGACCCCTACGGGGAACGGTCCGTCCCGTACGCCATCGTCCTCCTCAGATTTGGACGCCCTGGAACATTCAATCTGTTCGCCCAGTTGCGTGAGTTTGACGATCGGATCGTTCCAGCAGCCCTGGGATCCAGGCGACCCGAGGAGGATATTCATGGCTCCCGCCGGCCGGTTTGAGTCGGCCAGGGTGGGCTGGATACACCCAAACCGTGTTGTTCGCGCGATGACTTTCGCCTGTGCTGTGGCGGCTGTCTTCGGCATCGTGGCTTCTACGGCCAAGCAGGCGAAGCAACTGGCGAGACCACCCATTCCCTCCGAGGCTTCGGAGATCATGAGCTTGGCGTTACC
The DNA here is from genome assembly GCA_050693975.1 of Actinomycetota bacterium. Classification (GTDB taxonomy): domain Bacteria; phylum Actinomycetota; class CADDZG01; order CADDZG01; family WHSQ01; genus WHSV01. Next base: position 5,994 of record JBOGWV010000158.1, read on the forward strand.
GCTCGAACGACCTCTTTGGATGCGTCGAGCGGTGTCCAAACCGACCCGCTTTCCCTCATCAACGGGCCACATTCGCATTCCTGCGATTGGAGTGGACACGTCTCTGATCCCTCGCGGGCTCAACCCTGACAGGACGCTCGACGTTCCCAAAGCATGGGGAGTGGCTGGGTGGTTCGAAGGAGGTCCATTCCCCGGAGAGCCTGGCCCGGCCGTCGTGGTTGGCCACGTGGACTCGACCTCAGGACCTGCAGTGTTCTATCGCCTCCGAGATCTGCATCGGGGCGACGTGATAGTGGTGTGGCGAAAAGGTGCCATTCGATCGCGCTTTCGCGTCGATTCGCTGAGATGGTTCTCCAAGTCGACCTTTCCCACCCAGCTCATCTACGGAGCTATTGCCACCCCAGCCCTTCGGCTGATCACCTGCGGAGG
>JBOGWV010000159.1:0-7042 GCA_050693975.1 Actinomycetota bacterium
ACGACCCGGTCCGCATGTACCTCAAGGAGATCGGACGCGTCGCCCTGCTCACCGCGCAGGAGGAAGTCAGCCTCGCGATGCGGATAGACGCCGGGCTCTTGGCCGAGGACAAGCTCAACGAGATGGGACCGGATCCCGATCGGGGCAACTCAGAGGTTCGTAAGCTTCGCTGGACGATGCGCGACGGGATGATGGCCAAGCGCCACCTCGTCGAGGCCAACCTCCGTTTGGTGGTGTCGATCGCCAAGCGCTACGTGGGTCGTGGCATGGCGTTTCTCGATCTGATCCAGGAGGGCAACCTCGGCCTCATCCGAGCCGTCGAGAAGTTTGATTACACCAAGGGCTTCAAGTTCTCGACCTACGCGACCTGGTGGATTCGTCAGGCGATCACTCGCGCGATTGCGGATCAGGCCCGCACCATCCGCATTCCGGTGCACATGGTCGAGACCATCAACAAGCTGGCGCGCATCCAACGTCAGTTGCTCCAGGATCTCGGCCGCGAGCCGAGTGCGGACGAGATCGCTAAGCAGATGGAGATGACACCTGAAAAGGTTCGTGAGATACAAAAGATCTCTCAAGAGCCGGTATCGCTCGAGACCCCCATCGGCGAAGAAGAGGACAGCCATCTCGGCGACTTCATCGAGGACTCCGAGGCCGTTGTCCCGCTCGAGCGAGCCTCCTTCAAGCTCCTGCAAGAGCAGCTCGAGTCGGTGCTCCACACCCTCTCAGGGCGCGAGAAGGAAGTGATCCGGCTTCGCTTCGGACTGGTCGACGGCCAGCCGCGGACCCTCGAGGAAGTGGGCAAGAAATTCGGGGTCACGCGCGAGCGCATCCGTCAGATCGAGTCGAAGACGCTCAGCAAACTGCGTCACCCGTCGCGCAGCCAGAAGCTGCGCGACTACCTCGAGTAAGAAAAGGAGGCCCCGAGAATTTTCGGGGCCTCGTTGGTTCAAGCGTTCAGTTAGAGGATGGTGGGGGAGCCACCGAGAGGCCTGAGCGATCGTCCGTCTTCCGGTCGCGCACCTTCTCGGACACCTTGCCGACACCCTCGGTTGCCTTGTCGCGAGCTTGCTCGTATCCGGTCTCTACGGCGACCTTCGCCTTGCCCGACGCTCGCTTGAACTGCGGGGACGACAGCATGTTGTCGTAGAGGCGGCGAAGCTGTTCGTAACGCTCCTGGCCCGCCTTGGCGCCGAGGACGTAACCGGCTCCGAAACCCACCATGAATCCGAGCTTGCCCATAGGTGACCTCCCTTTTGTTTTTTATCGCTTGAGGCCCATCGTATGCCCCGTTGCCTTCGCCTCAACCGTTTGGGAGCGGCCGTCGAGACGACCGCCTGCGGCCACGTATTATGTGGTCGCTTTCGGGGGTAGCTCAATCGGCAGAGCAACCGGCTGTTAACCGGTAGGTTGCGGGTTCGAGTCCCGCCCCCCGAGCTTCCCACGAAGAACTAACCCGGACCCGCAGTAGCCTAGGGCGGATGTCACCCCTGTTTGCCTCCATCCCAAGCCCGCCCGGCAACACCTTTAGCATCGGCCCCCTCGAGGTTCACTTCTACGGCCTTCTCATCGCGACCGGGGCGATGCTGGCCGCCCTTCTTACGCGCCGTCGCTACGTGGCGCGGGGCGGAAGCCTCGAGGTCGCGGACGGCGCGGCGTTCTGGGCGCTCGTCTTCGGGTTTCTGGGTGCACGGCTCGCCTACGTATCGACGCACCTGGACCGCTTTGACGGTCGACCTTGGGCGATCCTGTTCATCTGGGAGGGCGGTCTCGCCCTGTTCGGTGGACTGACGGGAGGCGCGCTCGCGGTGATTTGGTACCTGAGGCGCCACCAGGGAGACATTGGTGCGTACGCCGATTCGGTTGCGCCGGCCCTGCCTCTAGCCCAGGCCGTCGGACGCTGGGGGAACTATTTCAACCAGGAGCTTTACGGAACTCCGTCCGACCTGCCGTGGGCGCTCGAGATCGATCCCGAGAACCGGGTCGCTCCCTACCAGGAGTTTGCGACCTTCCATCCGACCTTCTTGTACGAGTCGATCTACAACCTCTGCCTCGTCGGGCTGCTCCTGTACATCGACCGCAAGCACGTACTCAAGCGCAGGGGGTCGCTGTTCTTCGTATACGGCATCGGTTACGGGCTCGGGCGTTTTCTCCTCGAGCTGATAAGGACGGACACGACCTTCCGCTTCGTAGGATTGAGTCGAAACGCCTATGTGGCGCTGATCGTGCTGGTCGCCGGGAGCGTGTTGCTCTATCTCAATGAACGGCGCGCTCCGGTGCCCGCCGACGACCACGCGGATGATGACCCCGAGAGGCCGGAGGAGATCGAAGATCGAGGACACGAAGAGCGTTCCTCAGACGACGAACACGCCTCTACTGAAAAGTCGTAGTCCGGAAGAGAGGCGCGGCCGTGCGCTGGCGTTGTTGGCGATCGCGCTCGTTATGGGGATGTCGACCTGGTTCAGTGCAACCGCCGTCATTCCCCAGCTGCGTGACGAGTGGGGCCTGTCATCCGCGGCCGGCGCGTGGCTCACGATCGCGGTCCAGCTCGGGTTCGTGGCCGGGGCGCTCGTCTCCAGCATCTTCAACCTCTCCGACATCGCCTCGCCGCGCCTGATCATTCTCGGCGGCACCATCGGAGCGGCCGCCGCGAATGCCCTGCTGGTGGCGGCCGATGGTCCCGGCCTCGCGATTCCTCTACGCGCGCTCACCGGGTTCTTCCTTGCGGGCGTCTACCCTCCGGCCTTCAAACTGATCGCGACCTGGTTTCAGCGCGGTCGTGGGCTCGCACTCGGCACGCTGGCCGGAGCGATCACCATCGGCTCCGCGATGCCTCATATGGTCAACGGACTGGGCGGGCTCGAATGGAAGCTGACGGTTTTGGCGACATCGGTCATGACGCTCTTTGGCGGCGTCGCGGGCTTCACGGTGCGTGAGGGGCCCTGGCCATTCCCGCGCGCTCGCTTCGATCCTCGGCAGGCGGGCTTGGTGTTCCGTAACCGGGGAGTCCGGCTTGCATCGATGGGTTACTTCGGGCACATGTGGGAGCTCTACGCGATGTGGGCATGGTTCGCGATCTTCTTCGGGGAGGTGATCTCGAACGATGGGGGCGACCCGAGCAGCGGAGCCGCGTACGCTGCCTTCGCCGTTATCGGAATCGGCGGGCTGGGATGTCTCCTCGGTGGCGTGCTAGGAGATCGTTGGGGCAGACCTCAGACAACCTCGGTCATGATGATGGTGTCGGGAGCGTGCGCCCTGCTAATCGGCTTGTTGTTCGAAGCGCCGACCTGGCTCGTCCTCGCCGTTGGGCTCGTGTGGGGCTTCAGCGTCATCGGGGATTCCGCGCAGTTCTCGACCATGGTCACCGAGCTTGCCGACCAGGCCTACGTCGGCACCGCGCTGACGCTCCAGCTGGCTCTCGGCTTCACGCTGTCGGTGGCGACGATCTGGCTCGTCCCGGTGCTGGTCGAAGCGGTGAGCTGGCGCTGGGCGTTCGCGTTTCTGGCTCCGGGGCCCGCCCTTGGCATCCTGGCGATGCGCCGGCTCGAAGCTCTCGAACTTGCCACCGGCAAAGGGTTCCCCAGCCCTAGCCCTCTTCGTACTTGAATGACACCTTGACCTTGGCGCGGTAGGACTTGACCTTGCCGTCCTCGAGCGTCATATCGAGCGTAGAGACCTCGGCGACGCGTAGATCCCTAAGACTGGATCCCGCGCGCTCGACTGCTGCGGTGGCGGCCTTCTCCCAGGATTCGGTGCTGGTGCCCACCAGCTCGATGACCTTGTAGACGCTCTCGCTCATGTGCTCTCCCTTGGTCGGGTGACACCTGACAGGACGCTCGACTCGGCTTACCCATCATGTGCCGACCTACCCGACGGCGGCAAGCGTGGTCGCCCACCGCCCGCTAGCTCGCCTTGGGACGGTCGAAGAAGCTCATGATTCGGGTGCTGAACATGAGGTCTCCGGCGACCTTGAGCTTGCCCGCCATGAACAGCTGCGGTCCCTGAGCCTCTCCGGTCACCAGCTTGACGAACGGGACGAGCCCGGTCGTGAGCGTGACCTTGGGACTGTCGGCGGTGCCGCGACCGGCCTTGCAGCTTGAGTCGCGCACGGTCACGACATAGTTGTGCGTCTCGCCGTCGTCGGTGATCTCGAAGGCGATGCCGGCGTCGACGTCGTTCGCCTTGTCGGGAAGGAAGCGCTGCTGCATGCCCTCGAAGATGCGATCCAGAACACCGGCGGTACCGGCCCGGCGCACGACCGTGGTGATGTCCTCGTCCGACGCGCCCGAGACGAGCTCGGCGAACTGTTCGGGAGTGATCTGGTCCGGCTTGATGTCCTGCGGGGTGGCCATGTTGTCCTCCTCGTCCGGTGATTGCCTGAGGAGTTATCTTACACCGATTGATGTAACACTAAACTATGAGACGTGGTTAGGCGTAGGATTTACGCGTGAAGGACAGTCTGACGATCGAGGAGCTCGCCCACCGGGTGGGCATGACCGTCCGGAACATCAGGGCGCACCAGACGCGGGGGTTGCTGCCTCCACCCGACCTCGAGGGCCGCACCGGCTATTACGGAGCCGAGCACGTCGCCAGGCTAGAGCTCGTCAAGGACATGCAGAGCTCGGGCTTCAACCTCAATTCGATCAAGAAGCTGCTCGATCGCACCCCGGTGGGCGCGGGCGAGGACGTCCTCCGCTTCGAGCGGGCCGTGATGGCTCCGTGGGACTCCGAGCAGCCGATGGTGTTCGATGCGGGGGAGCTGATCGACCTCCTCGGGGGGGAGATCGACCGGGGCCTCGTCGCCAGGGCGATCGAGCTGGGTGTGATCGTCGACCTGGGTGGCGGCCGCTTCGAGGCACCGAGCCCCGCTCTCGTTCGGGCGGGCGCTCAGGTGGTGGCGATGGGGATACCGGCGACACGAGTTCTCGACACACTCGAACGGTTGATGGTCAACGCCGAGGGCATAGCCGGAGCGTTCGTCGACCTGTTCCTCGAAGACGTGTGGAAACCGTTCGAGCGCGACGGGAGCCCCGAGGCTGCCTGGTCGCGCGTCAACAACTCGCTCGAGCAACTGCGCCCGATTGCATCGGAGGTATTGCTGGCCGCGTTTCACCACACCATGGGACGAGCGGTCGAGGAGGCCTTCGGCGAACGGCTGCAGCATCCCGAACGGGGTGTCGAGGAGGCCGGCTGAGTCGGTCCCATGTCAGGACGTCGACCGATAGCATGACCCTCGTCGGGGCCGTAGCTCAGTTGGTCAGAGCGGTGGACTCATAATCCATTGGTCGCAGGTTCGAGCCCTGCCGGCCCCACGAAGAGGTGGCAGGCGACTGCAAACCTTGCACATCGGCGATCCACCACCGTGGTGGAATTCAGTCGCCGGCGGGACCCTGCTGGATGGCCCACCCGTTGCCGTCCGGGTCGTTGAAGAAGGCGAAGGCGTTGAACACCTCCAGATCGCCCTCGACGGGTCGGAACGCGCGAGCTTGCTGGTCGTATGTCTGGATCTCGCTGATCTCCACCCCACGCTCCGAGAGCTCGGCGCGCGCGGCGCGGAGGTCCGACGTCGTGATCTGGAGGCCCTGGAGCGACCCGGGCTCCATCTCGGGGGTGCCCGGTCCCTTCACCATGGAGATGGAGCACGCCGAGCCCGGGGGCGTCATCTGGACGACGCGAAGCTCCTCGTTAGGTCGCGAATCGACGTCCACGTTGAAGCCCACCTGTTCGTAAAAGGCCTTGGCCCGGTCCGCGTCCGAGACGGGGACTACCACGACCTCGAGTCTCAGATCCATCATGCGTCACCTCTCCTCGCCACAATCGCCGGCATCCCTCGTCATTCTCGACGTCATTCTCGCTTCGCTTCGCTGCGCCGCGACGTCGGTCGGCGGAAGAGGACAAACCTCGCAAGACCTCGTCACAACGTGACGATTGTTTTCGAAGTGCCTATCTAATCCGGATGCACCCGCGTACTTTGACGAAGCGAGCCAATGAAGGGGCGCCTTTCTGGCCCTTTTCGAGCGCACGTTTCTCTGAACGTGATCTCAACCTCGCTAGGAAGTCTCGTTCCCTTGCTGGGGGAAGAATCGAAAGTTGGAGGCCATCAGGTGAATCCTCAGAAGACCGCAAGAATCTTCGGCTGGCTATTCATTGCCACCTTCGTTACGAGCATCGGAGCAAAGTTCCTCTTCGTGAATGGAGTGGGCGGTAGCTTCAGCGAGCTGCGCTTCATCCCGGGCGCCGTTTCAGAGAACAGTGTGTACCTGGGCGCGATCCTCGAGTTCGGGGTCATCGTGACCAATATCGCGACCGCCGTGGTGATCTATCCGATCGTTAAGCGACTGAGCGAAAAGGTCGCGCTCGGGTACGTGACCGCGCGGATAATGGAGTCCGCCTTCATTCTGGTCGGCATCATGAGCATCATTTCGATCGTGTCTGTGAGCGATGCCTTGGTCGGAGCAACAGGAGCCGAGGCCACCGCGCTCGCCGTCCAGGGCAATTCCCTCGCAGCCACATACGACTGGGCGTTCCTGTTCGGTCCGGGGCTCGTGGTCGGTTTCGGGAATGGGTTGATGCTGGGTTACTTGATGTACCGCTCGGGTCTCGTGCCTCGTCGTATGGCGATGTTGGGGTTGATCGGCGGCCCGATGTTGATCGTCTCGTTCGTACTCATCCTCTTCGGTGTCTACGAGAACGGGTCCGGGCCCGCGGTCCTGATGGCGCTGCCGGAGATCGCTTGGGAAGCGTCGCTCGGGATCTACGCGGCTTGGAAGGGGTTCAAGCCATCGCCCATCACATCTGAGGTCTCCGCACAGGTAAGGGCGGAGCCAACTCCGGCCGTGGTCTGAGGTCATTCCGATACGGAACGCGTGGGGGGCGCGCCAGCAGGAGGTGCGCTCCCAGAGTTCCACATGAAGACACACAAAGGCAGGGAAGATGAACGTGAGAACCGACGCAACGTACCCGGCACGACTCAACATCGACTTTCCGGACCGCGGTCTCGACCGCATGACGACATTTCTGCGCCTCGTTTATGTCATCCCGG
>JBOGWV010000160.1:0-24300 GCA_050693975.1 Actinomycetota bacterium
TGATGGCAGGCTGGTCGAGCGCCAACAAGTATGCGTTGATCGGCGCGCTCCGCTCGGCGGGACAGCTCATCGCCTACGAGCTTCCGATCGTGCTGAGCGCCGCGGCGGTCGCCATGCTGGCCGGCACTCTGTCGGTGGTGCAGATCGTTGAGGCTCAGGACTGGCCGTTCATCCTGTGGCCCCCCGGCATCGGACTTGCGCTGTTCATGCTGTTCCTGGTCGGCGCGATCGCCGAGATGGCTCTGCCTCCATTCGACATGCCGGTCGCCGAGTCAGAGCTCATCACCGGTCCGTTCACCGAGTACACGGGCATGAGGTTTATCTTCGGCTTCTTCTTTGCCGAGACCGCCCACATGATCGCCTTCGCGGCGATCGCGGCGACCCTGTTCCTGGGCGGGTACAAGCCCATCGTTCCGTGGCCCCCGCTCGAGGTCATCCCCGGCATCGTGTGGTTCTTCGCCAAGACCTCGTTCATGGTGTTCCTGCTGTTGTGGATCAGGTTTTCGTTCCCCCGGCTGCGAGAGGACCAGCTGCAGAAGTTCGCTTGGAAGTTCCTCATCCCCGTGTCGCTGCTGTTGATTCTCGCGACCGGCGCTTGGATTCTCTACGTCTGAAACGAGTGAGTAATCGATGGCCATAGACAACGTCGATCAAAGACTCGAGCGGGCCCGGAGGCCCGGCTTCGGCATCGGGCTCCTAAAGGGCATGCGCGTGCTGCTGAAGCACCTCGTCAAGCACAACTCGGTGATCGAGTATCCCGACGTCAAGCAGGACCTCTCGCCGCGCACGCGCGGCGTGATCGCGCTCAAGGAAGAAAACTGCACGGTGTGCATGCTGTGCGCTCGCGAATGCCCCGACTGGTGCATCTACATCGATTCGCACAAGGAGACGCTGCCTCCCAAGCGTCAAGGTGGCAGACCCCGCAAACGCAACGTGCTCGACCGCTTCGCCATCGACTACGCCCTGTGTATGTACTGCGGGATCTGTGTCGAGGTATGCCCCTACGACGCGCTGTTCTGGAGCCGGGAGTTCGAGTACTCCGAGTACGACATACGACAGCTCACTCACGAGAAGGAGCGGCTGTCGGACTGGATGGCGACCGTGCTCCCTCCGCCCGAGTTGGAGGTCGGCGCCGAGCTGCCGGGTCAACCGGCCAAGCCGGCGGCCACGGCCCCTGCCGCCACCACCCCCGCACCTTCGCCTACGGAACCGGCGACCGCCGCCCGTCCCGCAGCAACCACCTCGTCGGCCGTCGAGACCCGGCCCCAGCAGGCGGTCGACGTACCCAAGGCGGGTACCGCGGCTCCGACCGACTCGAAGGCGGCCACCGCGACTCCCGATGCGCCCACGGCTCCCGCGCCTGAGACCGCGAAGCCGACCGAAGGCCTCACCGAGGAGACCAAGGCCGAAGAGATGGACGCCGAAGCGACCGCCGAGCCCGAACCGGCCAAGAAGATCGACGACGAGGGCAAGGTCACCGCCGAGGGAACGCAGGCCGAGGTCGAGGCCGCTCCCACGCCCGCACCTGCGCCGGCCCCAGCCCCCGCACCTGCACCCACCAGACCGGCGCCGAAACTCGAAGACCTCGAGGACCCCGAGGCCGCTCACAAGCGGGTACTCGAGGAGCAATCCAAGGCCGGTTCCTCGCCCCAGGTTGCTCAGGCCCGCGCCAAGGTCGCCAGGGTGAAGGCCGAGCGAGCGATCGCTCAGGCCAAGGCGGCGGCCGGCTCGGCCACCGAGGCGCCCGCCGAGCCCGAGCCCTCGGGAGCACCCGAGGCCACCGAGCCCACCCCCGAACAGGGGCCGGTCGCTCCGACGGCCACCGAGGAGCAACCCGAGGCCACCACAGCGGAGCCCTCCGCCGAACCACCGAAGGGTGAAGCGCCGGGGGAGGATCCCGATGCCGTCTTCGAGCGGGTTCTCGAAGAGGAACGAGCCAAGGGTTCGAGCGACGCCGTTGCCAACGCGCGCGCCAAAGCCGCACGTATGCGGGCGATCAAGGGCACCAAGGGACCGGGGAGCTAGAGCGGTGGCCGAGGGTTATCAGGAGTTCGTCTTCTGGTTGTTCTTCATAGTCATGGGCCTCTCCGCAGTCCGGGTCGTGACCACGCGCAACGTCATCCATGCGGCCCTTTGGCTGGTAGGGACCCTGCTCGGCGCCGCGGCGATGTACGTGCTGCTGTACGCGGAGTTCGTTGCATGGGTGCAGGTTCTCGTCTACGTAGGAGCGGTGGTCGTACTGATGCTCTTCGGTCTCATGCTCACGAGGGCGCCTATAGGGAGTGCCAACTTCGACAACAATCAGCGTCTGCTGGCGGCGATCTGCGCGGGAGTGCTGTTCCTCGTTACCAGCCTCATCATGGTCGACGCCTTCGAGGGCAAGGAGATCGACTTCACCGGGACCGAAGGCACCCAGATCGAGAGCATCGGCGAGGTCATCTTCTCGACCTACGTGCTCCCGTTCGAGATCGTCTCCGTGCTGCTCCTGGCCGCACTGGTAGGGGCGGTAGTGATCTCCCGAAGGGACGAGGGTTAGTGCCCGTCTCCTTCTTCTTGGTGTTGTCCGCCATGCTCTTCTCGATCGGCGTCTACGGCGTGCTGGCGCGGCAGCACGTGGTGCTGGTCTTGTTGAGCGTCGAGCTCATGCTCAACGCCGCCAACATCAACCTGGTTGCGTTTTCGGCCATGCTTCAGGAAGCGGGGGTGCCCGGTCAGGTCTTCGCCCTGTTCATCATCGCGGTGGCCGCGGCGGAGGTCGGCGTGGGGCTTTCGATCGTGATCCTGATCTATCGAAACCGTCGAAGCGTGGATGTCGACGACATGGCGCTGATGAAGTGGTGATTGCTTGAATCCGCTGATACTGGCCGAGGGAGTCGAGGCAACCAGGACGGGATTGTTCCCGGACATCATGTGGCTCGTGCCGTTGTTGCCCGCCGTGTCGTTCCTTGCGATCTCGTTCTTCGGAGGGCGCACCAAGCATGGAGGTCACGGCTTCGGGATCGTCGCCGTCGGAATCGGTCTGGTTCTTTCTCTGGGAGGCTTCGTCGATCTGATCACCGGGGCCGAAACGGTCGAGAAGTCGTGGGTGTGGTTCGAGTTCCCCGGTAGCTTCGAGCTGACCTTCGGAATGCACTACGACTTTCTCGCCGGAATGATGTTCATCGTGGTGACCTTCATCTCGCTGATGGTCCACGTGTACTCGGTCGGCTACATGCACGACGACGAACGCTATACGTGGTTCTACGCCGCCCTTTCGTTGTTCACCATGTCGATGTTGCTGTTGGTCATCGCCGACAACCTCATCATGCTGCTGGTCGGGTGGGAGGGCGTGGGCGTGTGCTCCTACTTCTTGATCGGTCACTATTGGGAGGAGACCGAAAACTCCTCGGCGGCGATCAAGGCCTTCATCACTACCCGCGTAGGCGACGTCGTGATGTTGTTCGGCATCTTTGCGTTGTTCATCCTCGCCGGAACCTTCAACATCTCCGAGATCAATCACCTCGCCGAGGAGGGCGAGATCGCAGGGATCGGGCTCACGATCGCTGCGCTGATGTTGTTCGCGGGACCGGTCGGGAAGTCGGCGCAGTTCCCGCTATACGTCTGGCTGCCCGACGCTATGGCCGGCCCCACTCCGGTCTCGGCCCTGATCCATGCGGCGACCATGGTCGTGGCGGGCATCTACTTGGTCGGGCGTACCTTCGTCATGTTCGAGCACGCCGGCATCGCCCTGGATGTGGTGGCGATCGTGGCTGCGGTCACGATGCTGCTGGCAGCGTTTCTTGCGCTGCTCCAGGACGACATCAAGAGGGTGCTCGCGTACTCAACGATCAGCCAGCTCGCCTACATGATGGCGGCACTGGGGGTCGGCGCATACACCGCGGCGTTCTTCCACCTCTTCACCCACGCGTTCTTCAAGGCGTTGCTGTTCCTGGGTGCGGGATCTGTGATCCATGCGGTGCACAGCAACAACATGAGCGACATGGGGGGCCTGCGAAAGTTCATGCCGCACACGTTCAAGTCCTACATCATCGGATCGCTGGCACTGGCCGGTATCTTTCCGTTCGCGGGCTTCTTCTCGAAGGACGAGATTCTCGGCGGAGGGCTGCGCCATGGACTCGACGGGAGCGCGGTCGGCCTCTTCGTGTTCGTGGCGGCGATCGTTACTGCGTTCCTAACGGCGCTCTACACCGGCCGGATGTGTTTCAAGACCTTCTGGGGTGAGTACCGAGGACACGGCCATCCCCACGAGAGCACCGGATCGATGGTCACCCCTCTGTGGATCCTCGCCGGTATGACCTGCGTGGTCGGGTTCGTGGGCTTTCCGGTGATCGGAGCCTTCAAGAACTGGGTTTTCGTTGCGGGCGAGGAGCATCATGGCTTCGAGCTTCTCTACAACGTCGTCCTGCCGGTGGTGGCCACGGCGTCGGCCCTCCTGGCCGGATTCGTCGCCTACATGTGGTTCTACAAGGGTGCCTGGCGCTACGACCTAAAGGCCGGCCCGTTCGGGTGGATGTACACCTTCACGGAAAACAAGTACTACCTCGACGACATCTATCTCGGCGGGATCGTGAGACCTGTCCAGTACCCACTGGCTGCAGCGACGTACTGGGCCAACCAGCACTTGATCGACGGAGTCGTCAACGGCACTGCGCGCGTGACGCTGAACTCGGCGCGCGGGACCTACGGTGCGGACCAAGGGGTGGTGGACTTCGCCGTTAACGGCGCGGCCGGCCTGACTGGGTTCTCGGGCGGGCTGCTGCGCTACATCCAGTCCGGAAACGTTCAACGCTATGCGGCGGTGGTGTTCGCGGCCACCGCGATCTTCGTGGGGGTCTTTGCCCTTGTTTAGAGAGTTCTTAGGGAGGCTGGTAAGACATGTCATGGGTTGACGATTGGGGACTGAGCCTCGCGACGTTCCTTCCCGCGGTGGGTGTGATCGTTCTGATGTTCCTGCCCGCGGCGCGGGAGCAACTCGTGAAGGTCACCGGCACTCTGTTCGCCGGCCTTGCGCTCGTCGCCGGCATCCTCAGCGCGGCCCGATTCGATCTCGGGGCCACCGATCAGATCCAGCTCGAGGTCGATTCGACCTGGATCGAGTCCATCGGGGCTCGCTATCACGTGGGCGTCGACGGCATGTCGCTCCCGCTGCTCCTGCTCAGCCTGCTCGTTTGCTTCCTGTGCATGGTCTACATGTGGTGGCACATCCCAGAACCGGGGAAGCCCAAGGCGTTCTTCGGGCTCGTGCTGCTGCTCGAGACCGGCATGAACGGGACCTTCGTCGCCTTGGACCTCATCCTGTTCTTCATCTTCTTCGAGCTGGTCCTGGTGCCCATGTACTTCATGATCGGCATTTGGGGCGGCTCCAACCGCGACTATGCAAGCGTCAAGTTCTTCCTCTACACCCTGTTCGGGTCGATATTCATGTTGCTGGGCTTCCTCGCGCTGTGGATCAACTCGGGCGCGGAGACCTTCGACATGATCGCCTTGCGCGACACGACGGCGGGCGCGAGCGAGTTGTTCCAGAACCTAGTGTTCCTGGGGCTGTTCCTCGGATTCGCCATCAAGGTGCCGATGTGGCCGTTCCACACCTGGCTCCCCGACGCGCACACGGAGGCTCCGACGGTGGGTTCCGTGTTGCTGGCCGCCGTGCTCCTGAAAATGGGCACCTACGGATTCATCCGGATCGCGCTACCCATCCTTCCCGATGCGGCGGTGACATTTGCGCCGATCATCGGGGTCCTTGCAGTCATCGGCATCATCTGGGGCTCGTTATGTTGCTTCGCGCAGACGGACCTGAAGCGACTCATAGCGTTCAGCTCGGTGGGTCATATGGGCTTCGTGATGCTCGGTATCGCAACGTTGACGGACAGGGGCATCAACGGCGCCATCTTCGGTATGGTTGCCCACGGACTGATCACCGGCATGCTGTTCTTCCTGGCCGGGTCGATTCACGAGCGCTATCACACGCGAGAGATCGCGGCGCTCGGCGGGATGCTCAAGTCGATGCCGCGCTTCGGTTCGATCTTCTCTCTTGCCGCGATAGCGTCGCTCGGACTCCCGGGGCTCGCGGGTTTCTGGGGTGAGATGCTGGCGTTGCTCGGCAGTTATCAGCCGGCGGAAGGGCTAAACGTCGAGCTCTTCAGGGTTCTGATGGTCGTGGCGGGGATCGGCACCGTGCTGACGGCGGGCTACCTGTTGTGGATGGTCCAGCGCGTCAACATGGGGGTCGTGCCCGAGAAGTTCGCTTCCGGAACGGGCGTCTTCGACGTGCACCGGCTCGAATGGATCTCATGGACGCCGCTGCTGCTTCTCATCGTCGTCGGTGGCCTTTACCCCGCTCTCGTAACGAACGTCACTACCGCGGCGGTCGAGAACCTCACCCGGGTCTTCGGAGGCTAAAGGTGGCCACTAGGTGAATAGTCTCTTCGCCCAGGCGGTAACCCAGCCGAACGTCGACTGGCACGCGCTTTCGCCTGAGATGGTCATCACCACCGCGGCCTGCATCGTGTTGGTCGCCGACCTGTTTCTGCCGCGCGGCGCAAAGTGGATCGCCATGCCGCTGTCGGCGGCGGGCATCCTGGGCACCCTGGCGGCCGTCGTGTCGTTGATGGGAACGGAGACCACTACGCTGGCCGGCACCTTCGAGGTCGACAACTTCTCGTTGTTGTTCAAAGCGCTGTTCTGCGTGCTCGGGCTGATAATCCTGGCGATCAGCTTCCACTACTTCAGAGCGGGCTCCTACTACCAGGGCGAGTATTACTTTCTGTTGCTGTGCGCGCTGCTCGGGGGGCTCGTGATCTCCAGCGCTCGGGATTTGATCTCGTTGTTCATCGCCCTCGAGCTCATAAGCATCCCCGGCATCATCATGGTTGCGCTGCGCAAGGGTGACGCTCGCTCGAACGAGGGCGCGCTGAAGTTCTTCCTGTTCAGCGTGCTGTCGTCCGCGGTGATGCTGTACGGGATGTCGTTGGTTTATGGAGTCACCGGCTCGACGTTGCTGAGCGAGATTCGGGGGGCGATCGGAGCCGACGCGGATCAGCCCATCATCGTGCTGAGCGTGTTCTTCGTCGTGGTCGGCTTCGCGTTCAAGATCTCCGCGGTTCCGTTTCACTTCTGGGCGCCGGACACCTACGAGGGCGCGCCGTCACCCGTGGCTGCGTTTCTCTCGACGGTTTCGAAGATCGGTGGATTCGTCGGACTCCTGGTGCTGATGTTCAAGGCCTTCCCCGAAGTGGCAGACACCTGGGCACCGGTGTTCGCGGTTCTGGCGGTGCTGACGATGACGGTCGGCAACCTGATCGCGCTGCGGCAGCAGAACATCATTCGCCTGCTCGCCTACTCTGGGATCGCGCAGTCGGGCTACATCCTCGTCTGCCTCGCGCTTATCAATCCCGACAACCCCGATGCCAACGGACAGGCGTTCGCGGCGGCGGTGACGTACCTCGCCATCTACGGGCTCATGGACCTGGGCGCCTTTGCTGCGGCCGTCGCCTTCGCCCGCAAGGGTGGCACCTACTTCATCAACGACTACTCCGGCCTATGGCAGCGGAGTCCGGTGCTGGCCTTGATGCTCGCGGCCTTCCTGATGTCGCTCGCGGGGGTGCCTCCTATGGCGGGCCTCATCGCGAAGCTGTTCGTGTTCCTGGCGACGATCGAGGCGGGGGTCTACTGGCTTGCCGTCGTGATGGGCGTCAACACGGTCATCGCGGCGTGGTACTACCTCGCGGTGGTCAAGCGGATGTTCTTCGACACCCCCGAACTCGAGGATCCGGTCGAGGTCCCGTATCTCTTGACCGCGGCCATGGGAGTCGCGGTGGCGGCCTTGGTGGCGCTGCTCGTCTACCCACCGCTGCTGACCACGCTGGCGGACAACTCGATCTTCTGAGCAGCTCACCCACGCTCAACCGGCGCTGGCGAAAGCTCAGGTGGGTCCTGGTTGCAGCTCGGCTCCGAATTCGATCACTTGACTGAATGATTCGCCGTCAAGTTGCATCGCGTAGCAACCATCCGCCGCGATCCGGATCGTCGTTCGCTGGACGCGCCAGCCGGCCGACAGTTGCACCCGTTCTCCGTCCCACACTCGCAATTCGTCTACTAACTCCCATTCACGTGCAGGAAGTCGCAACTCCCACAGTGGCGTTTCTCCTTCCCCAAAACCCAGCCGTTCTTCGCCGTCAATCTGACCTCCCCGTATCAGCGCCGGACCGTCATACTCGGGTTCGCTGACAAACAACGCTTCGGCTCCGCGCCACCTGCTTCCCGAGAAGGGGGTGGCTTCTTCAGTAGGAAACAGGTCTAGTCCTCGCGGTATCGCCGGAAACACTGAGTAGACGGGCCCTTTGCCCAAGGCCGCTTGCGCAGGGATACCGGGGATATGCGTGGCGTGGCGCTCTCCCGCGCACGGCTTGTTCGCCTTACTTGATGGTAACGACAGGGGCCTTCGTCTCAATTCCTGAAAGAGGTTGACGGCGGGATCGCTCTCTACGGCCTTTTCATTTCCCGGCGCTTCGCACGAGACGAGAAACAAGACACTGCTCAGAGCGAGCATGTTGAGCCATCCTCGGGATGATCTCGCATTTCCCGTCATGACCCGTTTGACGCTTCAGAATCCATTGTTGTTCGCTCGGTCACTGACTCGCGAGACTAGGTGTGCAGACGGCCAGAGGTCCACACTCCGTTTTCGACGCGCACCCCGGCGGGAACCTCCTCGTCCTGCCACACGATCGCGTTGGTGACGTACGAGCCCTCGTGCAGCGCCACGCCCGCCAGGATCACCGCGCCGGGACCGAGTGACTCCTCGTCCGCGGTGACGTCGGGCCCCAGGTAGGCGCGGCCGCCGGATGGCTCTGTGAACTCACCGGGGAAGGGGCGCGGGGGCAGGGGACCGCGGCCCTCGAGCACAGCGGCGGACGCTTCGAGGTAGCGCTCGATGGTTCCGACGTCGAGCGCGTAGCCGGGCGAAAGGTGAACCGCCAGCTCGCCGCGCTCGATCAGTGGTCGGATCAGGAACTCCGCTAGACCCGCGGGGCGACGGTCGGTCAGTAGCGCCAGAGCGCGCCGGTCGAAGGCCGCCGTCCCGAGGTACTGAGCCCCCGCGGCGGCCGGCTCCTCCTTGCGGTGGATGAAGCCTGAGGCGCGCTCACCTTCGACGGTGACGTCGGCACCCGACTCCACGCTACGAACCGCGATGGTCGCCAGGGCTCCATAAGCTCGGTGCGCCGCGAGGAGGTCGGCGGCTCTCACATCCGTGAGCATGTCCCCATTGCAGACGAGCAGGGTGTCGCCGGAGCGCTCCCTGATCGCCGCCAGTGTGCCCGCCGAGCCCCACGGCTCGGCCCCCTCGTCCAGCACCTCGAACTCCCCGAAGCCGGCCAGCGCCCCGACCAGGCGGTCGCCGAGGTGGCTCACGTTGACGATGACCTCGCCCGCCGCCTGAAGCAGGCCGGTCAATCCCCAGGCACCGAGTGGCACGTCGAGCAAGGGCAGGGCGGGCTTCGGCACCACGTCGGTGAGAGGGCGCAGCCGCTCGCCGCGTCCGGCGGCGAGCAGTACTCCGGTGACGGTCACGCCGAGACGCTAGCAAAAAAATCCCAAATCCTTTCGTGGCCGGAGGCCATAGGAATCCCGATTCCTCCCTTGGGCGGAGGCCACATAGAATTCGGAGGCGGCCTCCGGCGGGCCCCCTCGAGGAAATCAAGCAGGGTTCTCGCTTCGCCCGGCGAAACTTGGGAATAGATGCGCCTTAGGGTGGGCCGACGGCCACGTTACGGCGCCGCATCGAATCGCAATTAACGATTTCACAGCAAGTGGGGTAAATGGGGCAGTGAAGACCAGCGCACGCGTCATCATTGGGGTTGTCGTGGTCCTGTTCGGCTCGATTCTTCTGCCGCGCCCGGCCTCGCAGGTGGTGGCCCCGGATGCCCACGCCGGCCCGCTTACGAAGGCTCTCTCGCAGATCCTTCCGACCCCAACGATCCCTCCCATCCTGCCCAAGCCGACGCCTCAGCCCACCGAGGACGACCCCCTGCCCGGCGGCGGAGGTGGTGGTGGCGACGATGGTGGCGACGATGGTGGCGGCGGAAGCGACGGCGGCGACTCCGGTGGCGGCGTGATCGACGGCGGCGGCTCCAACGAGAAGCCCGGCGACCAGCCCAAGAACAGCCAGGGCGGCAAGGGAGGCTCTCCGCAGGGCGAGATACCGACCACGAAACCGCCCAACGGCACCTACGTCCCCATGGGTGGCTCCTACACCACCGACAACCTGGTGAGCGTGGCCAACGAGCTGCGCGCCCTCGGCGTGCCCCTCGAGCGCATAGTCAGAGAGGTCTATGCTCCGTTCATCATCGGAGGAAAGGCAGCCTGGGCCGACAGCTGGGGCGCTCCCCGCTATGGCCCCGGTCCGATCGTTCGCACCCACGAGGGCCAGGACGTGTTCTGCAGCTACGGAGACCCGGTAATGGCGACCGAGTCGGGCACTGTGAACTACGGCGACGGCGGTCTCGGCGGGAAGGTAGCACGGTTGTTCCGTGGCGACGGCGGCTACTGGTATTACGCGCACCTGAGCGACTTCAACGACGAGGAGTTTCCCTCGGGCAGCTCCGTAGAAGTCGGCGACATAATCGGTTACTGCGGAAACACCGGCAACGCGATCAGCACTCCCAGCCACGTTCACTTCGGCTACTACGGTCCGGACGGCGCCGCTCGCAACCCCATGCAACAGCTGGTCAAGTGGCTGAACATCGCGGAGCGTCGCTCGGGTGGCTCGATCACCAAGGTACAAGACGAGCGGGTACGGCAGATCGAGAGCCTGACTCTGGCGCGCCGGTTCGGCGATTCCTTCGTGCCCGATCTGTCTGAGCTCGCCGATGGTTCCGAGCAGTTGCTCAGCTCCACCGGATCACCGGCCACCGGTGCCTTCGGGGTGGCTCAGAGCGCCCTCATGGCGGCGCTGTCGAGCAACCTTTACGAGGGTGGGTTCGATCCCTATGCGGCCGATCTGGGATCGACGTCGGCCGAGTTCGACGAGCCGATGAGCGCCGGCGATCAACTCGACGCGATCCTCGAGGAGTCGGGCCCGAGCGACGACAGCCAGGCCAGCGACTAGGCCTCGCCTCCACTCACGTCCGTTATCCTCTGGGCGCAGCGAAGCTGCGCTCTTTTCCTTGGCGGGATGCCCGAGTGGCCAAAGGGAGCGGCCTGTAAAGTCGTCGGCTCAGCCTACGGAGGTTCGAATCCTCCTCCCGCCACGCCTATCGCTAGACCAGCGCGGCCAGCCCCGGCATGACCTCGGAAAGCGGCGCGTTGAGGACGGCGGAGGCCCGGCCGTCGTAGCCGGTGGGCTCGGCGTTGATGATCACGAGCCGGCCCCCGTTGGTCAGGGTTCGGTTGGGAAGATAGGCGACCGGATAGACCCCCAGAGAGGTTCCCAGCGCCAGGAAGAGATCGCTGTTCGCCGCCTCCCCTGAGGCGCGCTCGAGCTGGTCCGGATCGAGGCCCTGGCCGAACGACACGGTCGCCGACTTCAGAATGCCGCCACAACTGCGGCAAGGCGGATCGGCCTCACCGGCCCGCACGCGGGTCAGCGCCCTCTGCATGGGGGCCCTCTCATCACAGGTCATGCACACCACCTCGCGCATCGTTCCGTGAATCTCGATGAGGATGTCCTCGGAGGTCCCGGCGAGCTGATGAAGCCCGTCGATGTTCTGAGTCACGAGCGTGTGGAGCCCGTCCCTGCGCTCGAGTTCCACGAGCGCCCGGTGAGCGTCGTTTGGCTCGGCCGTCCATGCGGGGTGGTGGAGGCGTCCCTGCCACGCAAGCACACGAACCTCAGGATCTTCCATGTAATGGCGGATATGGGACATCCGCTCGGCGGCTGGGTCCTTGGTCCACACCCCGTTGGGACCGCGAAAGTCGGGGATGCCCGAATCGGTCGAGATGCCCGCCCCGGTGAGCGCGATGACGCGCCGCGCGCTGCGAATCCAGTGAGCGATCTCAGCGAGCTTGGACGTAGTGGTCATAAGCGATATCTACCTCATCACGCCGGCCGGCGGGGGGCCCTCACACCCAGAGCTCATAGAGCGGGCAAGATAGGGGCCATGTGTCCCACCGCTCAGAACGTCGAGTTCGAGGAGCGCCAGCGCGCCTTCATCGAGCGCATGCGAGGGCACGGACTCGAGGCCCTCGAGCGCGGGGTCATCGTCGTGATCCCCTCGATCAGCTTCGCCGAGACCGAGCTCAGAAAGATCGTGGGCATCAGCTTCTACGAGGAGCGGATGCTCTTCGCTCTCCTCTGGCTCGACAATCCCGAGTTGCGGATCGTGTACGTGACGTCGCAGCCGGTGGAGGAGTCGGTGGTCGATTACTACCTGTCGTTCCTAGACGACCCCGCCGGCGCCCGCGCCCGAGTGGAAATGATTCACCTCGACGACGCCCGACCCTGCGCGCTGTCATCGAAGCTCCTCGAGCGCACCGAGGGCCTCGATCGGATTCGCGAGGCGATCGGTGGACGCGACGACGGCTACATCCTGACCTTCAACGTGACGCCGTGGGAGAGAGCGATCGCGGAGCGACTCGAGGTGCCCCTGTACGGTCCCTCACCCGAGCTCATCTCGCTCGGCTCCAAGAGTGGGTCGCGGCGCGTTGCCCGCGAGGCGGGGGTGCCGGTTCTTCCCGGTTACGAGGACCTGTTCTCGGTCGCGGAGATCGAGGACGCGATTCGCCGGCTACAACGCGACGCGCCGGAGATCGCGGCCGTGGTCATGAAGCTGAACAACGGTTTCTCGGGTCAGGGCAACGCGATCATCGACCTCGACCGTCTTAGTTCGCCACTGACCGACTCCGTGACGGTGTTCTGTGCAGACGAGGAGCACTGGAAAAGCTACGCGACCAAGATCGCAGCCGACGGAGCGATCGTAGAGCAACTTGCGCGCGACCCCGGCCTGATCTCGCCCAGCGTTCAACTTCGCGTTGCCCCCGGCGGCGTGGTCGAGCTGGTGTCGACACACGATCAGATCCTGGGCGGACCGGACGACCAGGTCTACCTGGGCTGCCGCTTCCCGGCTCGCCCCGAGTACCGCGCCGCGATCATGGCCAGCGGGCTGCGGATAGCGGAGGTCCTTGCGAGGGTCGGCGTCATCGGCTCGTTCGGTATCGACTTCGTGGGCACACCCAAGGGCGATGACTACGAGCTGAACGTGGGGGAGATAAACCTTCGCTTGGGAGGGACGACACACCCCTTTCTGATGGCTCGCATGGCGACCGGCGGCCGGCTCGATCCGGAAACGGGCGAACTGCTTGCCGGAGGGCGTCGAAAGTGCTACATCGCGACCGACAACCTAAAGTCCGAGCGCTATCGTGCCTACACCCCCGAGAAGGTCATCGGAGTGCTCGAGGAGCGCGGCCTCGCGTTCGACAGACGTTCGCGTACGGGCGCAACGATCCATCTTCTGGGCGCGCTGTCCGATTTCGGCAAGCTCGGGACCGTGTGCATAGCGGATTCGCCCGAGGGCGCAAAGGTGCTCTACGACGAGGTGGTGGCAACTCTCGATTCCGGGGCGTGAATCAGGTCGTCCCGTCACGAGCGACGCCGGCAAAGATCCGGTCAGTTCGCCCCTAGCGTCGCTTCGAGCTGATCCAGCATCGCCTGCTCCCCCTTGCTCACCTGCTCGGCCCCGAACCCCATGAAGCCACCCTCCTTCGCGGCGTCGGCCGCCGCCTGAGCAGTGGTCAAGAGCCAGGCGCGGAACGCCGCAGCTTCCTCGGGAGTGGCCTTCGCCGTCACGATCTCGTTCACCGCGCGCAGTTCTTCTAGCACCTCCTGGCCGGCGAGTGCGGAATTCGTGGGTTTGAAACCGCCCATCGGGTTCTGCTTCTTCTGAACCGATGCCTGGATATCGTGGGCCAGTTTGAGCAGCAGCTCCTCCTCACTGGGTGGTACCGTCGCCGAGCGAACCGAAGCCATCGTCTCCTTCGCTACCTCGATCGGTCCACCGGGGTCCGCGATCGAGATCGCCATGCCCGCCACAAACGGGGCGCGGCGAATCCTGTCCCACTCCATTTCGCTGAAATCAGCCTTCGATGTCACGGGTTTCCTCCTCGTTGACGCGCGTGCGGAACGGTCAGACTAAGTGCGCTCCCGATGGTGCAGTGATCAGGCTCGGACGCGAGGACGCCGCCGCGGCTCCGTCCCGCGGCGGCGTCGTTTCGCTTGGTTCTCTAGACTCTGCGCCTGCCCGCCACCGCCCGGTAGATGAGGAGCAGGATGATCGCCCCGACGATGGCGGTCAGCCAGGTCGAGATGTCGAAGAACTCATCCATGGGATCGGCATCGAACAGGGCGCCTGCGAGAAATCCGCCGAGCAGCGCCCCGACCACTCCGATGAGCATGGTGACGATGAGCCCCCCCGGATCGTCCCCCGGTAAGAGAGCCTTCGCTATCCAGCCCGCAAGTAGCCCGAGGATCAGAAACGCAATGATTCCCACCGTTTCCTCCTGTCCCATCCATCGCCCACCCCTGGCCCGGTCTGGCTACCCACGTTATTCCTCTGGGAAACTCACGTCCCATGCTTGCAGAACCCTCCGGTGACGCGCCGGTGACGGTGGTGTGGTCGCCTCCTACGGAGCTCGATTTCAGAGACTGGGAGGGAACGAATGTCAGACAAGATTGCCGGCTTCGACGGTCGCGAGTATGGCCTTGGCCGCCTGTCAAAAGAGGACGACAGGGACTTCCTGATGTGGGAGTCGCCCCTCAGGGTTGCCGACTCCGATCGCAGATCGCGCTACTGGTACATGGGCGGGGCGTGGCTCGACCAGGGGTCGTTTCCGCACTGCGTTGCCTACAGCTGGACACACTGGCTCGAGGACGGTCCCGTGCAGCAGCCCCGGGTTCCCGGCGACTCCGCCTACGCCGACACTCTCTACAAGGAGTGTCAGCAACACGACGAATGGCCGGGTGAGAACTACGACGGCACGTCGGTACGAGCGGGGGCCAAGGTGCTCCACTCCCGAGGGCTGATTAGCAGCTACTTCTTCGCATTCGATATCGAGAGCGTCAAGCTGGCCGTACTGGAGCGAGGACCCGTCGTGGTCGGCACGACATGGCATCGGTCGATGTTCCGCCCCACGCGCTACGACCAGCGCACCTACGTCTGCAAGATCGACCAGACGTCGGGAAATGCGGGCGGTCACGCCTACGTCTTGAACGGCATCTCTCTGGACAAGGAGATAGATGGGGTCACCGGCTTCTTCCGCCTCAAGAACAGCTGGGGCCGCGACTGGGCCTTTTCGGGTCGCTGCTTCATCAGCATCGAGGACGTCGCGCGGTTGCTCGACGACGACGGGGAGATGTGCATCGCGACCGAAAGCTCCGTCTAGAAGTCCGATCCTTGAGAATCGTCGAAGGTGAGTTCGCGAAGCTCGGCGAGGGTGCCACCGAAACGGTTGCGGTCGCAGCTCTGACCGACCCCCGGCACCGGTTTCAATCGTGCCGCGTTGATGGTTCCGTCGGAGTATTGCCAGAAGGTCCACTTCTTCCAGGCTCGGGGTGTTTCCGGCGTGGGTCCGTACTGAGGCAACCACAGGAGGCAGCCGAGGCTGTCCGTCATGTGGTTCAGGTGGCTCTTCCAGAACCCGCCGGAGTAGATGATGGGCAGCTTGCCGGCCAGTTGCTCGATCTCTTTGACGAACTCTCGCACCCATTGCTCGAGCCTGTCGGGACCGATCTGTTCACCGGCCTCGAGGTCGAGCACTAGCGGGAGATCACCGGGCTCGGGCTTGACGGTCTTGTGGAAATGGCGAGCCTGGGGCTGTGCCGCCGCCGCCGGCTTCGCGAAGTGGTACGCGCCCCGTAGCATCCCGGCCGCCTTCATTCCCTGCCAGTTCCTCTGGAACTTCTCATCGACCATCGAGCGGCTTTGGGTCGCCTTGGCGAATGCGAATCGGCGCCCGGACTTTCTGACTGCTTGCCAGTCGACGTCTCCCTGCCAGTGAGAAACGTCGATCCCCTCGATTGTCACAGGAGGTCACCTCAGCTTCGATCCGCGGCCCCAACCTGATGCAGTGTCCGGTTTCCGCGTCACCGCTGCGTCACCGCCCGTTGGCCCGGAGAGCCCCGGGGTTGCGCTCGGGGGAATGAGCAGATACCCTGGGGGGGTATTGTATCGAGACAAGGAGAGTCAAGGTGCGCGGCTACTACAACGACAAGGACGACTACTTGGCACGCCTCCGGCGAGTGGAGGGGCAGATACGCGGCCTTCAGCGCATGGTCGACGAGGATCAGTACTGCATCGACATACTCACTCAGATCTCCGCCGTGAACAGCGCCCTGAAAAGGGTCGCCATCTCTCTGCTCGACGATCACATCCGCTACTGCGTGGTCGAAGAGGGCAACAAGGGAGACCGGGACAACGACATGGTGGGCGAGGCGACCGCCGCCATCGCGCGCCTGGTCAAGTCGTAACCGCTATGTCCTCTCACGCCGACCACGCCGATCACGCCGGCCACTCGAGTCACGCCGATCACGCCGAGATGTTCAGGAGCAAGTTCTGGCTCACGTTGGTACTCACGGTCCCGGTCGTGTATTTCAGCGAGATGTTCCAGAGGCTGCTGGACTACACCGCGCCCACGTTCTTCGGCAGCGAGTGGATCTCACCCGTGCTTGGAACGGTCATCTTTTTCTACGGCGGGGCGCCGTTCTTGTCGGGTGCGATCGACGAGATCCGCAGCCGCCAGCCCGGCATGATGCTGCTGATCGGTTTCGCGATCTCGGTTGCCTTCGTCGCCAGCGTGGCGACCGAACTGGGAGTCGTCGACCTCGACTTCTGGTGGGAGCTGGCTCTGCTGATCGCCATCATGTTGCTTGGTCACTGGCAGGAGATGAAGGCGATAGGTCAAGCGAGCGGCGCACTCGAAGCCCTTGCGGAGTTGCTTCCCGATGATGCCGAGCGCGTGATCGCCGGTGGCACCGAAAGCGTGGGCATCGACGACCTACGTGAGGGAGACGTCGTTCTCGTCCGGTCGGGCTCGAGAGTGCCGGCCGACGGCGAGATCATCGAAGGCGCTGCCGAGCTCGACGAGTCCATGATCACCGGCGAGTCGCGACCGGTGGCGAAGTCACTCGGCGATCGGGTTGTCGCCGGCACCGTTGCAACGGATTCCGCGCTCCGTGTGAGGGTGGACGCCGTAGGCGAGAACACAGCGCTCGCGGGAATCCGACGATTGGTCGAGCAAGCGCAGCAGTCGAAATCCCGGGCTCAGGTGCTCGCGGACCGGGCCGCGGCGCTTCTCTTCTACATCGCCACGACCGTCGGCATCATCACGTTCGTAGTTTGGGTGCTACTGGGCGAGCCGGACAGTGCCGTCGAACGAACGGTGACCGTGCTCGTCATCGCCTGTCCGCACGCACTCGGACTGGCGATCCCTCTCGTGATCGCGATCTCGACGGCCCTCTCGGCACGTAACGGGATTCTCGTGAAGGATCGCCTCGCGCTGGAGGGCATGCGCAGGGTCGATGTCGTCTTGTTCGATAAGACGGGAACCCTGACCACCGGACGTCATGTCGTCGGAGACGTCGCGACGGTTGAAGACGACGATGACGCCCTTCTCGCGCTCGCGGGTGCCGTGGAAGCCGACAGCGAGCATCCCCTGGCTCGTGCCATCGTGGCGGCCGCGCGGGAGCGCGGCCCGGTGCCGGCTGCGACCGACTTCAAGTCGATGACCGGTCGGGGTGTCGAGGCGACCGTTGAGCGATCGCGCGTCGCGGTCGCCGGGCCCGGACTCTTGCGAGAGCGGTCGCTCGAGGTCCCTCGAAGTCTCGAGGCAAAGACCTCGCCCTGGCGGGAGCGTGGCGCCGCCATCCTGTACGTCATCAGGGACGACAAAGTATTGGGAGCTCTCGAACTCGAGGACGGCGTGAGGGTGGAGTCCAAGCCGGCCGTTGACGAACTCCACGAACTCGGCTTGAAGGTCGCCATGATCACCGGGGACGCTCAGCAGGTCGCGGACGCGGTTGCATCCGAGCTTGGAATTGACGAGGTCTATTCAGAGGTTCTCCCCGAGGACAAGGACGCAGCCGTGGCGGACCTTCAGCGCCGCGGATTGATGGTGGCGATGGTCGGTGACGGAGTGAACGACGCACCCGCGCTGGCGCGGGCCGACGTGGGCCTTGCGATCGGAGCCGGGACCGACGTCGCGATCGAATCGGCCGGCGTGGTTCTGGCGTCGGACGATCCGCGGGCGGTGATCGACGTCATCCGTCTCTCCCGGGCAAGCTATCGAAAGATGGTCCAGAACCTGGCGTGGGCGACCGGCTACAACCTGTTCACTCTTCCCCTGGCCGCCGGCGTCCTGGCTTGGGCCGGCATCACCCTCGCTCCAGCCGCCGGAGCGGTCTTGATGAGCGTGTCGACGATTGTCGTCGCTCTCAATGCTCAGTTACTTCGCCGCCTGCGACTTGGGCGAACGCCGGTTGATTCGGAGCCCGTGCCGCACGCGCATCCCCTAGCTGCATAGCGACCCGGCCTTGCGGTTGTAGGTAATCGCACGTCGCGGCGATATACACTCTGGCTTCCCCACGCCCGAAGGGAGACCTGTGCATGAGTGAGCTGACGGATCGCTTCTCGGCGTTGATATCTGAGCTAGAGGACATCACCGATGAGATGACGCCTGCGGATGCGGCGCGTTCGATGGACGACTCGGCTCTTCAGCAGTTCTGGCGCCAGTGGCCGGACGTCAGCGCGTGGGCGGGATCCCTGTGGCGAGAGCTCGACCAGGACATCAGCGACCACGCCTCACCGGCGTCGGACGGCGTCATCGACGTGGGCGGTAGTGACTAACTGTGGCGACGCTCGAAGACGTCATGAGCGGTAAGGCGTTCACGGTCAGTGCGGATACATCGATGGTCGAGGCGGCAAAGGGGATGGCCAAGGGACGTCTCGGTTCGGCCCTCATCATGCAGGGCTCGTGGCTGGCGGGCATCATCACCGAGCGCGACATGTTGCGAGCGGCAGCCTCGGGTGAGGATCTCAACGCCACCAAGGTCAAGGATTGGATGACCAGCGATCCCATCACCGCGACACCGGACATGGACACCGAGGAGGCGGCCGCGGTCATGTTCACGAACGGGTTCCGCCATCTCCCGGTCACCAAGGGCAACGAGGTCGTCGGCGTCGTCAGCTTGCGTGACGTCCTCAGCGCCAGGATTCGCCGCCGCTCCTAGGTCGAGTTCCGCGGTGGGTTCTCGCCTACTCGGTCTGACCCGCGGCGACGGAGTCGCCTTCGGGATGATGGGGCGGCGTCGGCGGAGCATTCGATTCGGGGGCCTCGGCTGTGATCCGGTCCGCCGGCTCGTTCAGGGCTCGGAGCCTGGCGAAGATCGGCAGAGTGAGGATCGTGGCCGCTCCTCCGACGACGAAGCCGACCGGGATGGAGCGCTCCTGCGAAAGGTATCCGAGCCCGGTTTGACCTCCGACGCTCCCGAGGCTGCCCAGTAGGGAGTCGAAGGACACCAACGTGGCTCTCTCCGAGGTGGGGATCGACTGGTGGAGGTAGGTCTGGCGGACCGGCTCCAGCACGCCCCCGGCAAGCGCGCCGAGAAGGAATATCGGCACCGTCACCCAGAAGGACTGAATGACACCGGTGGCGACCATGGTTGCGGTCGTGACCGCCGACCCGCAGATGAGGATGGTCGTCCTCCTCCGACCCGGCTTGGTCAACCGTCCCACGAGGGCGTTACCGGCGATGCCCGCCAGAGCGAACAGCGCCGCGATCACGCCCGACAACCAGATCGCGTCCTCCCCATAGAGCTCGAGGAAGTATGGCTGCCATGCATACCAGGCCCACGAGAAGAACCCCCAGGTCAGGAACGACTCCATCACGAGCAGGCGCACCGCCGGTGTCCGCCACCCGTAGGTCATGCCCGCGCTCGCCACCTTCTTCATCTCTCCGCCGATGCCCTTCATGCGCAGCGTTCGAGGGGTGAATCCGGTGTCGTGCATGGTCCGGAATCCAACCGCAAAGGCCATGAGAACAAGCACGGTCCGGCCGAGATACGGCAGCGAGAGATGGACTTGACCGAGCACCTCTCCGCCCACCGTCCCGACCACCATCGCTATGCTCGAAACCATCCCGGCCCTAGCGAACACGCCATCCAGTTCGTGCTCGTATCCGGTGGCCTTGAGGGCATCCACGACCCAGGCCTCGACCGCTCCGGAGTAGAAGGTGTAGCCGAGCCCGAGAATTACACCCGCGAGACAGAAGAGCAGCAGACCGCCCTCGATGGCGGCGACGCCCACGTAGGCGAGCGTGCCCACGGCAAGCGTGGCCTCAGACAAAAGGAAGGACGCCCGCCGTCCGCGCGTGTCGGCCACCACTCCCGTGGGGATCTCGAACAGCGCCATGGCGGCGGTGAAGGCGGCGTTCGCGACGAATACCTCGAAGATCGTCAGGCGCGCGTCGAGGAGGAACAGGGTGTTGATGCCCCAGATCAATGAGGCCGACAGCGTGAACAGCCCGCTGATCACGAGGTAACTGCGGATCACCCGTTGCGAGTCCATTTGTGTCCTCGATACACGGCACCGGTGCAGGTGATTCCATCCGCGGCGCATCATTTTCTTCCCGAAGGTCCTTGTTGGCGGCTCACGTACCCTCGAAACTGAAGCACTTCGATAGGGCATGGGAGGCCAACGAATGATCAGCAGGCTCAAAGTTTGTTCAGCATTGGTCGCGGCGCTTGTCATAGTGGCGCTGACCCCCCTTGGGGCAGGCGCTACCTTCCCTGGTGACAACGGACGGATCATCTTCCATCGAGGGTCGCTCGAAGGACCGACCTTTCTGGTCTCGATGGAGCCCAACGGCTCCGACTCCACGCGTCTCACCGGACGAGGGAGAAGTTCCTTCGGCGCGAGCTTCAGCCCAGACGGCAGCCGTTTCGTCTACTCGCGTGCCAACAACGACGGCAGCGTCGACCTGTTCCTGCGCGATGCCGACGGCGGCAACCCGGCTCGAGTGACGGACACGAACAAGGACGAGTTCCAGGTCGCCTTCGGCCCCGACGGCAACCAAGCCGTCTATCAGAAGTGCGGCCTGCAGTGTGATCTCTTCACCATCGACCTGACGACGGGCGTCGAGACGAGAGTGACCGACACAAAGTCGGACGAGATCGCGCCCGAATGGAGTGTCGACGACTTAATCGTCTTCGAGCGCTCGCCGAGGCGCGGTGACATCGACATCTTCACCATTCACCCCGACGGCACCACCCAAACGCGGCTGACCGACAACAAAGGGCGGCAAGATGTTGACGCCTCGTGGTCGCCGGACGGAACGCGGATCGTGTACAGCCGGTGTGGCTTCGAGTCGGGCTGCGACCTCTTCACGATGGATCCGGACGGATCCGGAAAGGACCGGATCACCGACACCAGGGCGGACGAGTTCGGCGCCCAGTTCTCGCCCAACGGCAGCTCCTTCGTGTTGATCCGATCGCGTAGCGAGACAAGGGGCGATCTGTTCCGGATGCGGACGAACGGAAGCCGGTTGCGACGGCTCACCGACACGCCGAACAGGTTCGACGTCGACCCGAACTGGCAGCCCGTCCCCTAGGCGCGCACCGGCTCGCCGACCTCGCCGAAGGCGGTCTCCCAAGGAGTCCGGCAGGTCGTGTCGTCGTACTCCGTACGGTCGAGAATGAACTTGGCGTAGCGCTTGAACGAGCGCTCGTCCTCGAGCAACTCGAAGAACTTGTTATAGCGCTCATGGTTCTCGAAGAAGTCGCCCGAGAGCATGAAATGACCGGCGCCCATTGCGCTCTGGTGCCGCCTGTGGACCTGGTGCTCGACGCCGACATCCGCCCAGGTCATGGCGTGCGGGTTGTAAAAGAGTTTGATCATCCGGTGAACGAAGTTGTAGGCGCCGCTGACCATGTCGTACGCCTTCACCATCTCGGGGTTGTCGACACCTGCTCCGGGGATCTCGCCACTCAGCTGCTTCTTCAGAGCCGAGGTGACGAGGAAGGCGGTCTTGATCGACAAGAACACACCGCTTGAGAAGATCGGGTCGATAAACCCACGCGCGTCGCCCACCATGGCGTAGTTGACCCCGAAGTGGTTCTTGATCTCGTACGAGTAGTTCCCATTTACGAGTACAGGCAATGCCTGCGGCTTACCCTCGAGCAGATCGGCGACAAACGGCGCCTGCCACAGCTCCTGCATCATCAGGTCCTGTTGCCAGTCGCTGGAGCCACTCCTCTGTAGGGCGCGGCGCTGCTCCCGCATGTAGGAGTTCTGCATGACCACACCCGCGGTAACGCGATCGGGGCCGAGTGGAAAACCCAGATCCAGCCTTTCTTCTCCTCGCCGATGCAGATGATCAGTGAGAGGCCTTCCTCGAGGCCGCCCTTCATGGTGACACCGGTCCAATGGGACCACAGAGCCGTGCGGTCGAGCTCCGCGCGCGGCTTTCGCCAACCGTTTCTCGTGCCGACAACGGCGTCGCGGCCACTTGCGTCGATGAGGAAGCGGGCACCGTGAGTTCGCTCGCCGCCTTCGGCATCAACGGTAGTGATGGTTACGCCGTCGGGATCGCTTAGATCAAGATCTTTGACCTTGGTTTCCTCGCGTACACGGGCGCCGTTGCTCCTCGAATTATCCAGCAGAATCTTATCGAACTCGGACCGGTTGACTTGGAATGACAAGTAGGACTCGTCGTGGATGACGTGGTTGAAGCACCAGTTGGTCGAGGCGTTGCCGTAGCGATCGATGAACCGGACGCCCGGCTTACGGACGAACGATCGTCGGAGTTGGGGGAGGACGTCGAGCTCCTCGAACAGCCGATAGCAGAACGGAAGCATTGACTCTCCGACGTGTTCGCGGGGAAACCGCTCCTTCTCGAACAGGGCGACGTCATAACCGTCACGCGCCAGCAGAGTGGCCGCAGTCGAGCCCGCAGGCCCGCCGCCCACCACGATGACGTCGTGCATTTCTCTTTCGGTTGCCACTTCAGGCCCTCCTAGGAAGCTTGCGCTGACTTTTGTCCGGCCTCGACTGCGAGGGCACGCGACTCAAGACCCTTGAGCGGTGACTTGGCACCGCACCTACGGCACACGAACGCCTCGTCACCCGTCTGATAACTGGCTACACCGAGACAGGTGGGGCAGGTGAGCGTGTGGTCCTTCTCGGGATCCATGGCCCAGGGGCGCATGAGGTTTTTCGGATTGTTGATGACTCCTTCATAGGAGGCCTGCATCGCGTCGTGTAGCTCTTTGTTGCGGGCGACGTTCTCCGGGTTGTAGGGGTTGCCCTGAAGCGCTCGGATCACGTACTCGCGCCACTTACGATGGGTGACGAAGCGGGTGAGCAGGTTCTGGAGCTTGTAGAAGAGAGAGATGGTCTCATACCAGGACTCGAGTCCGGTGTCGATGCGGGTGTGGTAGGCGTCGAAGATCTGCTCTTCCTTTGCCGGTGACTTCCACGACTCCAGGATCGATTCGTAGGCGTAGTAGGCGCTGAACAAGGCCACATCGACACCGCTCGAGAAGATCGGGTCGACGAATCGCACGGAATCGCCGATCGACATCCATCCCGGCCCGGCGTAGCGGTCGATCTTGTAGGAGTAGTCGCCCTCGATCCAATAGGGGCGAATCCTCTCGGCGTCCTGCATCACATATTCGAACTGCTTGCTGCGATGGATCAAGGAGTCGAAGAACTCCTCGTAATCGTTGCCCGACTTTTGGAAGTCCTCCTTGTCGAGCACGATCCCAATGGACTCCTTGCCGTCCCGAAGGGGGAACTGCCAAGACCAGGCCTGGTTGAGACCGAGGAAGTAGAAGAGGCCCCATCCGGCAAGGCGCTCGGGTGGCCTCTTGACGTTGCGGAACCACGAATAGATGCAGAACTGGTTGAAGTTCCGGTCCTTGGTCTTGATCTTCATTCGGTTCGCGAGCAAGCACCGCCGTCCCGAAGCGTCGATGATCACCTTCGCCCTGAGCTCCCGCTCCCAGCCATCGGCAACTCGTGCGCGTACCCCAACAGCGCGGTCGTCTTCGAAGATCACGTCTGTGACGGTCACGCCCTGCAGAACCTTCGCACCGGCGTCATGCGCGTGGCGGATCAACATTGTGTCCATCTCGTCGCGCTCGACGTGATACGTGTAGGGCTGCACGTTGCCCTCGAGCGGGAACTCGAAGAGAGGGACCTCGACGAAGTTCCAGATCGCCGAACGCGGCGCGTTCCACGCAGTTCCTGGCTTTGGAATGAACCCTGCGTCATTCATCTTGTCGAGGAAGCCGATGCGCTCGAAGATGATATTGGTGGA
>JBOGWV010000161.1:0-36643 GCA_050693975.1 Actinomycetota bacterium
ACCGAGAAGGGGTCCTGCTGAGGGACTTCGAGCTCGACCCCAGCCGGGACTATCAGCCGCGCGATCTCGGGTGACCGGTGTCCACTATGCTCCGCGACAACCGTCCACGATGCCCCGCGACATGACAAGCGTGCCCTCGGCAGGATTCGAACCTGCGACACACGGTTTAGGAAACCGATGCTCTATCCCCTGAGCTACGAGGGCGAGTAAGAAAGTTTACGCGAGGGCTGCGACCGGCGACGCCGTCGGGATTCCCAGCGACCGGGAATATTGCGGTTCACGGGCATCTCGACGAGGTCGGGCGGAGGCTCAGTGGTGCTACGCGGAAACCGGGTAGCCCTCTTCCTCGATCACGGCTACGACCGCACTTCGTGCGATGACCTCCTGGTCGAAGTCAACGATGGCGGTCTTGTCCTCGACGACGACCTGGACCGATCTGATGCCGTCAATTGGCCGCAGCGCCCCCTCGATGGTGGCCTTGCAGTGATCACATGACACGTCGGCAACCTTGAAAGTCTCCTGCACGGTTCGCTTGGCCTCCTGTTAGGGATGCGGAAGTAGTTTGTTGCAAACAGAGGCTAACGCGCAATTAGAAGCTCTCGGAAGGAGACATCGTGCAACTCGGAATGGTGGGCCTCGGCAAGATGGGCGCCAACATGACCGTGCGCCTCAGTCGCGGGGGTCACGACGTCGTGGTATTCGACGTCGACAAGGACGCAATAGCCCAGGTGTCTCATCGTGCGGAAAACGCCAGCGGAGCCTCATCGCTGGCGGACCTCGCGAGCAAACTGGAGTCGCCGCGCACGGTTTGGATCATGGTCCCCTCGGGAGATATCACGGACACGACGATCGAGGAGCTTGCCAACCATCTCGAGGCGGGTGACACGGTCATCGATGGCGGAAATTCGCGCTACACGGACTCGCTCGGCCACGCCGAGACGCTGGCGGCAAAGGACGTCGACTTCGTCGACGCCGGCACCTCGGGCGGAGTCTGGGGGCTCGAAGAGGGCTACTGCCTGATGGTGGGAGCCAAGGACGATGTATTCGCCCGGCTGGAACCGATCTTCAAGACCCTGGCCCCTCCAGACGGCTACGCACGCGTCGGCGAGCCGGGCGCGGGGCACTTCACAAAGATGGTGCACAACGGAATCGAGTACGCGCTGATGCAAGCCTACGGAGAGGGCTTCGACATCCTCGCCGGTAGCGAGTTCGACCTGAAGATCGATGAGATCGCCGCAGTGTGGCGACACGGGAGCGTGATTCGCTCGTGGCTGCTCGACCTCGCCGCGAGCGCGCTGAGCAAGGACCCCGGGCTAGAGCAGATCTCCGGATTCGTGCAGGATTCCGGCGAGGGTCGCTGGACCGTCGAGGCCGCCGTCAACCAGGCGACTCCGGCCCCCACCATCGCCATGGCGCTGTTCGCGCGCTTTGCCTCGCGCCAGGAGGACTCCTTCTCGAACCGCATGATCGCCGCCCTGCGTCACGAGTTCGGAGGACACTCCGTCGAGGCCCACCGCTAGTGCACAGGCCACTGCGACACCACCGTCGTGACTGATCGATATCGGGATGAGCCCGGCATGTCCATGAACGCGCGCAAACGGCTCGCCACCATGACTCCTGGTGACCTCGATACGACGAGCCCACGCGTTTAGGGGACCCAAGCGCAGTGCCTTGATAACGGCCTCCTTGGCCGCCATAGTCCCCGCAAAGCGCGTCGTCGAATCAGTCTTTGCGTTGCAGTAAGCGCGCTCGGACTCCGTGAACAGGCGCGCCTCGAGCGTAGGTGTTCTCTCGAGGGCCGCCGCGAGGCGCGGCACGTCCACCACGTCGATACCGATCATCCTTGGTTCCCCTTGAATGCCAGGCATGCGTTCTGCCCGCCGAAACCGAACGAGTTCGACACCGCCACGTCCACCTTCAGGTCGCGCGGACCACCCTCGGTCACGTAGTCGAGGTCGCAGTCCTCATCCGCGTCCTCGTAGTTCATGGTCGGAGGCACGACTCCTCGATCGATGGCGAGCGCACACACCGCGGCCTCGACGGCTCCCGCCGCTCCCAGGAGGTGACCCATCTGCGACTTCGTCGAGGAGACGGCCAGCCGCTTGGCCTCGTTGCCGAAGGCCGCCTTGATCGCAAGCGTTTCGATCCGGTCGTTGTACTGGGTCGAGGTGCCGTGAGCGTTGAGATAGTCGACCTCATCGGGGCTCAGGTTGGCGTCGGCGAGCGCGTTGCGCAGCGCGATGGTCGCGCCTGCGCCCTCGGGGTCGGGTTGCGTGACGTGATAGGCGTCGGCCGACGCTCCGTACCCGGCGATCGAGCACAGGATTGGGATCCCGCGCTTCTCTGCGGATTCCCTCTTCTCGAGCACCAGAACGCCCGCACCCTCGCCGAACACAAATCCGTCGCGGCCCGCGTCAAACGGACGACTGGCGTGCTCGGGGTCGTCGTTGCGCGTCGAGAGCGCCTGCATGCGGCAGAAAGCGGCGACTGCCAGCGAGGTGATGGCCGCCTCGGTTCCACCTGCGAGCATGATGTCTGCCACTCCGTCCTTGATCGCACGGTAGGCCTCGCCCACCGCGTGCGCACCGGTCGCACATGCAGAAGACGGCGCGTAGTTGATGCCTTTGAGGCCGTGCTTCATCGCGATCGCTCCGGCCGCCGCGTTCGGCATCAGCTTGGGTACCATGAACGGGCTAACCGCCCGCGGCCCCCTCGCATCGAACGCCTCTTTCTCGCGCTCGATAGTCGAGAGACCGCCGATACCCGAGCCGACGATCACGCCTACGCGATCAACCGGCACGCCGAACGACTCACCCTTGGCATGCTCCATCGCCATCCGTGCCGCGGCGACGGCCATCTGGGTGAAGCGATCGGTGCGGCCGATCTCGCGACGATCCATGTAATCGGTCGCGTCGAAGTCGGGGACCTCTGACGCGATCTTGGTCGGCAGGCCGGACGCATCGAAGTGCGAGATCGGACCCGCCCCCGACTTGCCCGTCATCAACCCGTCCCACATGGCCTCGAAACCGATTCCGACTGGGGTGACGACGCCGATTCCGGTTATGACGACGTCGGCCTTAGAACTGGTTGTCATGTTCCGACGGACACCTTCTTCTCAATGAGCTGAACCGCGTCCTTCACCGTCGAGAGGTCCTGAAGCTCCTCGTCGGGAATCTCGATCTCGTAGTGCTGCTCGAGTGCGAGAGTCAACTCGACCGTGTCGAGCGAATCGAGCCCGAGGTCGCCTGCAAGGTCGGCCTCCATGGTGATGTCGTTGCTCTCGATCCCGCGGCTCTCGAGGTGCTCCTTGACGATGGAGAAGATCTCCTGCTGCTTCTCACCCATTGCAACTGCCTCCTTGTGCTTGGCTGACTTACCTGACTACTGCTGATTGCTGCCTGCGTCTAGCGCTACTAGGCGGTGAGTCCGCCGTCCACCGTGTAGACCGAGCCGGTCACGTAGCTGGCCCGCTCGGAGCACAACCACGCCACGACCGAGGCGATCTCCTCCGGTGTTCCCATGCGTCTTGCCGGAACCCGGCCCTTAATCGCCTCGACCTGTTTATCGTTGAGGTCCGAGGTCAGATCCGTCGCAACCAGCCCGGGTGCCACCGCGTTGACGGAGATGCCCTTGGCCGCAACCTCGGCTGCAACCGTCCTGGTGAACCCGATCACCCCGGCCTTGGCGGCCGAGTAGTTGGCCTGCCCTGGACTCGCGTGCATGCCTGAGATCGAAGTGATGTTGACGATGCGACCCTTGCGCGCCCGCAGCATCGGCCGCAACGCGCGACGAGTGCATGCGAACGTGCCGAACAGATTCGTGTCGATGACCTTGCGCCACGCGTCGTCTTTCATGCTGAGCGCGAGGCCGTCGGCCCGCACACCCGCATTGTTGACGAGCGCGCTCACCTCGCCGAGGTTCTTCTCGACCTCGGTGAACATCGCTTCGACCGCATCGGAATCCGATACGTCGGCCTGGACGGCGATCGCCTTGCCCCCCTCTGACTCGATGGCTTCGACGGTGTCCTTGGCCGCTCCCTCGTTGCCTAGGAAGTTGACCGCCACCGCGAACCCATCGGCAGCAAGCGTCCGGGCAATAGCGCGCCCGATGCCGCGGGACCCACCCGTCACGAGAGCGACTTCAGACATGAAGCGACTCTCTATTCGAGTCGACAGTCGTGTCCGGGCGCTCGACCGGAGCGGGAATCCGCCAGCGCACTAGTCCTGCGCCCCACGCGAAGCCGGCTCCGAACGCGGTCAGCATGACGTCATCACCGTCCTGCAACCTTCCGTCACTCATGGCCTCGTGCAGCGCAAGCGGTATGGACGCCGACGAGGTGTTGCCGTAATGGTCGATGTTCACGATTACCCGATCCTCGGGCCACTCAAGCCTTCGGGCGACCGCGTCGAGGATGCGCGCATTGGCCTGGTGAGCGACGAGCCAGGCTCCCCCCGAGGCGGTGAGACCCTCTTCGCTCAGGGCCTCGGACACGACGTCGGCCATTCCCGCGACCGCAGCCTTGTAGACCTCGCGACCGTTCATCTGAATGAAGGGTCGATCCTTGGGCACGCACAACAACTCGGGGTTGGACCCGTCGGTGCGGAGCACGAAGCGTCCGATCTCGGTCGGCGCGTCGATACCTTCGACCACGGCAGCGCCCGCCCCGTCCCCGAACAGGATGCTCGAGCGGGCGTCGGTGTAGTCGGTAAAGCGGCTGAGAACGTCGGCCCCCACAACGAGCACACGACGGAACGAACCGGACTCCACCAAGGCCTTGGCCTGGGCGAGAGCGAACAAGAAGCCCGAACATCCGGCCCCCAGGTCGAACGCGGCCGCCTTGGTGGCACCAATGGCGTGCTGAACCAGACAAGCGGTTGCCGGGAACTGGAGGTCGGGGGAAATGGTGGCCACGATGATCGCATCCAGGTCATCGGCAACCAGTCCGGCGTGATCCAGAGCCTTGCGCGCCGCGATGGTGCCCAGCGACGAGCTGGACTCGGAATCGTCCACGATGTGCCGGCTGCTGATCCCGGTGCGCCCGAAGATCCACTCCTCGCTGACACTAAGGCGCGCCGCGAGCTCGGCGTTGGCCAACTCCCCATCGGGGACGCCGACACCGATCCCGGTGATGGTTGCGCCTCGCATCTGCGTCATATCGTGACCCGAGCTCGTCGATGACAATCTCATGTCTGCCCTCGCGACTGTCGAGACAATCGCTTCATCGACCTCTCACCCAGAAAAGCGCCTCGCCCGAGCGTACCGGCTGACCAACGACCGCGAGCATTCCCATCATCCAGCCACGATGAGGTGAGCGCACGTCGACGGTTTCCTCGTTTACCTGCACCTGGCCCACGGGTTGTCCCGCCTCGACCCATTCTCCCTCGGTGGTGAACACCTCGGGCGGGAGCGGAAAGAAGCGACCGGCGCACGGCGACACGATGACCTTCTCGTCGATGTGCGTCACCTCGGGGGCCGGGGCGAACTCTTCAAGCGTTGCTGCCTCAGGCACCAACGTGCACCTCCTTCGTCTTTAGGTTGCGAGTTGTACGTGAAGCAAGACCGGAGACAACGCGCCCGGGACCGAGGTCCACGAACTCGCGCGCCCCCTCTGCCCACAGGTACTCGACCGATTCACGCCACCGCACCGTGTTGGTGAGCTGCGTGACCAGAAGCTCCTTGATCTCTGCGCCCGACCGGTAGGGCTCGGCGGTCACGTTCGAGATCACGGGGACAGATGGTTCCCGAATGTCGATCGAGTCCAAGGCCGCTCGCAGATCCTGGGCCGCGGCACCGACAGCCTCCGTGTGAAACGGGCCCGATACCTCGAGCAAAACCGTGCGCGCTCCGGTATCACTCACCATGGACGCGGCCTTCTCGAGCCTGTCTTCGGGGCCGGCAAGTACCACCTGGTCGGGCGCGTTGTCGTTGGCGACGGTTACCTCGGCGCGCTCGGCGATGTCCCTAGCATCTTCGAGTCCCATACCGAGCAGCGCGACCATCGAACCCGGCGTCGACTTGCTGGCCGCGTTCATGGCCTCGCCACGTACCTTCACCACCTCGAGCGCATCGGTGAAGCTCACCGCGCCCGCAGCCACAAGCGCGGCATACTCACCCAGGCTGTGGCCGGCGAAAAAGTCAAACTGATCGTCCGTCGCGCGCCACGAACGCACGCTCGCGACAAAGATGGCGGGCTGAGCGAGCTCCGTGGCGAGCAGCGCGCCCTTTCGTCTTGCGGTGATCTTCACGCGGCGCCGCAGCGGATACCCGAGGGACATCTGAGCTTCGGCGACCAGCGAGTCGTCGTCGGGTAGCCATTCGAGCACGGTGCCTGCCGGAATCCCCTGTCCGGGGAACAAACCAGCTTTCATTAAGTCTTCTCCTCCTCCATCTATCTACGAAAATCCGCACGGAGTACGCGCGTGCGGCCTTGAACGTGGCGCGGTTATGGCGCCGATTCAGTTCGGTCCAGTGACCTTCACGTACACAAGACTCGATTTCCGAGGATGCGTTACCGCGACACGGGCCGATTTGGGGAATTTTTTCGAGAACTTTGGTGACTTTCAGACTGCTTGGTCAACGGAATGTCGACTTCTCCGAACTCGCGGTCAAGAGGGAGCCTCCACTCTCTGAACCCCCGGTCAAGTGCTTGTGCGCTTGCACTGCCTGGCGACGATCCACAAAGCGCGACGATTGCCGCATGCAACAACCGACGATCGCACCGGACACGACACGCGAGTCCGACGCCGACGAGGTCGTCGAGGCCGACCGGCCCTGGCTTGTAATCGTGTGGAACGATCCGATCAACCTGATGTCATACGTCACCTACGTTCTGCAGACCCTGTTCGGATACTCATATGAGAAGGCCAACCGGTTGATGCTTGATGTGCATCACAAAGGCCGGGCCGTAGTCTCGAGCGGCCCGCGCGAGAAAGCCGAGATGGATTGCTTTCGGCTCCATTCCTACGGACTATGGGCGACGTTGACGAAGAGTGACTGACATCGGGCTACCGCTGGACTCACGCGAGTCGGGCATACTGCGCGACCTCGTGCGGCAAATGCGGGCCCTGCTCAAGGAATCGGAATCTGAAGACCCCGTTCACAAGCGGCTGTTTCCCAGCGCCTACGAGGACGACGAGGACTCTGAATCCTTTCGCGATATGACGAGCGGAGACCTAACCTCGATGAAGCTCGAGTCGCTGGACGTGGTGGACGAGGCGGTCGGCCGACGCGACAAAGGCATCACCACGCTCTCGCAGGAGGAGGGCGAGGCGTGGGTGCGGGCGTTAACCGACATGCGCCTAGCCATCGGCACGCGCCTGGAAGTCACCGAGGAAACCATGAGCGTCGAGCCGGAGCCCGACGATCCTGCGGCCGCGCCGCTGCAGATCCTGCACTGGCTGGGTTGGCTTCAAGAATCCATCATCGATCAGATGGCTCGCTAGAGATCTTCGCTTCTTAGACTCAGGAGAGCACACGAGCGGATACGAGGGGGCA
Organism: Actinomycetota bacterium; assembly: GCA_050693975.1. Classification (GTDB taxonomy): domain Bacteria; phylum Actinomycetota; class CADDZG01; order CADDZG01; family WHSQ01; genus WHSV01. The sequence goes on from JBOGWV010000161.1 coordinate 7,495, forward strand.
ACCACATTGGGCAAGCTCGCTCCGGGAGATGCAGCACCCGACTTCGCCCTGAAGGACGCCGAGGGGAACACCTGGCGACTCGGCGATCTGAGAGGCAAGAAGGTGATCCTGTTCTTCTACCCGGCCGATGACACGCCGGGGTGTACGGCCGAGGCGTGTGACTTTCGCGACGCCCAAACCAAGCTCGGCGACGCCGGGTATATGGTCCTGGGCGCGAGCCCGCAGGGCGCGGAATCACACGCCGCCTTCGCGACAAAATTCCGGCTCAACTTACCGCTGCTGATCGACGAAGACATGAGCCTCGCGCAGGCCTACGGCGCTGCAGGCGACCTCGGTGAATACAAGGGGATACCCCTGCGCGTCCTGCGTTCGACCTTTGTCATCGACGAAGAGGGCGTCATCAGTCACGCCTTGTATGGCGTCAACGCGCGCTCTCACGTCGCGGAGTTGCAGGCCGCGCTGGTGTGAGCCTCGAATCTATCCGTACTGGTTGTAGCCGCCTGCCTGCGGAGGTCCTCCCTGCGGAAGTATCGGGTAGGCGGCCACCGGAACAACCACCGTGTTGGTGAGCTTGTCGTGCCAGGTCTGCTTTTCCGGATCCCAGAGCATCCATAGGTAACCGAGAAAGCAGGCGATGCCCGAAAGGATGCGACCGAAGTAGCGTCCCACCGCGGCACCCCAACCGATCGGGCGCCCGTCTTGCTGGCGCACGACGCGGATGCTCATTGCCTTCTTGCCGATGGTCTGGCCGGAATCTCCACCCTCGAAGTAGGTGAAGTAGGCCAGCGGCAACGCGATCGAAAGCAGCCAGTAAAGAAGGAGCACACCCGCCGCGGCTCCCTCGCCTCCGCCTGAGATCTCCCCCGTCGTCTCGTCGACCGTGAAGTTGAAGGTGAACAGCGACGCGCCGAGCAGACTGCCGATGATCCACAGAGGGATGTTCACGATCACTCCGTCGATGAGCGCTGCGACCAGACGCTGGCCGAAGTTCGCGCGGGGTCCGGAGGGGCCTGCGCGGTACTGGGTTCCGGCCTGCGGGTACTGCTGATAGCCGCCGGGCGGCTGCCCGTACGGCTGCTGTGGGGGCGGCTGCCCATACGGCTGCTGTGGGGGCGGCTGCCCCTGCGGGGGCGGAGGTTGCCCTTGCGGAGGGTACTGTCCGCCACCCTGTGGGGGCGGCTGACCCTGTTGGGGGTACTGTCCGCCACCCTGAGGGTATTGACCGCCCCCTGGTGGCGGTGGCTCACTACCCTGTCCGCCCTGCGGCGGATAACCGTTTGACACTTTTCCGTCCTTCCTTCGTAGGCTCGACGTCGTCGTCGGGCTAGCGGTACTGGCCGTATGACCCGGGCTGCTGAGGACCGCCCTGCTGCGGAATGGGATAGGCGGCCACCGGCACGCTCACCGTGTTGGTGAGCTTGTCGTGCCACGTCTGTTTCTCGCGGTCCCAAAGCATCCATAGGTAGCCGAGCAAGCAGATGCTGGAGAGGATGCGGGCGAAATAACGGCCGATGGCAAGGCCCCATCCGAGAGGCCCGCCGTCCATCCGGATGACACGGATGTTCAGCGCCTTCTTTCCGATGGTCTGACCCGATGGACTGCCCTCGAAGTACCCGTAGTAGATCAACGGTGCGACGATGGTCAGCGCGTAGAAGATCAACAGAGCCCCGATCGCGGGCCCGCCCACGCTGGTGAGGTCCCCGGTCTCAGGGTCGATCTCCAGGGTTGATGCGCTGAAGACGCCGAGAATCATGGCCAAGATGATGATCGGCACGAAGAGGATCACGTAGTCGATGAGGTAGGCCCCGAGCCGCTGACCAAAGCTCGCCCGGGGACCGGAAGGACCCTGCTGGTACTGGTTTCCACCCTGCGGGTACTGCTGACCCGGCTGCTGCTGAGGTGGCCCCCCATAGGGCTGCTGCTGTGGGTACTGAGGCTGGCCTTGTTGGGGATGCTGCGGTTGCTGTGGTTGCTGCGGCGGGTACCCGCCGCCGGGTGGAGGCTGCCCGCCGCCGGGTGGAGGCTGCCCGCCTCCTCCCTGTCCGCCCTGGGGCGGATATCCGTTCGACATTCTGTGCTCCCCTCTCTTTGCCTATAAGACCGAGAAACGAATCAGCTGGTAGATCCACATCGCGCCGAGGATGGCGACCGGCACCCACACCGGAACCGGGATCCTTCCCCGTCTCCGGTACAGGAGCAGCGCCGCGGCGGCGACCACCGCTGCGATGCCCGCGGGTGTTGCCAGCCACGCGCTGCGGAGGTCGAAGCGCATCGTCTCCTGCACGCTGGTGCTCATGCCGCAGAGCGGGCAAGGAATCCCGGTCGCCGCTCGCAGGAAACAACCGGGACCGGGGTGCCCAAACCACGGCAGCAAGACCCCGGCCCCGAGCATGACGATGCTCGCCAACCTCAGGTCCTTGAGTTCGACGAGCGTCCGCCTGCTCATCCAGCCGGGGCGCTGGCGAGAGTGCTCAAGATCGCACTCTCGAACGATTGTGCTAGATCCCGATGACCCCATACGTGAGGCGAAGCCTAGTGGCTGGCGGTTCGCGGTGAAAGGGTTTACTGCCCCTTTTCCGGCCGGCTTGTGTGCCGACGGCTAAAGGCGCTCTTTTAGGAGCGCGACATCCTCGGCGATCTCAGGCCAGGGTGTCTCGCAGATCACAGCCGGTGCCTTGGCTGCAGTGACCATCCCCATGAGCACGTCGATGTCGATCTTGCCCGCACCAAAGTTCGCGTGCCGGTCGCGCCCGCTGCCCGCCGCGTCCCTCGAATTGTTTGCATGGACAAGGTCGATTGAGCCGACGCTGGCGAGCAGGCGTTCGACGACGTCGGAGAGGTCTTCCCCGCCGGCGTGCGCGTGGCAGGTGTCGAAGCAGAAGCCGGGCTCGAACTCTCCGAGGTGCTCCCACAAGCGAGCGATGACGTCGGCTTGGCGGCCCATCGCATTCTCCCCGCCGGCGGTGTTCTCGATGAGGATCGGAGGCGTGTCCTCGTCTAACTCCTCGAACACCTTGCGCCATCTCATGAACCCGTGCTCGATCCCGTCCTCGGCATGACCCGCGTGCACGATTACTCCCACGGCGCCGATCTCAACAGAACGCTCCAGCGTTCCCGCAAGGATCTTGCGAGACGGAATGCGAACGCGGTTGTTGGGCGACGCCACGTTGATCAGGTAAGGCGCGTGCACGTAGATGGGGAGTTTCGAAGCCCTAAGTTCGTCGGCATCGGGTCTCGGCGGAGGCTTCTTCCACGATTGCGGCGGTCCCACAAACATCTGAATCGCGCCGGCACCGATGGCCTCCGCGTGCTCGAGAGGGTCCTCTTGTGGAACGTGGGCTCCGATGATCATGGTCTGAAGCTAGTCCGCTTCGGACAGCCGCGCCAACCGCTGCAGCGCGGTGGACTGCATCGAGCGTAGCCGGCGTCTCAGCAGCAGACCGAGAATGCGGCCCGAAAGGCCGGTGGGGGCCTCCGTCACTATCCTCGCCCTGACCTTGCAGCCACCATCGTCGTCGAGGACCTCGTAGCTCACCTTCATGCGGACTCCCACAAGCACGTCCTCGGTGAAGCTCCGGCGCTCGACGTCCTCTATTGCGGCCTGGCCCGCAACGCCGAAGCCGAGCAGATCCGCGTGTCCGCGCACGAGATCGCCCGACTTCACTTGTTGCGGACCCGTTGTTGCGACGATCTCGGGTTGCCATCGCGGCCAGCTCGTCGAATCGAGCAGATAACGCATGACCACATCCGGATCGCAGCGCGCGACGCGCTCGCTCACTACTACGAAACTCTTCCGGCTCGAGGTGTGCACGGCGGAATCCTACGGGGGTGGCGGGTAGGGTTTGGCTCATGTCCAAGCCCCGACTCGCCGCTGCGGCCGGAAGCGTCCCCGGATCCCAAGCCGCGGCGGCGGTGGCGCGTGCTGGGGGAAACGCAGTCGACGCCTGTCTGGCCGCCTCCATCATGGCCTGGGTCGCGGAGCCCTTCTTTGGTTCGATCGGTGGCTCCGGTTTCGTCGCAGTCCGCGCGCCGGATGGCAACATCGAGATCTTCGACGGCAACACCGCGATGCCTCACTCGAGCCCGAGCGAGCCGGGACAGGGACTGCAACGCGTCTACTTCCCCGAGTACGCAGACGGCATGTACACGGGTATCGGAGGAGGGTCGGTCGGCGTGCCGGGGATACTCGCCGCGGCCCATAGAGCCTGGGAGCAACACGGAAACATCGAGTGGGAGGCTTTGTTCGCGGACGCCATCGCCGCCGCGCGCGAGGGTCTTCCATTGTCCAAGACCGCCTCCTACTACCTGTCGGTCACCTGGGATCCCGTGTGGTGTAAGTACGAGAGCGCATCCTTGCTCTTCGGCCGCGACGGGGAACCACTCAGCGAGGGCGACCTGCTCGTGCAGGCCGAGCTCGCCGAGGCTCTCGAGCTGGTCGCGAAGCAGGGGCCGCAGGTCTTCTACGAGGGGGAACTGGCAGGCGAGCTCGCCGCCGAGATCCAACGCGATGGCGGCTTCATGGTCGTCGACGATCTCAGTCGCTACGAGCCGTACGTACGTCAACCCCTCATAAGCGAAGTGTGGGGATGGCGCGTCGACACCAATCCTCCGCCCGCGGTCGGAGGTGCTGTGCTCGTCCACATGCTGGCCCTGTTGCACTCCGCCGCTCTGCACGAGCCGGCCGAGCGCCTTCGCTCGATCGTCGAGTCGCAACGTATGGCGACTGGCTACCGGCGCGATCGCTACCAGGATCCGACCGGCATCGCCTCGGCGTTCGAGGAGGCCATCTCCGGACTAAAGGGGAAGTGGGCGCGCTCGCAAGAGACGACTCACGGCTCCGCGGCGGATGCCGACGGGTATGTCTGCTCGATAACCGAATCGAACGGCTACGGAGCCGGGCTCGTCGTGCACGGCATGCTGATCAACAACTCGCTCGGCGAAGAGGAACTGAACCCACTAGGGGTCCACGGGCTGGCTCCGGGGACACGCTGCCACTCGAACATGACGCCGACGATCGCTTCCGGGCCCGGCAAGGTTGTCGGCATGGGCTCCCCCGGCGCAGACCGCATAGTGGGAGCCATCGCTCAGACCTTGATGAGGATGGCGGTCGACGGAGACTCGCTCGAGGCGGCCGTGTCGGCTCCGCGCGCGCATCTCGATCCCAGACCCGAGGGCGAGACGCTGTGTTACGAACCGGGTCTGCCCGGCGAGCAGCTCGGGTTCATCGCTCGCCCTTACGACGACATCCACATGTACTTCGGAGCGGTCCAGGCAGCGTCGGTGTCGGAGGACGGAGAAGTCGACGCGATCCACGACCCGCGCCGCTCCGGGGGCCACGTCCTGATCTAGCCTTGCTTATCGGGCCAGCATCGAACTCTGGCCCGATGACAACGTGGATCACGTGCTTTTCGGGACGGACCTCGAACTGTCACAGGCTTCGGCTGAAACGCCGTCATCACGGGGCGATCATCCGGAGCTCTGTGGGGTTTCGCGGGTCTGCCCCGTGATGTTCTCGAGATCGCGACCGCAACTCGAAAGCGTCACCCACGGCTCATAACCCACCACGGTGCACGATTTGAGTCTGAGGATCTCGTCCGGCATCGAGGTCTCCTGGTCACCACACCGACTCGAACCCTGATCGACCTCGCCGGCGTCTTAGAGGAGGAAGCTTTGGCCCGAGCCTTCGATTCCGCTCTGCGCGACGGGCTGACCTTCATCCCGTTGATGCAGAAGAGACTCGGTGCAATTGAAACCAGGGGTCGACGCGGTGTGGCAATGATGCGGCAACTGCTGCTCCAGCGGGAGATCGGGGCGGGCCTCACCGAGAGTCCCCTCGAGGCGAGAGTCGAGCGTGCCCTCATCCGCCGCGGCCTCGAGCCACCTCGGCGCCAGCACACCGTGACTTGCCCGGACGGAACCAGGTTGAGGATCGACTTTGCATGGCCCGCGCAAAAGGTAGGCATCGAAGCCGATGGTTTCCGCTGGCACTCGGATCTTGAGCAGTGGCAGCGGGACGCCCGCAAACACAATCTTCTTCAAGAGATGGGTTGGAAGATGGTTCGCGCCACCGACCGTTCGCTGTGCCAAGATCCCGACGCTCTCCCGCGCCAGGTTGCCGGCCTGCTAGGTCACGTTCGGCTGCCCCTCGAAGCGTGAGGTTGAACCCTGAGACAACGTGAATCACGGTGTTAACGGGATGAAGGTGCGAGGGTGGGCGTACGGTGGGCGCAACCCGTCATAGGTGAGCGAGGAGGAGCAAGCAGATGGCACGGCTGTTCTCGATCAAACCTGCGATTTCGTTCAGGGGCCGGAGCTTCAAGGGTATTCGTGGCTTTGCCGGCAAGCCTTTTCATCCCCCGCTGACCGACGTCCCCATCGGCGCCTACGTGCTCGCCGCGACCTTCGACGTCATCTCCTTCTTCTCGAACGGAGACCTGAGCGAGAACATGTACCACGCCGCCACCTACACCCTCATCGCCGGACTAATCGTGTCAATCCCGACCTCGCTCACCGGCTTCTGGGACTGGCTCAAGTCGACGCCCAAACACACGCAGGCGTGGCGTACCGCCAACTGGCACATGGCCGTGATGCTGACCGTGACGGCGATCGTGGTGGTCGACCTGCTGGTGCGCAGTCTGAACGACGGGAGCGTGAGCGCCATCGGTCTCATCCTGACGTTGCTCGTGGGACTGCTCGTCGGCATCGGGGCCACCTATGGGGGTTCGATGGTGTTCGACTACGGCTTCAACGTCGAGACCTCAGGCGATCACCCGGTGTGGCACGAGTCGGAGGAGGACGTCTTCCCCGGCCAGCACGATTAGCCGCAAGGAACATGGAGCGCTATACCGCGAAGCGGATGTTGAGGCAGTCCCCTTCCTTCACCTCGTAGTCCTTGCCCTCCACGCGGAGTGTGCCCTTGGTCTTCGCATCTGCCCACGAGCCTGCGGCCACGATGTCGTCGAAATGCACTACTTCGGCGCGTATGAAGCCGCGCTCGAGGTCGGTGTGGATGACGCCGGCGGCCTCGGGCGCCTTGGCTCCCCTTCTGACCTCCCAGGCACGCGTCTCGTCCTCACCGGTGGTGAGGAAGGTGATGAGGTCGAGCGCCTGATAGCACGAGCGAATCACGCGGCCGAGGCCGGGCTCGGTGACGCCGAAGCCGCCCAGGAGCTCGCGCGCGTCCGACTCGTCCATGCCCGCGACCTCGGCTTCGAGCGACGCGCTCACCCCGATGGACTCTGCGGGCAGGTCATCGGGTAGCGTCCCGCCCTCCTCGATGTTGGCGACGACTATCCACGGCTTGAGCGTGAGTGCGCCGAAGCCGCGCAGAAACTTGAGCTCGTCGGCATGCCACTCGCCGTCGCGGAGTGGTTGCTCGGCATCGAGCAGTTTGTTTGCGCGCTCGAGTATGTCGACCTCGCGCTGAGCGTCGGAAGATGACCGCGCTTTCTTGCGGCCCTTGGTGAGCGCAGACTCGATGCTGCCGAGATCGGCCAGCAGCAGCTCTGCCTCGACCGAACCGAGCTCGCCGGGAGGGTCGGCATCCCCTCCGTAGGCGCGCAGGACTATGCAGAGCGCGTCGACCTGCCTGAACTCAGCGATGCCCTGCGCGGTAAGGCCACCGGGTACGTCGACGAAGCGAACCTTGGCGTGCACCGTCTTCTTCGAGCTCTCGAGATCGGTCAGCACACTCAGCCGTTCGTCGGGCACGTCCACCACCGCCTGATTCGACCGCCCCCCCGCAGAGCCGGCGTTCGTGAGCGCGGTGAACAATGTCGTCTTACCGGAGTACGGAACTCCGACGATGCCTACGTCCTTCATCGCTTCCTTTGTCGTGGGTGTAAGGGCAGGGTAGCGTCCCCCCTCATGGACCTGAGACTCGGCGGCAAGGGCGTGCTGGTCACCGGTGGTGGGGGAGGAATCGGCTCCGCTGTAGCGCGGGCCTTCGCCGCGGAGGGAGCCAAGGTGGGCGTGCACTACCGCTCGAGCGCTCAGCGAGCGGAGACTGTCGCGAGCGAGATCGGAGGGGTCGCGCTCCAGGCCGACCTTACGGTCGAGTCCGAGGCGGACGGCCTCATCCCCCGAGCCCTCGATGGTCTCGGACGCCTGGATGCGCTCGTCGCCAACGCCGGCGACTGGCCGAGCGACGACACCCCGGTGTGGGAGATGTCTTACGAGCGGTGGCGTCACTATCTCGGGGCCAATCTCGACAGCGTGTTCCTGTCTTGCCGCGCCTTCCTTCGTCACGTCGCCACCGCAGGCGAGGGCAACATCGTGATCGTCGCCTCCACCGCCGGGATCTTCGGTGAGGCGGGCCACAGCGATTACGCCGCCGCCAAAGGCGCGCTCGTGGCGGGCTTCCTGAAGAGCTTGAAGAACGAGATCGTGCGGATCGCCCCGAGCGGTCGCGTCAACGCGGTGGCTCCCGGGTGGACGGCCACCGACATGACGCGCGACTTCATCTCCGACCGGGACTTCGTCAAGGGGATCACCCGAACCATGGCGCTCGACAAGCTCGGGCTTGCGGACGACGTCGCGGCCGCGATCGTGAACCTCGCGTCAGATGCCGCCTCCGGGCACATCAGCGGCGAGGTGATCACCCTGGCGGGTGGAATGGAGGGACGGGTCCTCCGCGACTAGCCCCGGCCCGGTTTCTATGTGCCGTTTGCGCGCTGGAGCGGGAGCTCCCGCGCTCAGAACGCGGTTTAGAGGATGCTGGCTCCTAGGGCGCTGGCTACCAGCTCTACGGCCAGGTCGCCGGTGATGTTGGCGTTGTCGAGGATCGGGTTGACCTCCACGACCTCCATCGAGGTGATGACCCCGGCCTCCGACAGCAACTCCATGGCGAGGTGTGCCTCGCGATAGCTGAGCCCGCCCCGCACCGGGGTGCCGACGCCGGGCGCGATCTCCGGATCGCAGACGTCGAGGTCGAGCGACAGGTGGACGAAGCCGGGCCCCCCGACGACTACGAGCGCCTCGTGCATGACGGAGGCCAACCCCCGACGGTCGATGTCGGCCATCGTCAGCACACAGATGCCGAGCTCGCGGACGAGGCGCTTCTCCCCGGCGTCCAACTCGCGCACCCCGATGATGGCTACACGACCGGCGTCGACCCACGGCGCCGGCTTGAATCCCTCGACTATGAAGTCGCAGGCGCCGAGCGCGGTCGCCAGCGGCATCCCATGGACGTTTCCCGAGGGCGACGTCTCCGGCGTATTCAGGTCACCGTGGGCGTCGACCCAAAGGACTCCACCGGGGCCGTTGAGCGAGTGAAGCCCCGCCAGCGTTCCCATGGCGATCGAGTGGTCGCCCCCCAGAACGAGTGGCATCGCCTCCGACCTGGCGGTGGTAGTCACGTCTTTGGCGATCTGAGCGCAGGACGCGAGGATCGCCGGCAGGTAGCGGGCGTGCTCGTCCTGTTCGGTGGCGAGCTCGGGAATCTGGGAGCGCGCGTCGCCGTGGTCCTGGACCGACATGCCCATGCCCTCGAGCCGCTCCGCGAGCCCCGAATAACGAATCGCGCTGGGACCCATGTCGACCCCTCGTCGCTGCTGTCCGAGGTCGAGAGGGGCGCCGATGATCCCGACTTCTCTGCGGGTGGGTTTAGCCGGCTGCGAGTTCATGGCAAGAATGGTGGCATGAGCGACCACACTCGGAAAACCGCGGTCATCACCGGAGCGTCGAGCGGCATCGGGGAGGCCACCGCCGTTCGGCTCGGCGAAGAGGGCTTCGAGGTCGTCCTTGGGGCCAGGCGACTCGACAAGCTCGAGGAGGTCGCCCGGCGCTGTAGAGGCACGGCGGTAGCGCTCGACGTCACCGACCGGGCCTCGGTCGAGGCCTTCGCCGAGCGCGTCGAGCGGGTCGACGTTCTCGTGAACAACGCGGGCCTGGCATCGGGTCTGCAGCCGGTCGACGAGCTCGACCCCCAGCGAGTCGAGGTGATGTGGGACACCAACGTGATGGGTTTGTTGCGAGTTACCCAAGCCTTGCTATCCAAGCTCGAATCGGAGGACGGCGGACATATCGTCAACCTCGGATCGATCGCCGGGTTCGAGACCTATCCGGGCGGCGGCGGCTACACCGCGACAAAACACGCGGTGCGCGCTCTCTCGCAGACCATGCGGAAGGACCTGCTGGGCCGGCCGATCAGGATCACCGAGATCTCGCCTGGCCTGGTCGAGACCGAGTTCTCGGTCGTTCGCTTCGACGGCGACCAGGGAAAGGCCGACAAGGTGTACGAGGGCATCACTCCGCTTACGGGCGAAGACATCGCCGATTGCATCGCGTGGGCCGTCACCCGGCCTCCGCATGTGGACATCGACGAGATCGTTGTTCGGCCAATCGCCCAGGCGACCGCGACCATGGTCGCGCGCGATACCTGATCGATCCCAGGGACAGGAATGTAGGGTTCGGCGATGGCCGGACGATCGAGGGCATGGGCCGCGCTCTTGGCAACCTTCGCCTTGCTGAGCGCGTGCGGCGGCGAGATGTCCCGCGGCGAATTCGTGGCCGCGGCCAACGAGATCTGTGAGGATTCCACGGAAGCAATAAGCGGTCTCAGCGCAGACTTCGACCCCAGCTCCCCGCCCGGCGATTTCGTCGAGAGAACCGCCAGCGAGTTGGAGGACCTCTTGCAGAGGTTGGACGAACTCGAGGCACCCTCTGAGCTCCAAGAGACCTTCACTGTCATGCTCGATAACCTCGACGATGGAATTGCCGAACTCAGACCTCTCGCCGAGGCCGTCGAGAAGTCGCTCGACGAGCTCGATCCTCAGAACCCCGAACCCAGCCAGGAGGACATCGAGGCCGTCCGAGAAATCAGCACCCGCCTCAACGAGAGCCTGGGGGCGGCGGATCAGGCCGCCCTGGACCTCGGCCTCGACAAGTGCGCCAGCACGGCAGGCGTGACCGGCGGATCCTGAGTCCCCGCTCGGCCCCCGCTGCATCCCTTCCTGACAGCGCTCTCAAACAGTAGGTTTGACCCGTTCGTCTGAACTCAGTGCTGGCTAGGTGAAGAAATCATCAGAGGTTAGCGATCGTCATCACGGTCGCGGGGGAAGGAAGGATGGATATGGCCACGAGGAACACTCGGGCTTCGGGAACCAAGACCACGAGGGCCAAAAAGACGGCGGCGCGGTCCTCGGCCACGGTCGCAGCCGCCGGCTCCGACGGCAGCGGGCTGAGCCCCGAGCAGCTCAGCGAGATTTTGGGCGCGCTCCAGGCGATGCGCGACGGCGATTTCTCGATACGACTCAACGCGCGCAGGCGGGGACTTCTGGGCCAGATCTCGGCGGCGTTCAACGACGTCGCCGACCGCAACAACCGCATGTCCAAGGAACTGGCCCGCGTCAGCAGGGTGATCGGACGTGAGGGTCGGATGACCGAGCGCTTCAAGCTGGCCGGGGCGGCCGGCTCGTGGACGGAGAGCGTGGATTCGATCAACTCCCTGATCGACGACCTCCGCCGGCCCACCACCGAGGTTGCCCGAGTCATCACTGCCGTGTCCCAAGGCGATCTGCGCCAGAAGATGGCGCTCGAGATCGAGGGTCAACCGGTGAAAGGGGAGTTTCTCCGCATTGGAACCTCGGTTAACTCGATGGTCGACCAGTTGAGTTCCTTTGCCGACGAGGTAACCCGCGTCGCGCGCGAGGTCGGCACCGAGGGCATCCTCGGCGGCCAGGCGAAGGTCAAGGGCGTGTCGGGGACTTGGAAGGACCTCACCGAGTCGGTGAACTTCATGGCCAGCAACCTGACGAGCCAGGTGCGCAACATCAGCTACGTCGCCACCGCGGTCGCCCAGGGGGACCTCAGCCAGAAGATCACGGTAGAGGCCAAGGGAGAGGTGGCCACACTGGCCGCCACGATCAACACGATGACCGACCAGCTGAGCGCGTTTGCCGACGAGGTCACGCGCGTGGCACGCGAGGTGGGCACTGAGGGCAAGCTCGGGGGCCAGGCGCGGGTCGAGGGAGTGTCGGGAACCTGGCGGGACCTGACCCAGAGCGTGAACCTCATGGCGAGCAACCTCACCAGTCAGGTGCGAAGCATCGCTTCGGTCGCGACCGCGGTCGCACAAGGCGACCTGACTCAGCAGATCACCGTCGAGGCCAAGGGCGAGGTCGCGGCGCTCGCCACCACGATCAACACCATGGTCGACCAGCTCGGCTCGTTCGCAGACGAGGTCACGCGCGTCGCGCGTGAGGTCGGCACCGAGGGCAAGCTCGGGGGCCAGGCCGAGGTCAAGGGTGTGTCGGGGACGTGGAAGGACCTCACCGACAACGTGAACCTCATGGCCGGAAACCTGACCGCGCAGGTGCGCGATATCGCGCAGGTTACAACCGCCGTGGCCAACGGCGACCTCAGTCAGAAGATAACCGTCGACGTGCGCGGCGAGATCCTCGAGCTCAAGCAGACGATGAACACCATGGTCGACCAGCTCGGCTCGTTCGCCGACGAGGTCACGCGCGTTGCGCGCGAGGTCGGCACCGAAGGCAAGCTCGGGGGGCAGGCCGAGGTCAAGGGCGTGTCGGGGACGTGGCGCGACCTAACCCAGAACGTGAACTTCATGGCCGGCAACCTGACCGATCAGGTGAGAAACATCACCCAGGTCGCCACTGCGGTGGCGCGCGGCGACCTCAGCCAGCGCATCTCGGTCGAGACCAAGGGCGAGGTCGCGACGCTTGCGGACACCATCAACTCCATGACCAACACCCTGCGCATCTTCGCGGACGAGGTCATCCGAGTTGCCCGCGAGGTCGGCACCGAAGGCATCCTGGGCGGCCAGGCGAGAGTGGACGGCGTCTCGGGAACCTGGAAGGACCTCACCGACTCGGTCAACGGCATGGCGGGCAACCTGACCAGCCAGGTGCGCAGCATCAGTCAGGTCGCGACCGCGGTGGCCGAGGGGGACCTGGGTCAAAAGATCACCGTCGAGGCGAGAGGCGAGGTCGCCGCCCTCGCCGACACCATCAACACCATGACCAACACCCTCCGGGCCTTCGCGGACGAGGTGACGCGCGTCGCGCGCGAGGTCGGCACCGATGGCAAGCTCGGCGGCCAGGCGCAGGTTGAGGGCGTCGCGGGGACGTGGAAGGACCTGACCGACTCTGTGAACTTCATGGCCTCCAACCTCACGGATCAGGTGCGAAACATCGCTCAGGTCACGACCGCGGTGGCCAACGGCGACCTCAGCCAGAAGATCACGGTCGATGTGAAGGGCGAGATCGCCGAGCTCAAGCAGACGATGAACACCATGGTGGACCAACTGTCGTCGTTCGCCGACGAGGTCACGCGCGTCGCACGTGAGGTCGGCACCGAAGGCAAGCTCGGGGGGCAGGCTCAGGTGCGGGGGGTATCTGGGACCTGGAAGGACCTCACTCAGAACGTCAACTTCATGGCGTCCAACCTGACAGGGCAGGTGCGAAACATCGCGCAGGTCGCGACCGCGGTTGCGCGCGGGGACCTCAGCCAGAAGATCACCGTGGACGCGAGGGGCGAGATCGCCGAGCTGAAGCAAACGCTCAACGTCATGGTCGACCAGCTCAGCTCGTTCGCCGACGAGGTAACGCGCGTAGCTCGCGAGGTCGGAACCGAGGGAAAGCTGGGCGGCCAGGCAGTTGTGAAGGGAGTCGCGGGAACGTGGAAGGACCTCACCGACTCCGTCAACGGCATGGGCTCCAACCTGACCGCTCAGGTGCGTGACATCGCCCAGGTCACAACCGCGGTCGCGAACGGCGACCTCAGCCAGAAGATCACGGTCGATGTAAAGGGCGAGCTGCTCGACCTGAAGCGCACCATCAACACCATGGTCGACCAGCTCAGCTCGTTCGCCGACGAGGTCACCCGCGTTGCGCGTGAGGTCGGGACCGAGGGGAGACTCGGCGGCCAGGCACGGGTCGAAGGAGTGTCCGGTACCTGGAAGGACCTGACCGAGAACGTCAACCAGCTGGCCGGAAACCTGACCACTCAGGTGCGCGCGATCGCGGAGGTGTCCAACGCGGTGACCGAGGGCGACCTCACCCGGAGGATCGACGTCGAGGCCAAGGGCGAGGTCAACGCGCTCGCGAACACCATCAACAAGATGACCGACACGCTGCGGCAAACGACGCTCGTCAACCAAGAGCAGGACTGGCTCAAGACGAACCTCGCAAGCATCCAGCGGCTCATGCAAGGACAACGCAACCTGCAAACCGTGTCGCAACTCATCATGTCGGAGCTGACGCCGACGGTGACTGCTCAGCACGGCGCCTTCTTCCTCACCGACAAGGAGGCGGAGAAGGGTCCAGAGCTCAAACTCATCGCGAGTTATGGATACAAGGCGAGAAAGACGGTGAGCAACAAGTTCAAGTTCGGTGAGGGACTGGTAGGGCAGTGTGCTCTCGAGAAGAAGCCGATCATGATCACCCAGGCCCCCGTCGACTACATCAAAGTCGCGTCGGGTCTGGGCGAGGCCGCGCCGGTCAACATCATCGTCATCCCGATCCTCTTCGAGGATGAGGCGATGGGCGTCATCGAACTCGGCTCGCTCAAGCCCTTTAGCGAGATCGACCAGCAGTTTCTCGAGCAGCTCATCGAGGTGATCGGCGTGGTCATCAACTCGATCATCGCCAACATGCGAACCGAGGAGTTGCTGCAGCAGTCGCAGCGACTCACCGAGGAGCTGCAGAGCCAGTCCGAGGAGCTGCAGACGCAGCAGGAGGAGCTCAAGCGCTCGAATGCAGAGCTCGAGGCGCAGGCTCAATCGCTGAAGGCATCGGAAGAGCTCCTGCAAACGCAGCAGGAGGAGCTGCAGCAGACGAACGAAGAGCTTCAGGAAAAGGCGGCTCTGCTGGCCGACCAGAACCGCAACATCGAGATCAAGAACCGGGAGATCGAGCAAGCTCGCTCATCGCTCGAGGAGAAGGCGCAGCAGCTTGCTCTTTCGAGCAAGTACAAAAGCGAGTTTCTGGCCAACATGTCCCACGAGCTGCGGACGCCCCTCAACAGTCTGCTGATTCTCGCGAAGTTGCTTGCCGACAACCCCGAGGACAACCTCTCGGACAAGCAGGTCGAGTTCGCTCGAACGATTCACACCGCCGGCTCCGACCTGCTCTCGCTCATCAGCGACATCCTCGACCTCACGAAGATCGAGGCGGGGAAGATGGACGTCCATCCCACCGAGATCAACTACGGGGAGATCAAGGAGTACGTCGAGCAATCCTTCAACCCCCTGGCCGAGGAGAAGGGGCTGCGCTTCGCCGTTGAGATCGGCGAAGACCTAGGGCCGACGATACTCACCGACCTCCAGCGGCTCCAGCAGGTCATAAAGAACCTGCTTTCGAACGCCATCAAGTTCACCGAAAAGGGCAGCGTCCGCCTGGCCATCAACTCGGCCCCCACCCACCAACCGTTCGTCAACGAGGCACTGAATCGGGCCGAACAGGTGGTTGCGATATCGGTCACCGACACCGGGATCGGCGTACCCGCCGACCAGTTGCGGCTCATCTTCGAGGCATTCCAACAGGCCGACGGCACCACCAGCCGCAAGTACGGAGGGACGGGGCTGGGCCTCTCCATAAGCCGAGAGATCGCGGTCCTGCTGGGAGGCGAGATACGCGCCGAATCGACTGAGGGCGAGGGCAGCAGGTTCACTCTGTTCCTGCCGAATCGCTATGAGAGCCTCGCTACCGAGGCACGGACCTCGACCGACGTCGTCGTCGTCGACACTCCGACCGGAGCGGTCGCCGCGCCGGTGCCCGCGGCGCCGGAGCCGGCCGTCGTGCCGCTCGACGACCTCGTGCCCGAGGCTCTGGCCGAGCCCGACCCCGAGATGGCCAAGGCGGGGATCACCGATGACCGAACCAAGATCGCACCCGGGGACCGGACGCTGCTCGCGATTCAGAGTGATCCCAAGTTCGGGAAACAAGCAGTGGAGGCCGGCCGAGCCGCGGGCTACCGGGTGATTCTCTCCGCCCGCGGCGAAACCGGCGCGGCTCTGGCCCGCGAGATCCGGCCCGATGGCATCCTGCTTGACACCGTTCTACCGGTGACCGGTGGCCTGACGGTGCTGCAGCATCTGAAGCGCGACTCCAACACCCGTCACATCCCCATCCTCATGATCTCCGACGAGGATCAGCGCCAGGCGGCCTTGCAGTCGGGCGCTTACGCCTACCTCGATAAGCCGATAAAGCGCAACGACCTCGCCAAGACCATCGTGGGAATGACCGAGTTCATCGAGCGACGTGCGCGCACCCTGCTGATCGTCGAGGACGACGCCACCGAGCGCGCCAGCATGGTCGAGCTCATAGGTGCCGAGGAAACCGACGTGGATGTCGTGGCGGTCGGGTCGAGTGAAGAGGCCCTCGACGAACTGGAGAAGGGAAGCGTCGACTGCATGGTGCTGGACCTCAAGCTTCCCGACATGACCGGGTTCACGCTGCTCGAGAACATCAAGAAGGAGGACCGCCACAAGGACCTCCCGGTCATCATCTACACGGGGAAGGACCTGACCCGGCGCGAGGAGACCAAGCTTCGCAAGTACGCGCAGACCATCATCGTCAAAGACGTCAGCTCACCCGAGCGTCTGTTGGATGAGACCGCTTTGTTCCTGCACAGGGTCGAGGCCCGCATGCCCACCGAGCAGCGCCGGATGATCGAGCAACTGCACAGTGCAGACGTGGTGTTCCAGGACAAGAAGATCATGGTCGTCGATGACGACGTGCGTAATGTGTTTGCACTCACGAGCGCTCTAGAAAGTCGAGGGATGGCGGTCGTCTTCGCGGAGAACGGGAGGGAGGGGATTGCCACGCTGAAGAAGAACTCCGACGTGGATCTCATCCTGATGGACATCATGATGCCGGAGATGGACGGCTACGAAACCATGCGAGCGATCCGTCTGATGCCCCAGCACGAGACCCTCCCGATCATTGCGCTGACCGCCAAGGCAATGAAGGGCGACCGCGAGAAGTCAATCGCCGCGGGCGCAAGCGACTACATCAAGAAGCCGGTCGACACCGACCAGCTGCTGTCGTTGATGCGCGTGTGGCTATACGAGTAGGTGTCGAGCCACGGCCGGCCGGAGGCGGTAATGACCAGGCCATGAGACGCGAGGATCTCGAGAACCTCGAGATCGACCTGCTGCTGGAGGGCATCTACCGGCAGTACGGCTTTGACTTCCGCGAGTACGCGCGCGGCTCGATCAAACGCCGTTTGTGGCGTCGCATCTACTCCGAGGGCCTCGAATCGATTTCGGGACTCCAGGAGCGAGTCCTGCACGATGCCGAGACCATGAACCGGCTCCTGGAAGACCTATCGATCAACGTGACCTCGATGTTTCGAGACCCCTCGTTCTATCTCGCGCTTCGTTCAAAGATCGTCCCCCTTCTGCGCACCTATCCCTTCATACGCATTTGGAACGCCGGTTGTTCCACCGGAGAGGAGACGTATTCGCTGGCCATCCTGCTGCGCGAGGAGGGGCTCTACGAGAAAAGCAAGATCTACGCGACCGACATCAACGAGACGGTTCTCGGTGTGGCGAAGGCCGGACAGTTTCCGCTCGACAGAATGCGCGACTACACCGAGAACTACATTCGTTCGGGCGGCAAGGCCGCCTTCAGCGAGTATTACGAGGCGGATGAGAAGCGCGCGCGCTTTCACGAGTCGCTGACCAAGAACGTGACCTTTGCGCAGCACAATCTGGTGTCCGACCGTTCCTTCAACGAGTTCCACATGATCCTGTGCCGTAACGTGATGATCTACTTCGACAGCTCGCTCCAGGATCGCGTGCATGAACTGTTCCATTCGAGTCTCGGCATGTTCGGAGTTCTTGCTCTGGGCAAGAAAGAGTCGATCAAGTTCACGCGTCACGCGGATGCCTACGAGGAAATCGACCAGATCGAGAAGCTCTACAAGCGAGTCAGGTGATGGGCGGCGATTCCAGCCCAGGCCGAGGCGCGTTCGACCTCGTGGTCGTGGGCGCTTCCTGGGGCGGGCTGAGCGCCCTGAAGGTGATCCTCGAAGGTCTGCCGGCCGGCTTCGACGTTCCCCTGGCCATCGCCCAGCACCGGGGTACCGAGTCCTCCGAGGTCATGGTTCGTCTGTTGCAGAATCACACCACGCTGACGGTGGTGGAGGCGTCCGACAAAGACGCTGTGACGGCAGGCCACGTCTACGTCGCCGCCCCCGACTATCACCTGCTGTTGGAACCGGGCAGCTTCGCGTTGTCTACCGAGGGAGCGGTCAGGCACAGCCGCCCCTCGATCGACGTTCTCTTCGAGTCCGCGTCCGACGCGTACGCCGAGCGCCTCGTGGGGGTAATACTTACTGGCGCCAACGACGACGGATCCGCTGGCCTCAGAAGGATCAGAAGCGGGGGCGGAGTGACCGTGGTGCAAGATCCGGCCACAGCGGACAGGAGGGAGATGCCCGATGCTGCGATCGCGGCCGTTCCCGACGCAAAGGTACTGCCGCTCGAGGCGATTGCCGGGTTTCTGGTCGACGTATGCGGGCGATGAGCGGGGCGGGCTCGGCCGGACCGCAGAATGAGCGGGGCGGACCGCAGAATGATGATCTCCAGGAAGGGGCGTAGGCGCAGGTGAACTCAGAGGAACAGTGCAGCATCCTCCTGGTCGACGACCGGCCCGAGAATCTCCTGGCCCTGGAGGCCGTCCTCGCTCCGCTCAACCAGAACCTCGTGACCGCGGGATCCGGGGAAGAGGCTCTGAAGCACCTGCTCGACACGGAGTTCGCTTTGATCCTGCTCGACGTTCAGATGCCGGGGATGGATGGTTTCGAGACCGCGGTCCAGATCAAGGAACGGTCGAAGACGAAGGACATTCCCATCATCTTCATCACGGCCATCAGCCAGGAACCACATCACGCGCTGCGCGGCTATTCCGCAGGTGCAGTCGACTATCTCTTCAAACCCTTCGACCCCTGGGCGCTTCGCACCAAGGTCGGGGTCTTCACCGAGCTCTACCGCAAGACGAAAAAGCTGGACCGGCAGGCCGAGCTGGCCGAGAGGATCGAGCGCGCCGTCGCGACCCTCAAAGTCGCGCTCAACGGGGAGTCAACCGATTCTGCGCGCGCGGCCGCAGCCGAGCTCGACGAGTTGTCCAAGCAATTCCTCAAATAGCGTGGGGGGCTTGGAGCAGGTCGCGGAGTTCCTCCACCCGAGGACCTTGAAGCAGCTCATCCGCGCGGGCGCCCTCAGCCCCATGACTCCCCTCGCCGTCGGTAAGAGCCTTCCCTGGTTGTTGGGGCGCGGGGCATCGCTGGGGATCTTGAGCGCAATGAATGCCGTGACTGTCGGAGATAAACCGGCGGTACACGATCGTCGGGGATCGGTTACCTGGCGCGAGCTCGATAAGCGCGTGAACCGCATGTCCAACAGCCTCGGAGCCGTGGGAGTGAACCCTGGCGATCACGTAGCCATGCTTCTGAGGAACGGGCGGGAGTGGGCAGAGGTGGCGCTGGCCGCTCAACGAATCGGAGTCGTGGCCTGCCCGCTGAATACCTGGGCCAAACCGAAGGAGCTTGCCGCCACGATTCGGAATTCGCGTCCTCACGTGCTGTTCTACGACACGGCTCACGCCGCCCAGGTCGAGGAGTGCGCCCCCGACAACGTTCCGCTCGTGTCGGTCGGCGATCAGGCCGGCTCGCTCAAGGGCTCGATCCCCTACGAGGACCTCATCGCCGAACACGGCGAGCACCCTCCTGCCCCCTTCGTACGACACCGCGGAACACCCAAGGTGATCATTCAGACCTCGGGCACAACCGGGACTCCCAAGGCCGCGTCGCGTGATGCAACGGCGGCGGGGATGGGTGTGCTGGCCAACCTTATGAGCGTGGTGCCCTACCGGCGTGACGACGTCGTTTACTGCCCCGTCCCGCTCTTCCACTCTTTCGGACTCGCGACTTTTACCTTCGCCACTGCGCTCGGGGCGACTCTGGTGCTGCCCGAAAGGTTCGATCCCGAGGGCTCCCTCGAGCTCATCGACGAGCACCGAGCCACCGCCGCGTCGTTCGTCCCGGTAATGGTTCGCCGGATCCTCTCGTTGGACGAGGACGTCAAGTCTCGCTACGACCTCTCGAGCCTGCGCATCGTGATGGCGAGCGGCTCGGTGCTCAGCAACGAGGTGCGGCGCGGCGCGACCGAGCTCTTCGGGTCGGTTCTCTACGATCTCTACGGCTCCACCGAGGCCGGCTGGGTGGCCATCGCAACGCCCGGCGACATGCTCATCGAGACCCACACGGTAGGGCGGCCGGTCCCCGGCATCGAGGTCAAGGCTATGAGCGCCACCGGCGAGATGCTCCCAAACGGCGAGGTTGGCGAGCTCTTCGTTCGAAGCAAGGTCATGTTCGAGGGCTACATCTCCGGCGAGGACTCCAAGACGGGCGAGGATGGCTGGATGTCGATCGGCGACCTCGGCCACGTGGACGACGATGGCTTCCTCTACGTCGAGGGCCGGGCCGACGACATGGTGGTGGTGGGCGGCGAGAACGTCTACCCGGTCGAGGTCGAACGAGTCATCGAGGACATCCCCGGCGTGAACGAGGTCGCAGTCGTTGGTCTTCCCGACGAGGAGTACGGGCAGATTCTCGCAGCGTTCCTCGCCGGCAGCGTCGGCGAGGACGAGGTAGCCGAGGCCTGCAGGAAAGAGCTCGCCTCCTACAAGGTGCCGCGCCGGATCGAGATCATGGACGAGCTTCCGCGCAACGCCACCGGCAAGATCCTCAAGCGAGAGCTCCTCGCCGCCTTCCTCGACGAGAGACGGTCGCGATGAGCTTCGCAGTGCGCGTGTTCCCGTCCGGCTCCTACGCGGCCGATACCGCGGCGCTGATCGCCGAGCGGCTTCCCACCACCGGATCGCTCGTGGTTACGGGCGGGACCGCCGCCGGTAGCGTCTACGGCGCGCTGGACGTCGACCTCTCGAAAATCGAGGTGTTCTTTTCTGACGAACGGTGCGTGCCTCCCCACGACGAGGCCAGCAACTTCAAGATGGCAACGGACGCTCTCCTCGCGCGTTCCGGGGCCACGAGCGTTCACCGCATGCGAGGCGAGGATTCTCCGAGACAGGCCGCCGCTAGCTACGGCGAGCAGCTTGTTCCCGCGGTGCGCGAACGCTTCGACCTCATGCTGCTTGGGATGGGCAGCGACAACCACATCGCCGCCCTGTTCCCCAACTCACCGGCACTGCTCGAAGCGGACGCGCTGTGCGTTGCAGTGGACCGACCGGACGGGCTCAAGGGGCTCACCATGACTCCGCCTTCGATCATCGCGGCGAAGGCCGTGCTGCTGGTCGTAAGCGGCGAGTCCAAGGCCGAGGCGGTGGCGAGGGCCATCGACGGAGACGAGGACGCCATGAGCTGTCCGGTGCGACTCCTTGTCGATCACCCCGACGTGACCTTCGTGCTCGACGACGCCGCCGCGTCGCGGATCGACCGAACCAGAGGGCCGACCGGGACCTAGTCGCCCGTCACTCCGTCGATTTGCTCGCGCAAGATGTCCGCATGGCCGGCGTGCCGGGCGGTTTCCTCGATCATGTGCACGTAGATCCAGCGCAGCGAGACCTAGCGAAGATGAGGGTGTGGCACAACGTCATCCAGCTGGAACTTCGCTGCGGTTCGCCGGGAAATTTCGCACTGCACGTCGTAGTTGGCAATTAGCGACTCCGCGGTCTCGTTCGAAGCGACCGTGAAGTCGCCATCAGGATCGTCGTCGATCCACCGCAGCGCGGGTAGCTCCTGAGAGGGGATTTGGGCAAGCCGGTGCTGGAGCCAGCTCACCTCCACCCTGTTGAGGTGCTTGATCAGCCCGGCCAAGGGTCGTGGCCTACGGCACCAGCCGGCGACGAGCATCCTCTTGCGAGAGCCCGCGGACCTTGGACGTGACCGCCTCGCGGTAGTAGTCGAGAAACGCTTCAAGGGTTGTGCGTTCGTCCGCGACGGCCGCCGCGTCGCCGGTATCGAAAATATCAGGCATGCTCCGACGCTAGCATCGAGAACCACGCCTCAGACCACTGATGGCACCGGCAGCATGACTTATTTCGAAGACGCGACTTGCGTTATAGGCGCGATCGGGGCTTAAGACGTTATCCCGACACACTGACCGACCTGTCGCGGGTGGGTGAGCCGGGAGGCTCAGAAAAGAGTCGGTCGTCCTTGGGGATATGTGATGTTGACCCGCACCGTAGCCAAGTACGGGTGCATTCTGGTCCGCCGTTGTGGGGTCGGCAGTAATGCTGCCGGCAGCACCGGCGGAGGCTAGGGGGCCTGCAAGGGGAAGCTGCTGAACAGCGCGAGGGACCTCAGGGCGATCAACGGCGCCTCCAAAAGGACCTTTTGCATTGGCTCCTCTGCCTCTCGCCGGAATGGTCGCTACGAGATTGGAAAGCTCAGCGGCGCGAAGGACTGTGCCGACACCGAGTCCGCACGTGACCCTCTGGTAGAAGTGCATAAGAAGCTAACGCTCAAGTCCAATGCGCAAGTCGGTCAGGCCGGGACGAAAAGTGTGGCTCTGCGCCAAGGAAGTGCGTTGCAAGCCTGATAGGCCCGACAAGATTCTACTTTTTGAACTCGTCAACGGCGGGTTCAAGAGACGAGCCAAGGCCAGGACCAACGACAACTGTGTGTTGCGGTCTTTACGCAGAGAATCAACAAGCGCAGCGTGTTCCAAGCCCATTCACCAGATGATGTGGATCAGCTGGCCGGAACCTCCCGCCGCGTGATTGTCGACTCAGGTAACCCGCCGGAATAGAGAGGGATGGCGGCCGCCCGCTATGAGGCGGCCGCCATCCTCCCCTATGACGGTCAAGTCTCGATGCCGGGCACCGAAGCTTCACCAGGGGTTCCGGCCTCGCTGCAGTCGGTGGAGGGTGCAATGATTACGGTTAACCCGCTTTAAGTCCTCTTGGGTGTGTAATTTGATGCGTATGCAGCGAACCGATCGCCTCGGGACCGGTAGGGGACTTCAGAGAAAGCAAAGAAGAAATGGACGAAGCACCTAATATTCGCGACTACATCGGCGTGATCAAGCATCACAGATGGATGATCATCGCGACCGTCAGCCTGATGATCGGCGCCGCACTCACGTTCACCTTTCTCCAGCCGCCCAAGTACTCCGCCGAGGCCCAGGTTCTGGTGCAGCCGATCACGATTACATCCGATCAGAGAACCGACACCGATGTGCTCAACCTCGAGACCGAGGCCCTAATCGCCACCTCCCCGCGAGTCGCTCAGATCGCTGCGAGTGAACTCGGGGAGTCCGACTCACCCAAGTTGTTGCGCAACCTGGAGGTCACCGTCGCGCAGGACGCCGATGTCCTCGTTTTTACCTATACGGGCAAACAGGCAAGCGACGTTCAGCAGCGAACCCAGGCCTTCGCCGACGCCTACCTCGAACATCGGACGAACGAGGCCCAGGACCGTTTGGAAGCGGCAGTCTCAGCGACCCAGAACGTGCTCGACAGAATGCAGGAACGCCTCGACCTGCTCAACAGTCAACTTTCTGCATCGCCCAATCCCCAAGAGGAAACTGGTTTGATCGATGAGATAAACACCCTCAACCAGCAGGTGGTGTTTGAGCGAACGACGATGTTGCAGCTGGCTTCCCCGGAGAATGTACAGGCGGGACAGGTGCTCTACGAGGCTCAACTGCCGCGCTCGCCTTCCAATCCCACTCTTGTAAACAGCGGTCTGATCGGGCTCTTCGCCGGACTCTTCGTGGCCCTCGGGTTCGCGTTCCTGAGGGAACGCCTGGACGATCGGGTGGGGGGCAGAACTGATCTAGAGGCAGCGATTCA
This sequence comes from Actinomycetota bacterium, assembly GCA_050693975.1. GTDB lineage: Bacteria > Actinomycetota > CADDZG01 > CADDZG01 > WHSQ01 > WHSV01. Next base: position 31,275 of record JBOGWV010000161.1, read on the forward strand.
AGCTCCCGTCCTGAGCGTCGTGCCTCGGGTGGCGGCGTGGAAGACCTCGAGGAAGGCCTACCTCGTGACGCGAGAGGAGCCCCAGTCCGTAGCCTCCGAGGCGTATCGCACCCTGCGCAGCGCCATCCTTTTCGCGTCGTCTCAGTACGACGTCAAGGTGCTTCTGGTAACCAGCGCCCACGAGAAGGAGGGCAAGAGCACAACCAGCGCCAACCTGGCAATGGTGCTGGGACAGGCGGGCAAGAGGGTGATCGTCGTCTCGGGTGACCTTCGCAGGCCTCGTCTGCATCAGTTCTTCGGCGTGCCCGATCGAAGAAAGGGGCTGACAAATCTCCTCGCTGAAGAAGTGATCCTCGACAAGGCTCTCGTGCCGGTCGACGCATTGCCGGGGATGGTCCAACTGCTTCACAGCGGTCCTGCTCCTGGAAACCCCACCGAGCTCCTGGGGTCCGATGCCATGCGCGACGTAATGGATCAATTGAGCGCGAGAGCCGACTTCGTGATCGTGGACATAGCACCGGTCCTCGCAGTTGCGGATGCCATGACCCTGGCTCGCTGGTGCGACGGGGTGCTATTCATCGCCGATGCGACGAAGAGCACTCAAGGAGCCATCATCCAGGCCCGTCAGCAGCTCGAGCAAGTGGGCGCAAGGATCATCGGAGGCGTACTTCACAATTTCGATTCGTCAGAGGCCCCCTCCTACGCGGGGCTTGAAACTCCTTACGCCTACACGAGCGATGATCGCTCGCCGCGTGCCTCGCTCAGGCTTCTACCTTGGTCCAGGGCCAAGGGATGACGCCGGCGCCTTACGGACGGTTGTGATCATGCACATCCTTCGGTACTACCGCCGGCGAACGGGCGAAGGGATCTAGGCGGTGAACAGGATCGCCTCGATCGTGCGCGAGGGGGCAGCGGCCCTTCACCCAGCCAATACCTGCGGGCTGGGCCGATGACCGGAGCCTTCAAGAATCGCTGGAAAGAGGTCAAGCGGAAAGCCGAGAGCCGAAGGCCGTCGGGGGTCGTCGATGACCCGTTGCCCCATAGGGTAGAGACCTACGTCAGGCACCGAACCTTGAAGGTACGGCGCCTCTTGCTGACTGCTAGGACCGCCGGGCAGAAGGTCGAGCATCCTCCGGTGAAGCCCATCTTCATCCTGGGTTGCCCCCGGTCGGGCACGACGCTCCTGTTTCGGATCCTGCAACGACACGACAGTCTCAGTTCGCCCCACGGTGAGGGACATATTCTGTGGAACAGGTATCAGCATCCGAAGTTGCGCGGCTGGACGTCCGACCGTCTCACCGCCGAGGACGTAAGGCCTGACGAACCGAACTACATCTACACGGCCATTCACCGGTTTGCCGGCGACGGCCGCTTCCTCGACAAGACCCCGCGCAATTGCCTACGCGTCCCCTATCTTGCACGCCTCTTCCCCGATGCCACATTCGTGCTGCTGACGCGGAGCGGCCCCCCAACGGTGAGTTCGCTCATCGAGGGCTGGACGGTCCGGCACGGCGTGTCCTACCGCCTGCCTCTGGACATGCAGCTCGACGAATACAAGGGCAACCTGTGGTGCTACATGCTCCCTCAGAACTGGCGAGAGCTCACGGACACGAGCATCCCCGAGATCGCGGCTAACCAATACGTCGCTTCGTACCAAACCGCGCTCGACGACCTCGTGTCGATTCCCACCGAAAGGGTTGTCACCATCTCGTACGAAGACCTTGTCACTCGACCGACGGACGCGATGGCCCAACTCCTCGTTTCTTTGGACCTTGCCCCTTCCGAAGAGGTGGCTTCGATGGCCGGCAATCTGGATGCGCATCCCGTCCAGGCGAACAGTCCCCCCCGACCGGACAAGTGGCGAGGCCGCATAGATCAGATTCGCCGAGTCATGCCAATCATGGCTCCCACGATGGAGCGGCTGGGCTACGAAACCAGTGTGGAATAGTAGCCGTTTGGTCACATAAAGTCGCGGAATCCCTCTAGTTAGCAGATGGGCCCCGACGTACGCTTTGTCAGGTAGTTGCGCAGAAGAAAAAGGAAAACCTACGAAATGGCCGGAATTAACCGACTTGTAACCGAGAATCCAAAGCTCAGGAAGATCGCCATACCGGCCTACCGACTCTATGCGCGAGCGGCGCTCTTCTATCCACCCCCTCGGGTGCTGGCGACCAGCATGCCCAAGGCCGGAACCCACCTGCTGTCATCTCTCCTGGCCAACTTCCCGCGCATGATGTTCTCGGGACGCCACCATGCATTTCGGAATTTCTACGTCACCGAAGACGCTACCGAGCGCGCGGGCACTGCGGGCTCTCATGTAATTGACTGGACAAAGGTCGAGACTGCGCTTGCTTCGGTTAACCAAGGGCAGTACATGACGGCCCACTTCTCTCCGGTGCCCGAACTGATGGCCCTATTGGAGAAGCTGGATTACCGGACTCTCGTGATTCTTCGTGATCCTCGTGACGTAGTCGTCTCGAGCAGCTTCTACCTCGCTCATCTAAGCCGTCACTTCCTCAATGAGCGGTTCACCAGCGAGCTCACGTCCAATGACGACCGGCTGATGGCCGCGATCAAGGGGTTGCCGGCTGTCGAAGGCGCTAGGGGGCTACCCTCCGTCGGCAGCCGAATCGAACGGTACAAACGGTGGATCGGCCAGCCCCACGCCTGTATCACCCGGTTCGAAAAACTCGTGGGGCCAAATGGGGGAGGTTCGGCCGAGGAACAAAGACAGGAAATCATGTCCATCGCCGCACACATCAACCGGCCACTAAAGGCTCAGGAGGCCGATGCCCTGGCGGCCAGGACATGGTCGCCGCGGAGTTCGACGTTCCGCCGGGGCGTAATCGGAGACTGGCGCAACCATTTCAGCGACCGCCACAAGGACGCCTTCAAAGAGGTTGCAGGAGAGGGGCTCATAGAGCTCGGATACGAAAGCGACCACGATTGGTGAGCACCATCACGGTCTCCTGCGATGACTGCTGCGCGGCAATCGCTCCCACTCTCTGCAGGACGATGATCCATGGCTAGCCGAGTCATACTCCCGCCTCAGCTTGTTGCCGTTCCGAGATTGCCCGATTGGCGCCTAATCGCCGTGGTTGCATTGGCGGTTATTGTCGGCGGGTTTGCCGTGTCAGAGTCCCCGCTGATCGCCCTGGCTGCCGCCGGAATGGTGTTGGCGGCCGGCGCAGCCACCTTTGACCCCGTCAGCGCCGAGAGGGCGACGGTTCTCATCCTGGTGTACGGAGTGATGATCCTTGGCAAGGGCTGGGCCAACCTTGGCATTCCCGGAGCCATTCCCATACCGGCCACGGAGATCTTGTTCGTTCCCCTGGCTGCGATTGCCCTGATGAATCGCCCTACTCGTCTCGACGCGCGAATACTCCTGCCCCTCTGTCTCTTCGCAACGCTCGTTGGGATCAGGCTCTTGTTCGACTATCCGGTCTGGCGAATTCTTGCGATTCGGGATACGACCCCTGCCCTCGAGGCCTTCATCCTGGTGATTGGATACCGAGCGGTCATGCGCGATGGCGTCGAGGCTTGGACTCGGCGGATGCGACATCTGACGGTGGTCGTCCTCATCTACGGAACAGCGTACCCGTTCGTTACGAACGCCGGGGTGACCAGCCCCACTGTGGGTCTCCAGCGGGATGCTCCTCTCTTCGACCCCACCGGGGTGAAGTTTTCGGTGATCGCAATGAGCCTCTACTTCTGGGTACTCGGAAAGGGGTGGGTGCGGTACGCGTCCCTCGGCTTGGCCATGGGCCTGTTGGCCCAGTATCAGGCCCGGAGTCTGTACCTCATGCTGCCGATAGCGATTCTGGTTGCAGGCTGGGCCACGCGAAGCTTCCTGCGGACCCTGGTGCGAATAATTCCGGCTGTAGCCATAGCGGGGCTGATCTTCCTTTGGGCCTCTGCCAACGCCATTCAGGGAACCGAAGGGCCGGTCAGCACGGACTTCTTATCGTCGCATCTGGGCACGCTGACCGGGGCGGAGGGGCCCAACGCAAAGACGATCGATGCCCGACAAGGCTTTTTCGTGAGAACCGTCTCTGAAGTCTCACAGAATCCGGGCACCTTGATCGTCGGTTTGGGGCTTGGTCCGGATCTCACCTTCGGTCAGTGGATCGGAGAAGAGGGTCAGCTCGTCCGTAACCCACACAACAGTTACCTGGAGACCTTCGCTCGAACGGGCCTCCTGGGGTTCACGTTATGGATGTTGGTCCTCTTGGGATGCCTCATACCGATCGCCCGACGAGCACGCAGTGGCTCGGGACCCACAGAACGCTTTTGCGCATGGATTCTCGCTGCGACGGTCGTCTATCTCGGTGTTGCCGCAGTGCAACCAATCATGGCCTTCCCCTACGGGGCCGTGCCGACTTTCTTTCTTCTCGGGATGGGCGTAGCGGCGGCCAAGACGAAGAGCATCGACCCTGACCGTCCTCCCGGCGTACACCTAGCCCCGGGGCCTGAGTTGGGATCTTCCGCCGCATGAGCGGCGCAATAGGTTCACGCCAGAGGAGGCGCGGCGAAAGCGAGAAGGCTCCGTCAAGGTAGAGCCATTCTCCTGATTCTGACAACGATCGCAGTCGCGGCAGTTGGTGGACTCGTGATCGGCGGCTTGATCTACCTCTCGATCCTCAGAATCCTCGGCTTGGACCCCGAAGAGCGTCACGTCATAGACGTCGTCAAAGGGCGCGTGATCAGCCTGATCAAGCGGCGGTCCTGACTACCCCCAGGCGCTAGCCGTTTCAAGGCCTGATTAGGCAGAGCAGCGCTCAAGAGACCATCTCGAGTAGCCGAAAACAAAGCCAGGAGGCTTCGCCTCCAGGACAAAGGCAAACCCATCGCGAGATGGGGACGCAAAGCCAGGGAGCTCATGCAACGAGCCTGCCCAGCAGCCCTAGGAGGGATCTAGCTTGAAGTCTTCGCGTACCATCCCGAAGATTGGAGCCGCTCTCACGACGATTGCAGTATTTGTGGGTTCCATGACGCTGGCGACGCCGGCGTCCGCGCAAGAGCAACCGGTCTATCGAGTAAACGCCGGCGGCCGAGCGATCGCCACCGAGCCACGGTGGACCAGGGACACCGCGAGGAGACCATCGAGGTTCCTGCTCAGCAACGACGTGGCGCGCACCCGAACCCATCGCGAGATCAACCTCAGTAGTCCATCGCTAGAGGAAGCGATGCCGGGGAGGTTGTTCGCCACCGGTCGATCGGCAATTGGGGGGCCGCTGACATGGGCCTTTCCCGTCGCTGCCGGGAACTATGAGGTGCGCCTGTACTTCGCCGAAACCTACCGTCGTGCTTTCAAGGTCGGCGGGCGCGTTATGGATGTTGTTATTGAAGGCGACACCGTTCTCGAGAAG
>JBOGWV010000162.1:0-1841 GCA_050693975.1 Actinomycetota bacterium
CGGTCTCGAGGGCGGCGGGGCGCTCGAACTGCTCATCGACAAGATGAAGTCGACCGTCAGCAACGCCCAGTTCCTGCGGGAGATCGCCAAGGTGCCCGTCAAGGGCGACTAGTCAAAGCTGAGGTCCGAGCGCAGTGTTGTTTGGTTTGGGGATACCGGAGTGGCTGACTATCATTGGTCTGCTCGGAGGATTGATCCTGACCTTCTACATAATGGGCAAGGCCTCGGTCGCCTACGAGCGCAAGCGCAAGGCGCGAGAGAAACAAGGAGAACCTAGCGATCGTCTCGACGATCGCGCAAGCAAGGAGTGGCAGTGAAGACCGAAATCCATCCCGAGTACGTCGAGACTCACGTGACCTGCTCTTGCGGGAACACGTTCACAACGCGCAGCACGAAGAAGGAGCTCCACGTCGAGCTCTGCAACATGTGCCACCCCTTCTATACGGGCAAGCAGAAGCTCGTCGACACCGGTGGCCGGGTCGAGCGTTTCCAGCGCAAATACGCCAAGCGAGCTCAGGCCGCCAAGCCGGTCGAGAGCGAGACCGCCGTCACCCCCGAGGCCGGCCAGGCCCCGGATTCGAAGTAACCCAGACGGTTTAGTTATCGCCGATGACAAGGGGACACTGACTCGGATGGCCGACGAATCCACCGACCAGCCGGCGGGGCGGACTCGGCCGGACCGCAGGGCAAGCGTTGATCCCGGGCATCACCACCACCAGGCTCGACCCTCGATCGGGGGCCAGGCCGTTCTCGAAGGCGTGATGATGCGCGGGCCGGTGTCCTGGTCGGTTGCCTGCCGCAAGCCGGACGAGACCATCGCGGTCGAGAAGCATCCCCTTCCCGGCCTGGCCGACCGGCACAAATGGCTTAAGTGGCCCCTGGTGCGCGGCTGCATGGTGCTCGGAGAGTCCCTCGCGATCGGCATCAAGGCGTTGATGATCTCGGCGAACTACTCGCTCGACGAGGAGGAGGAGCAGCTCTCCGAGAAACAGCTCGGCTGGACGCTCGGCGGGGCGATGGTCCTTTTCTCGGCGGTGTTCATCGCGCTGCCGGTGCTCGGCACCCGCCTTCTCGAGAATTTCGTCGGCGGGGCCATCAGCGAGCGACCGCTGGTTTTCAACCTCATCGAGGGCACCTTCCGCCTGACGATGTTCGTTGGATATCTACTGATCATCAGCCGGTTCAAGGACATCCGAAGGGTGTTCCAGTACCACGGAGCCGAGCACAAGACCATCTACGCATACGAGAACGGCGATACGCTCGACCCCGCGCTAATCGACGACAAGTACTCGACGTTGCACGTGCGCTGCGGGACCAACTTTCTGTTCATCGTGCTCTTTTTGACGATCGTTGCGCACTTCTTCATGGACCTGTTCCTGGTCGGCGCCGGCCTGGTGCCGCGGATCGCCATTCGCATCGGCGCCATCCCTCTACTCGCGGGGTTTTCGTACGAGGCGATCAAGCTGGCAAGCCGCAACGAACGGTCGCTGTTCTTCCGCATCTCGATGCTGCCAGGCCTCGCTCTGCAGCGCATCACCACCAAGCCCCCAACCTTGGATCAGATCGAGGTCGCCATCGCGGCCATGCAGGCGGTGGCGGCCGACGTACCCGCACACCGCACCGCAGAGGAGGGCCCCGAAGCTCCCGTCTCTTAGGTGGCCGGCCACTTGGCCCAAGGCCCGCGGACGTATATTGAAACCATGTCTAGCGGTCCCGAGTGTGTCGCGATGATGCGTGAGGAGTGGGCCGCGCTCAGCAGCCTGTGCGGTCACCTGACCGACGAACAATGGCGCGCCGACACGGACTGCCCCGGATGGACGGTCAAGGATCAACTCAGCCAT
>JBOGWV010000163.1:0-8732 GCA_050693975.1 Actinomycetota bacterium
TCGAGGCCGCGGTCGAGCTTGCGAAGAAACGCTTTCCGGAACTGACCGCCAGCGTCGAGTTGATGTTCGCCGGGCAGCCTTTCGAGCTGGACGAGACCTCGGAGGTCGTCAAGGGCGTGTCCAGAGCCATCGAGGCCGTCACCGGCAAGCCGGCCGAGCTCGTGGGGTTCAGGGGCGCGTCGGACGCCCGCTTCATGGCGGAACTGGGGGCGCAAACCGTGGTGATCGGACCCGGCGACATCGCCACTGCACACACCGCCAAGGAGCACATCAAGCTCGACGAACTCGAGGCCTGCGCCGCGATCTACGCGGGAGCGTTCGCGGGACTGCTCGCCTAACGCCGGCGCCTCCGAAGAAATCTCGTGGAGCTGTCGATCCACCTGTCGGCCGTTCGTCTTAAAGACGATGATAGGAGAGCCACCGGTGTCAACGGGGGCCCGAGACGGGAGGGTGAAATGCGTTACCTGGCGTTGATCTACGGAGACGAGAACGCGGAGTTCACCGCAGAGCAGGGGGCCGCGGAGATGCAGGCCTACCTCGCGTTTGGAGAAGAGGGCGGCAAGGCCGGTGTGATACAGGGCGGAGACGCACTGCAGCCCACCTCCACCGCGACGACGGTTACCGTGCGCGACGGCGAGACGCTGAGCACCGACGGGCCCTTTGCAGAGACCAAGGAGCAGCTCGGTGGCTACTACGAGCTGCAATGCGACAACCTGGATCAGGCGATCGAGTGGGCCGCGAAGATCCCGGGCGCCAAGAACGGCCGGGTCGAGGTGCGCCCGATCATGGAGTTCGACCAAGCCTAGGGGCCAGGCGCTGCACGGCGACGACTTCTCAGGTGAGGCCGCCCGGATCTTCCGGGCCCAGTCCGGGCGGGCGGCCGCAACCCTGATTCGCGTGGTCGGTGACTTCGACCTCGCGGAGGACGCGTTGCAGGACTCGTGGCTCGTCGCTCTCGAGCGATGGCCGCGCGATGGGATCCCAGACAACCCCCTCGCTTGGATCCTTCGTACCGCGCGGAACAAGGCCATCGACAGAGTGAGACGCGAGCGGAACCTCGAGGCCAAGCGCGCTCTGCTGGCCGATCTCGACGCCTTCGCCCCCGCCGACGACGACATGGACAATTCGACGATCCCCGACGACCGGCTGCGGTTGATCTTCACGTGCTGCCACCCAGCCCTTGCCATGGATGCGCGCGTAGCGTTGACCCTGCGCACTCTCGGTGGACTGACGACGCCAGAGATCGCGCATGCTTTCCTGGTGTCGGAGTCGACGATGGCGCAACGGCTGGTGCGCGCCAAGCGCAAGATCAAGCTCGCCGGGATCCCGTACGAGGTGCCGGCGGACCCGCGTCTGCCAGAGCGGCTACGCGCGGTACTCGCCGTCGTCTACCTGATCTTCAACGAAGGTTACGACGCGTCGAGCGGCCCGGACCTGGTACGGCACGAGCTCTGCGCCGAGGCGATCAGGCTAGCGCGCGTGTTGTCGGCGTTGATGCCCGACGAGGGCGAGGTCGTCGGGCTCCTGGCCCTGATGCTGTTGCACGATGCGCGCGCGGCGGCGCGGATCGACGCGGCGGGCGACCTGGTGACACTCGAAGAGCAGGATCGAACGCTTTGGAATCGTGCACAAATCGAAGAGGGGAGCGCGCTGCTGGATCGAGCGGTGCGGATGAGCCCGCCCGGTCCCTACGTCATTCAGGCTGCGATCGCGGCCCTGCATGCCCAGGCTGAAAGAGCGGAGGACACCGACTGGGATCAGATCACCGCGCTCTACAAGTGGCTCGCCGAGATCGTGCCCTCGCCGGTAGTGCAACTCAACCGTGCCGTCGCCGTCGCCATGAGTTGGGGCTACGAGAAAGGTCTGGTCTTGATCGACGAGCTGGAGCGCAGCGGCGAGCTCGACGGATACCATCTGTTGTTCGCGGCGCGGGCGGACCTGCTGCGACGACTCGGACGTTTCACCGAAGCGGTGGCCGACTACGATCGCGCGCTCGAGCTCGACCCGGGCGAGCGGGAGCGCCGTTACCTGCTGAGGCGGCGAGCGCAAGTGGAGTCGGGGTCGGACTACTAAGCTGTCGCGTCATGAGCACCGTTGAGTTTTCGTGGGGCCACCTGATCTCGAAGTTGCTCGCCGGCGATTCGCTAACCGAGCAAGAGAGCTCCTCCGCGATGGTCGAGATCATGGAGGGCGCGGCTACTCCCGCGCAGATAGCGGGCTTCGTGGTGGCGCTGCGCGCCAAAGGCGAAACCGCAGATGAGTTTGCGGGCATGGTTCGCACCATGCGTTCTTACGCGCGCAGGGTGCCGGTCTCGGGCGAGCTCCTCGACACCTGCGGCACCGGTGGGGATCGGACCGGCACCTTCAACGTTTCGACCGCGGCCGCCATCGTCTGCGCGGGCGCGGGCGCCAAGGTCGCAAAGCACGGGAACCGGGCGGCGTCCTCGCGCTGCGGCAGTGCAGACGTGCTCGAAGCCCTCGGAGTCGTTATCGATCTTCCACCGGAGGGTGTGGCCGCCTGCATCGACAAGGCCGGAATCGGGTTCTGCTTCGCTCCCGTGTTCCATCCCGCTATGCGCCACGCGGGGACCCCGCGGCGCGAGCTCGGCGTCGCCACGATATTCAACTTTCTCGGCCCCCTCACAAACCCGGCCGGCGCCACTCGCCAGGCCCTGGGCGTCGCCGACGAGAGCATGATCGAAAAGATGGTGGTGACGCTCGGACGGCTGGGAAGTACGCGGGTGCTCGCGTTCCACGGTCATCAGGGGCTGGACGAGCTCGCTACCTCGGGCCCATCGAGGGTGGTCGAGTTACGCGACGGCGACGTACACCAATGGACGATCGACCCGGACGAGCTCGGGCTCGCGCCGGCGACGCTCGACGAGATCTCGGGCGGCACGGCGGAGGACAACGCCGCTCACATCCGACGTGTCTTCGAGGGCGAGCGGGGGCCGCGCCGCGACATCGTGGCCCTGAATGCGGCCGCGGGGCTGGTCGCCGCGGGGGTGGCCGAGGACATGCCCGCCGGGCTTGTGCGGGCCATCGAGACCATCGATTCGGGAGCCGCCACCACCACCCTGGACCTCCTGGTTGAGACGTCTCGTTCTCTCGCCGGCTGACGGGCGGATGCTCGACTTGCTAGAGTCGCTACTTGATCCGGCGGCCCTCTGGCCGGGCCGCAAGGGCAATCGCGGGAGGTACAGAGATAGTGACATCGACGACGGTTGTGCGCGCAAGGCTCGATGCGGCGATAGGCGACCGCAGACTCTTGGACCACCCCTTCTACAAGGCCTGGGCCGCGGGTGAGTTGAGGCGCGACGATCTCGGCTTCTATTCGACTCAGTACTGGCGCCAGGTCGAGACCTTCCCCACCTGCCTTCGTGCGGTGGCCTCTGGGTTGGAGGATTCCCGCGCCCGGCGGGCGGTCGAGGAGAATCTGTCCGACGAGCTCGACGGCGACCACGCCGGGCTGTGGCAGGCGTTCGCCGAGGCCCTCGGGATCAACGGCCCCGAGCTCGACTCCGCGGACATCGAGCCCGAGACGGTCGCCTGCGTGGACGCGTTCACCGCCGGCGCCAAGGAGCGGTCGCCCGCGTTCTCACTCGGGATGCTCTATGGCTACGAGTCGCAGACCCCTGAGGTCGCGACCACCAAGGTCGAGGGTCTGCGGTCCTTCTATGGAATCTCCGGCGCCGCGACCGAGTACTTCGTGCTTCACGGGGAGCTCGACGTCGAGCACTCGAACGAGCTCGCCGGCGCGATCGCAGACGTCGCCGGAGACGAGGATGAGCTCTCCGAGGCCGGGGCCGGGGCGCGCGCCGGGGCCGATGCCATCTGGACATTGCTCGACGGGGTCGAGCGCGTGCGGACCACCATCCCTTAGCGACTAAGGGAGAAGGCGGTCAGCTCCTCGAGCGTCGTCACGCCATAGCCGGCGAGGCGTTCGATCAGGTGGTGCAGGACGTCGGTGGTGGCCAGAGCATCGGCCAGCGCGCGGTGGCTGGGTCTGTGAGTGCAACGAAAGTGCCGCGCCAGCGTCCCGAGCTTTCGGTTGTCGACCTCCTCGGTGAGCACGCGGCGAGCGAGGGTGGCGGTGTCCACCACGCGCTGATCGAGTGGCTCGTAGCCGAGCCGATGGCAAGCCGTGTTGAGAAATCCCACGTCGAAACCGGCGTTGTGGGCGACCAGGATCGTGTTGCGAGCAAACTCGAGGAAGGTCGGCAGCACGGCCTCGATGGTGGGAGCGCCCACCAAAAGGTCGTCTGAGATCCCGGTCAGCAGGCGGACGAACGCTGGCACCCTCGAGCCGGGGTCGACGAGGCTCTGCAGGGTGCCCAGGAGCTCGCCCCTTCGTACCTTGACCGCTCCGATCTCGGTGATCGAGTGCGACTCGGCCGAGCCGCCGGTGGTCTCGAGGTCGACCACGCAGAAGGTCACGTCGAAGAGATCGGTCTCCCCGGCGAGAGTGCAGGGCTCGATCACCATGTGGCCAACATACGAACATGCGTTCGATAGTTCAAGCTCTCCCGGGGCAAAATAGAGTGTCGTCCATGGTGAGAGAAGCGGCCGAGCGCGAGTTGACCGACCGGGAGCGAATCGAGGCTCTCGAACAAACGCTCGAGTCGTTGAGCCAGGACTCAGAGGTCGCCCACGTCCTGCTCGGCCTCTCGGGGGCACTGGCCGAGGTCCGCACCGTCACCGAGACGCTCGAGAAGGGTGTCCGCATCGCGCGCGAGCTGTTCGGGGCAGAGCGCTGCTTCGCCGCTGCATGGGATGGCGCCACCGAGCGCTTCCAGGTTCTCACTCACTACGGCTACGACCCAGACGGCGCCGCCACACTGGCCGCCCTCGCCGCGCGCGAGAAGGGCGGTCTGCCGCTGCTGCTCGACGCGCTGCAGCTGCGCCAGCCTCTCCTCGTCGACGACGTCGAGGCCGGCGACCGCCTGCCCAGCGCCGAGGCTCGCCGCCGCGAGGTCAGGGGCTATATCGGGATCCCCCTGCTGCGCTGGGGGCAGGACTTCGGAGGCCTGGGCATCGAGTTCGCCGACGCTCAATCGTTCGGCCCCAAGCAGGTGGCGCTGGCGCGCGGCATCGCGAGGCAGATGGGCGTCGCCCTGGCCAACGCCCGCCGGTTCAACCTGATGCAGACGCTGCGCGGCATAAGCCTTCGCATGGGAAGTCCGTTGCGTTTGACCGCCGTGACACGGGAGGTCGCGGCCGGTGCGGTCGAGCTGCTGGGTGGTGACGGCGCGCTGTTGTACTTCAGCGACGGGAACACCGGCGAGTTCGTCGCCGCGGGAGGAACGGGGGCGGATCACGCTCTCTACGAAATGCTGGGACGACTCTCTCCCGACGACGAGGTCTGGTCCGATCTCTTCGAAGGCCGCACCACCACGATTCAAGACCTGCGAGACCATCTCGGGACGGACCAGGGTCCCCTTAGCGCGGTGGCTACCACGATTCCGGGAGCCGAGTCGGCATTGCTCGGCGCGATCGTCGTGACCTTCGATCGCCGGTTCACGCTCGGCCCCGACGAGGCCGAGGCGCTGAGCGTCATGGTGGTCCAGGCTGCATCGGCAATCGAGAACGCACAGCGCTTCGAGCGGCAGCGCCGGGTTGCCCGCAGTCTGCAGGCGGGGTTGCTGACCACCGACCTGCCCGCGGGGCGGACCTTCGAGCTTCACGCCACCTACGAGCCGGCCAGCAACGAGTCCGACGTCGGCGGGGACTTCTACGACGCCTTCGATCTGTCCGACGGAAGCATTGCCATCGTCGTGGGCGACGTGTCCGGCAAGGGCGCAGAGGCCGCGGCGCACACCGCGATGGCCAAATACATGCTCAGAGCGTTCTCGATGCGCAACCCCGGCCCGGGTTCGGTTCTCTTCCATCTCAACAACGCGCTCTGTCAGGGCCTCGGTGAAGACCAGTTCACCACCTTGTTCTACGGGGTGTACGACCCGCGCATTCGGACCTTCATCTACGCCAACGGCGGCCACCCCGAGCCGCTGCTCTACCGGGCCGCGAGCGACGAGGTCGAGATCATCCAGGCCGAGGGTGGCCTCGTTGGCGCGTTCGAGAACCAGCGCTTCGCCCAGGCGACCCTCGATCTTCAACCCGGAGACGTGTTGGTGACCTACACCGACGGGCTCATCGAGGCCAGGGACGACAAAGGCGAACTCTACGGGTGCGAACGTGTTTCCGAATCACTCAAACGCAACGCGCAAATACCTGCCGGCGAACTGACCAGAGCCCTGTATCAGGGCGCGCGCGACTTCGGCACCGTGACCGACGACACTGCCATCTTCTCGCTAGTCATGAAGAGGACCGAACCGTGAGCTACCGGTGCGAGGGCTGCGGCAACAAGACGCGCTTCGACGTCTTCGAGTCCAAGCGCGTTCGAGCCTTCCATCACTACTCCCTTGGCGGCCAACTGACGGTCGAGGAGGAGGAGGTCCTGGACGACACGGTCGAGAAGGTCGTGTGCCGGTGGTGCGGGTCGTCGGACTCCATCGTCTCCGTCGTCACCGACGGCTCTGAGGCTCCCGCCGAATGACGGGACCGCTGCAAGGCGTAAAGGTCCTCGACCTCACCAGACTGCTTCCCGGCGGCTACGCGACCCTGCTGATGGCCGACCTCGGCGCGGACGTCGTCAAGGTCGAGGAGCCCGGCAAGGGTGACTACATTCGCTGGTCTCCGCCGATGGTGGGCGAGCATTCCGCAGCTCATATCGCGCTCAACCGCAACAAGCGCTCGGTCACCATCAACCTCAAGACCGACGGGGGCCGGGGATTGTTGCTGGATCTCGTCGAGCACTTCGACGTGCTGATCGAATCCTTTCGTCCGGGCGTGATGGAGCGTCTCGGACTCGGGTACGAGGCTCTGCGGGCCCGCAACCCCGGGCTCGTCTACTGCGCCATCTCGGGCTACGGCCAGGACGGACCCCGCGCCGAGACGGCCGGCCACGACGTCAACTACATCGGTTTCGGTGGGCTCCTTTCGATCGTGGGCGCCGAGGGCCAGCGTCCCGTGATCCCCGGAGTGCAGATCGGAGACCTGGCTGGCGGAGGCATGGCCGGCGTGGTCGCGGTGCTCGCGGCGCTCGTGCGCAGGGCAACGACCGGGGAGGGCGACTACTGCGACATCTCGATGATGGACGGCGCGCTGTCGTGGCTCACCATCCACGCGGCCGAGTTCTTCGCCACCGGCAGCGTTCCGCAACGTGAGCTCATGACGCTGTCGGGCGCGTTTCCCTGTTACCGGGTCTACCGCGCAGCCGACGGTTGGCTCACCGTGGGAGCACTCGAGCCGCAGTTCTGGGCCGCGCTGTGCGACGCGCTCGAACGCCCCGATCTGGCCGGCGATGCCTTCGCCATGGGGGAGCGCAGGCTCGAGGTCCTCGCCGAGCTGGACGCGCTCTTCGCAGCGCGGACTCGCTCCGAATGGATGGCGCACTTCGATGGCCGCGACGTGTGTGTCGGCCCCGTCAACGATTTCGCCGAGGCGTTCGAGGACGATCAGGTCATGCACCGCGACATGGTCGTCGATGCCGAGGTCCCCGGGGTGGGGGAGTTTCGCCACGTCGGCAACCCGATCAAGATGAGCTCGGCCGCCAAGGACCTCGTCCGCAGGCCGCCGCCCGGACTGGGCGAGCACACCGACGAAATCCTCGAGAAGGTGGGGATCGGTGAGGCGGACCGGGCCAAACTTCGATCCACCGGCGCGGTGTGATGCCCACCTCGCTTCCCGATGACATCAAGATGCAGCTGGTAGATCTCGTCGGGGCGTATCTCAGACGAACGCCACCTCAGGATCTGCCGAAGAGCCTCAGACGCCTGGCCGGTTTTCGCCCGAAGGCCCTGGCGCGCTACTCCGACGAGCTCATCGCGTTGCTCGACGACGAGATCGAACGCAAGCTGATCCTCCAGGCGCTCGACGACGACGCGCTCAGGTTGCCGAAGCGCACCGAGGCGATCGGTCGAATCGCGCTCGAGCGCGACGAGGGTTGGGAGGAACGTGTCGCCGGGATGTCCGAGCTTCCCGACGAGTCCGAGGTCGGACCGGCGCGCGATTACGAGGCGGAGCTCGAGCGCGAACGGCGCAAGGTCAAGAGTGCTCGCGAGGATGCCCGCAAGTCCAAGACCTCAGCTCGCGCGGAGGTCGAACTAGAGCAGCGCAGAGTGGAAGAGGTGGAGCGCCGGCTCAGCGAGGTCGAGGCGCGACTCGAGGCCGTGACGGCGGAGCGCGACCTGGCGCGCGCCGAGGTCGAGCGAGTTCGCGATGTCCTTCGAAGAGACGAACGCCGCGCTCAGCGGGGCGCCGAGAAGGCGAAGGTCGCCGAAGAGCGCGCCAGAGCCGAGACGAAATCGCTGCGGAAGGAGTTGGCCCGGCTGGAGCGCGAGGTCGAAGCGGCCAGGGCCGCACCCAGGCGCCGGTCGCGCAAGGTGACGACGGTAGATGCGGCTCCCGGCGACCGCTCTCCGCTGGTTGTGCCCAAGGGCCTGTTCGCCGAGTCCCGGGAGACGCTCGATGCATGGCTCAGGGAAGCCCACGTCTCGTTGTTGATCGACGGCTACAACGTCTCGAAGACCGAGAGCGGCTTCGGCGGCCTGCGCCTCGAGGATCAGAGAACCCGGCTCATCGACGAGGTCGATCGTCTCGCGCGCGCCCGCAAGGTGCACGCCACGATCGTGTTCGATGGAGCGGTCATCGAACCGGGGACCTCCAGGCGGGCC
>JBOGWV010000164.1:0-4660 GCA_050693975.1 Actinomycetota bacterium
CATCCCGAGGCGCTCGCCAAGGCACTGACCGAGTTCCTCTCGCCAGCGCAGCAGCCGGCCTGACCCTGCTCGTCTGCGCGGCCCTTCAGGACCATGCGCCGACGCGCCCGATCCGGCTGTCAGCCGGGGAACCCTGCCGCCTCTCGGACCTCATTCGGCAGGCGGATGAACCATGCGAGCCGACCGGCGAGCGACTTCTCGGGTTGTTCGGCTTCGGTCTTCCTTGAGTTACCACGACCTACGCCGGTGCTTCGGAAAGGGAGGCGACAACAAGGCGGTGTTCGTGGTCGGCCACTCGATCCTCGTGATCGCGTGGCACCTGCTCTCAGACGACTGTGACTAGGAGGACCTCGGCGATGACTACTTCGCTCGTCGCAACTACGCGGATGCGCGCAAGCGCTACTTCATCCGCCAGCTCCAAGCCCTCGGCCACCGCGTGACCGTGGAGCCTGCCGCGTAGCCCAGGCGTTCCCGGCGTGACCACCCGCCAGGTGCCGGATTGGGTCATCGCGTGCTGGTCCGGTTCAGTTTCGTCTCAGAGGCCTTTCGCGGAGGGCGTGCGACTCGAACCCACAAGCCCTTTCGGGCAACGGTTTTCAAGTTATGGGCACAGCGTTCAGGCTCTTCCTGCCTTGGACTGACCCACCTGTTTGTCCAGGTCATCGACGACGCTGCTTCCTGAGTAATGCTGGATCGTCGTGGCTCTTGTGATCCCTTCCTGATCAGCAGGTTGGCAATCGGTTGGCATCAGACCTTATCGAGAGGCTTCAGTGCCACCAGACGCTCAACGATCCCGGCTCGCGTTCGATCGCGCGCCTTGATGCAGAAGTCGGTAGCCATCACATGGAGCGCCGGCCGTCGGGTCATGTATTCACCCTTCGTACGCGATGGGATGAACTCGTAGATCTTTTGCAACCAGAGGATCGGCTTGACCGTGCTGCGGACGTGATCGACCAGGATCAGGCGACCGCCTGGTTATAAGGACGAGCCGGCGCAGCAGTTCACCGTGGTGGATCGCGAACCGGGCTGCGAAGCTGCCGAGGAGCGAGTGGGCGGAGAAGAATCGGCCTCTCCTCGCACGTCATCCGAACGACTTCGGCCAACCAATCAGAGAACACCCCCTCGTTCATCTCGGCGACCGGCTCGGATTCTCCGAGGCCTGGCAGATCGGGCACTACGACGCGCGCGTCCCGGCAAAGCCGAGAGATCAAGGGTGCCCACGAGACGCCCCCCGAATCGGTGCCGCCGTGGAGCAGGATCATCGGCGGCCCGTTGCCGCCCTCTAGAACCGTGGTGGAGGCCCCCGCCAACCGACGCCGTCGCTCCGTGATCGGGAGTCCGGCAAGGAGCCGGGCCCGGGGTCCGGCCCCATCAGAAAGGCGAGCGGGATCCTTCAGGTTGAGTTGCCTGCTCATCTTTCGCCCGCAAGTCTCGCCTGCGTTTGCACCGGTCCGACGGGACCGTTGTTTCCCGAGGGCGATGCGATGTGGTGTGCGATGTACTCGGCGTCCCTACCCGCCCCGCCGATCAGCACCGAGGACAGCGAATACAGAAAGAACAGCCCCACGAAGTACAGGCCGGGCTCCGATCCCACGACCCCGCGGTCGTGTATCGGGAGGCCGCCCTCGCCAAAGATCGGAAGTTGTATCCACCGGAAGTCCGACACGAACCCCGTGCACCAGATCACGTTCGTCACATCAAGGACTCGTCCGTCGTCGAGCAGCGGCAGGCCGTCACGCACGCCTGCCACTCTGGGCACTCGCTCGATCCCTGCTGCGAGGATGTCCTTCCGCGTACCGCCGGCGAGCGGGATGCCTCGATCGCGGAACTTCCCCTTTACCATCCTCCCGATCGGCGTCTTCACGGTAAGCACTCGCGTGGCCATGAACCAGATGGCGGGTACGAGCAGCCGGTCTGGGACGGTCCCAGGTCGAGTTGGCTCCTGGCCCGTGTCCCTGCCGGCAAGCCACGTCTGGTGACCACGAGCCGCTTCGAGCGCGATCTCGGCCCCGGAGTTGCCGGCTCCGACGACCAGGACACCACCCTCCCGCAGCTGGGATGGGTTCCGGTACTCGCTCGAATGCATCTGCACGATGCTCGTTTCGAGCTCGTTGGCGAAAGCAGGGACCCTCGGGGTGTGGTAGGCGCCCGACGCCACCACCACGTTGTCGGCCTCGAATCGATCGCCGGCCGTAACGATGTACCGGTTCCCATTCTTGGTGAGGCCGTCCACACGAACCCGCGATCGGACCGGGAGATCGAAGTGCGCGGCGTAAGCCTCGAGGTAGTCGGCCACCTCATCCTTGGTGGGGAACGATCGGGCCGGCGCGGGGAACGCCCATCCCGGCAGCCCGTTGTAGCGCGCGGGTGTGAACACTCGCAGCGAGTCCCACCGTTTGCGCCATGAGTCGCCGATGCGCTCGTTCGCGTCGAGGATCACGAACGACCGGCCGCGCTTTGCAAGATGGTATGCAACTGACAGGCCCGCCTGTCCCGCGCCGATGATCACGGTCTCGACCCGCTCTGTACCGTTGGAGCCGTGCATCCTTCCCTCCCCTCAACCCATTCCCATCATTCCTGCAACCGGACTTGGTTGCCTCATGTGAAGGCTAGAAGTGAGCGGTAGCTCACGCATCGGGAGAACCACCCAAATCAAGTCGCCGGTTCGGCATGGGTATTTCTATGTAGGCGCGGTTAAACGAGGTTGTGCTCGTAGGCGTAGGCGGTGGCCGCCGACCGGGACGAGAGTTCGAGCTTAGTGAAGATGTTGCTCACGTGACGAGCCACGGTCTTCTCGCTGATGACGAGCTTGTCTGCGATCGCTCGGTTGGTCTTCCCCGCCGCAACGAGACGAAGCACCTCTACCTCGCGCCGTGTAAGTCCACCTAAGCTCTCGGGCTCAGCTCTTCCGAACAACCTCTCCACGCGGGCGATGTCGGGTGCGGCACCAAGCTTCTCAAACGCCCGGCGCGCCGCGTCCAGCTCCATCGCTGCACCGTCCTTGTCTCCGAGTTCCCGCAAGGCGAGGCCGATGAGGGCGCGGGCCCTGGCGGCTTCGTACGGCACTTCGAGTTCTTGCCACCGCTTCCGGGCGCGCTGCAGCGCGTTGAGAGCGGCTCGCGGATTCTCTTCGGTGAGCAGGATGGCTCCCTCGGTGTACGCGGCAACCGCGCGCAGGAGCGGAGCGTCGAGATCGGCCGCGATCTCCAATAGCTCGTCGGTGGCATCGCGTGCAGGTTGGATGTCGAGTGCGGCCAACATGATCTCGACGTACGCGGGAAGTAGCACGGTCCGGATCGTGCGATCGTTGGCCTCGTCCACCGCCAGGCGGATCGCCGTCACCCCCGCCTCGACGTGCCCCTGGGCGAGGCGGAGCTGCGCCAGGCCGGGCTGCGGGCTTCTTCCCAAATCGCCGGCCTGGCGGTACCCCTCCTCTGCGGCCGCGAAGTTGCCGCGCAGGCGCTGGAGCTCGGCGTATTGATAGAAGGCGTCCCCGGCAACCGGTGGCTGGTCGGCAAGCAATTCGCACGCTCGTTGGGCCTCGGTCACCGCTTCTGGCCACGCACCATGCAGCTGCATGATCTCGGCTCGATGGATCAGGCACTGGCCTCGGAAGGGGACCAGATCGGGTTGGGCGTTACACCAGTGACTCAACGCCGCCGTCCACTCCTGCGCCCTTCGAAGATCGAAGATCTGTCTGCATGCGTCGATCACGCCGCAGTAGGCAATGCCCACCACCATCGGGGAAACCTCACCCGCGGTAACCGCCACCATGGCCTCGTCCAGGCAGAGCACGCCCTCGACGATGTCTCCCAAGAGAATCAGCGCCTTCCCCAGGCCGAGCCGAGACATGGTTATCAGATCTGCGTCGTGGAAGCGGTCCCCGATCTTGGCGGCCCGATCGAATGTGGCGTACGCCGTCGCGAGGTCGTCCTCGTACATGGTCTGGATGGCAACCGGCACGAGAACGTAGCCTTCCTCAACGCAGTCCTCCTGCGCTTCGTCAAGCACGCGCCTAGCTCGAGCGAGCCATCCTCCGCCGCGTGCCGCTTCACCCTTGTCGAGCAGGAGCATCCCGACCCAGAAGGCGGCTCGGGCAGCGCGCGCCGGGTTGTTCACGCGACGGTACTCCTGGTGCGCTCGCGCTCCAATGTCGATGGCCACTTCGTCCGCGCCAATCAGGCCGGCGGCCATCCACAGGAGCTCGAGGTCGGCCGGTTCGAGAGCCGACTCCGTGTCCGCGGCCGATAGCAGGGCAAACGCCTCTCCCCACGCCTGTCGGGCGTAAGACTCCCTACCTCGATGGAGCGCGTCGTCGGAGTTCATTGGACTTTCTATCTTCAGCCCTTGGCTCTTGCTCCTTCAACACCGCATGCAGTGGCAGTCCGCCAAGGTCGTGCCAACGTGGGGCGAACCGGACCGCCGGAGTCGTTGGGCCCCGCCTCTATCGAGTTGGCCAATTGGTGTCGCGGGTTGGCAAAGGTTGGCAATCGGGGCCGGTTAGGGGCCTGCAGTCCTCGACCCAGGCGGTAACCGACCTACGGATCAGGCCGACGCCGCCCCACTCGGGAGCTGCAACAGCGGGTTTCCGGACCGGAGTGCAAAATGTCAGAACTAACGGATCCCAATCGCGAAAGCGCAGGTCAGCAGCATATTTCGG
>JBOGWV010000165.1:0-6094 GCA_050693975.1 Actinomycetota bacterium
CACACAAAGGCAGGGAAGATGAACGTGAGAACCGACGCAACGTACCCGGCACGACTCAACATCGACTTTCCGGACCGCGGTCTCGACCGCATGACGACATTTCTGCGCCTCGTTTATGTCATCCCGGTGGCGATCCTCCTCTCATTGATCGGTGGGATCGCACTCGGAGACGCGGGTGACGGCGGCCGCATGGGCGCGGTGGCCGGTGGCGTGCTGGTGCTGCCGGTTCTCTTGATGGTGCTGTTCCGTCAGAAGTATCCGCGCTGGTGGTTCGACTTCAATCTCCAGCTGACGCGCTTCTCCACACGGGTGATGTCCTACTTGGCCCTGATGTCTGACCGGTACCCATCGACAGACGAAGAGCAGTCGGTGCACTTGGATCTCGATTACCCAAACGTGAAGCAAGAGCTGCGTCGGTGGCTGCCTTTGGTGAAATGGCTGCTCGCCATACCCCACTACGTGGTCCTGTTGTTTCTCGGCATCGCCGCGTTCTTCGCAGTGATCTTCGCCTGGTTCGCGATCCTCTTCACAGGACGGTATCCCCGGGGAATCTTCGAGTTCGTTGAGGGCGTGTTTCGCTGGTGGCTTCGAGTGAACGCCTACGCCTTCCTCCTCGTCACAGACCGCTATCCGCCGTTCCGGCTGGAGTCGTGAGACTGACGGCATTACGCCACGCATCGCCACCAGTTAAAGGAGAAAGACCGTGAAAGCGATCGTCCAAGATGGATACGGATCGGCTGACGTCTTAGAACTACGAGACATCGACAAGCCCAAGTTCGGAGACAGCGAGGTTCTGGTACGTGTGCGCGCGGCCGGCGTGGATCGAGGCGTCTGGCATCTGATGACCGGCCTGCCGTACTTCTTACGCCTCATCCTTCCCGATCTCGGGCTCCGCGCGCCCAAGAATCCCGTTCGAGGTAGCGACGTGGCCGGCGTGGTGGCGGCCGTCGGCAAAGACGTGACTGAGTTCCAGCCCGGCGACGAGGTGTTCGGCATCGGTATCGGCTCCTACGCCGAGTACACGCGCGTCCCCCAGGACAAGCTGGCAGCAAAGCCCGCGAACCTGACGTTCGAGCAGGCGGCGGTGGTCCCCATCTCCGGCTTGAGCGCACTTCAAGCCGTGCGCGACAGCGGCAAGGTTCAACCCGGACAGAAGGTTCTGATCATCGGTGCGTCTGGCGGCGTCGGCACGTTTGCCGTCCAGGTCGCCAAGTCGTTCGGTGCTGAGGTTACGGGCGTGTGCAGTAGAACGAAGGTGGACGTGGTCCGATCGCTCGGTGCGGACCACGTCATCGACTACACCCAAGAGGACTTCGCGGAGGGGGAGCAGCGCTACGACGTGATCCTCGACACCGGCGGGCATTCCTCGTTGTCACGCCTGAGGCGCGCACTCGCCCCGAGGGGAACGCTCGTCATCGTGGGAGCCGAGACCGACGGGAAGTGGTTCGGGGGCTTCGATCGAAGCATCCGAGCGATGCTGCTGTCGCGATTCATAAGCCAGCAGCTGATTGCGTTCGTCAACTCGGAGAACGCGGGGGACCTGATCGCTATCAAGGCACTCATCGAGGCCGGCAAAGTCACTCCGACCGTCGACAGGACGTTTTCGCTGAGCGAAGCTCCAAAGGCGGTTAGCTATCTCACAGAAGGACACGCTCGAGGAAAAGTCGCAATCACTGTTTGATGTGAGGTACGTCGGACAATTCGCATGTCGCAAACGTTCAGCCAGGCTTCAGCAACCGTGAGCCACCATTCGGCGAGAGATTCGATTTCTCTAGCCGGAAGGAAAGCACATGATGAAGCGCACGATAGCCGGGGCCCTGGGACTGGCGCTGACCTTCGGACTGATTTCATGCACCGACGGCAGCCGCTCGTCCTCCGCCGACGAGTCCTCTTCGGCCGTCGCCACGGTGGCGCCGACCAAGCTCCCGCAGGGTAACGACCCCGTCGATCTCGATCCCGCAGACTTCACGGCCGACATCGACAATCCCTACTGGCCGATGGTTCCCGGAACACGCTGGACGTATCTCGAGATCGACGAGGAGGGCAAGAAGGTCAAGGTCGTCGTCATCGTCACGCGAGATACGAAGAGGATCGCCAATGGCATCACGGCGCGTGTCGTACGTGACACCGTCACCCAAGACGGCGAGCTCATCGAGGACACCTTCGACTGGTACGCGCAGGACTCCGAGGGCAATGTCTGGTACATGGGCGAGGACACCGCCGAGTTCGAAAACGGGAAGATCAAGACGAAGGCTGGGTCGTTCGAGGCGGGCGTCGACGGGGCGCTTCCGGGAATCATCATGCCCGCCGACCCTCAGCCGAGGCTCGCCTACCGCCAGGAGTACTACAAGGGCCAGGCTGAGGACAACGGCGAGGTTCTCAGCACCAACGAAATGGCAGAGGTTCCCTTCGGCCAGTTCGATGACGTGCTGCTGACCAAGGACACCATCACGATCGAGCCCGACGTTCTTGAATACAAGCTCTACGCGAAGGGAGTCGGCCCGGTGCTCGTGTTTGGGGTGTCGGGCGGTGGTGGGAGAGAGGAACTGATCGACGTGGACACGGCGCCTCCTAACGCGGGAACCGGACCCCTCGGCACACCGAATCCCTAGGTCAACGACAACTCCTCAACGACTAAGGCTCTGGTAGCGACGCACGGCCAGGGGCAGCGTGACCACGACTATGAGCAACGGCCACACGACCGCCATCACCATTGCGTTCTCCGCGATCCAAGATCCGCCGGCGGACGCTCCCGCATTACCGAATAGGTCGCGGGTCGCCGATACGGTGGACGAAATCGGGTTCCACTCCGCGATGGTGCCGAGCCAATCGGGCATCAACTCGGGAGCGACGAACGCGTTGGTGAGCATGGTCACGGGAAAGAGCAGCCCCCACACCGCGCCGAGCGCCTCCGGCGATTTCACGACGAGGCCGATGTAGATACCTATCCACAGGAAAGCAAACCGAAGCAACAGCAGCAGACCGACGGCCAGCAGCGCGTTGCCGATTCCCTCGTGCCACCGCCAACCCACCACGAGAGCACAGACGATCATCACCACCAGCCCGGTCGCGGAGTTCAACATGTCGGCGGTGTTCCTACCCACGACGACCGCGGACTGAGCCATCGGCAGTGACCTGAACCGGTCCGTGATTCCCCGCTCGGCGTCGGTGTTCACCGCGACCATCGTTTCACCGATCCCAAAGGCCATGGTCTGTGCGAAGAGACCCGCCATCAGGAAGTCGATGTAGTCGCCACCTCCCGGCACGATCATTCCGCTGCCGAACACGTAGCCAAAGAGCAGGATGAACACGATCGGAAAGATCAAACCGGCGACGATCTGTCCCGGCTGATGGCCCCAATGCGACAGGTCGCGATGGGCGACGGTCCAGCCGTCCCTCAGAGCCCATTTCAAGCGAGCAGCGGGAGTCTGCGGAATCACTCCGGTTGCCGGCGTCATGCCGCCACCTCCTCTTCGGCGCGGTGTCCGGTGAGCTCGATAGGTAACACGTGAGGAAGCGGTCGTAGGCCTCTTCGGCCCCCTCTGCGGAAAGGTATGAGAGGAAGTGCCCCACGTCAGAGAGAGGATTTACAAGCGCCGCATCGTCCACATCGATCAGCGTCACCCCGTCGTCGCCCACCAGGACCTGATCATCGTGGAAGCTCCCGTGAGTGGTCGAGACCTCGCCATCAATCGCAATAAGTCTCTCTGAAAGGCGCCCGGCCAAGTTTTTTACAGTTGGCCCAAGGTGCGGCACGAGCCCGCCAATCGTGTCCGCCGTGTCCTTCAATTCCTCGGCCTCGTCCCCCTGCGAGTAGCGCGGCAAACCCTTGACGTCGGCCTCGTGAACCGACTTCAGCGTTTGGGCTACCGCGGGCATCCATTCCACGTATTCGGCGGTATGCCGGAGGTCGCGGAGCCGGACACCGGTGCCCTCGGCCTGTAGGACCATTCCGAGGTCGGCGAACCATGCATGCATCTCGGGCGTGGGCACTCCGGCTCGCGTGTAAGCCGCGGCATTGCAGGCGAGCGCGCTCCCTCCGTCCTTCCGGACCTTTCCGTAGACGGTCTGGACTTCAGTCCCGTCCAATCGGTAGCGCAGAACCGCTCTTTTCTGAGCCTTGGATCGAATGAGCTCGACCTTGCAAACCCCGGAGCACACCGCCCAGCCGATCGGGCAGCTCCCGTTGCAACCGACAAGTCATGGCCGGCCCTGAAGCAGCCTCTGGCAAGCCCAAGAGAGCGAGATCGACGGGGAACAACTGGACTATTGCATGCAGTTCTCGGATGTATGCGGCTCGCGCCGATTGATGGGGATCGTTTCCATACAGCAGGCCATGACCGGCCGCCAGCTTCTCGGCTCGCCGTGGCGGGTACAGCGCAACGTGAGCCGGTATCCGGACGTTCTGCCCTTCTTCGTCCAGGAGCTCGACCCAGTACTGCACGCGGCAATACCTTTGAGGTTTGTACTTGATGTAGTACGGCTCGCATCCAAAAACCGTGACCTTTCTGAGCGTCCGGCGCAGAAGCTGCGCGATCGCTTCACCGTCCAAGGCGACGCTCATGCCCGCAAGAGTCGGATCCGGCGGCGGAAGGGCGATCACCGTTTGACCTCGGTCGCAAGGGTCGAGTTGGATCGATGCAGACGAGCCAGCTCCAGCATCCCGTGGGCGCGCACCCGGTCGTGCCCCGCGAGGAGTGGGAGTAGCTCCCCTGCTCCCTCGCGGTCGTCGTCGTCCATCGCGGCGTGATGGAACATGAGTCCGATGCTCCCTCTGCCGTTGATACAACGAGCAAGCAGCTCACCGAGCTCTCCGCGACTCACTCGTTGTTGTTTTCGGCGCGCCAACCAATCGATGGTCACCGGGAGCTCGACAAGTCCCTCGGTCGCCAAGGGCGTGGCGCGCGCCTCCCGAGACAGCACTTCGAACCCCAGGTCGACCAGACACCGCCCCGTCGTCCGGGTGCAGCGGTTCCAGGGGGGAGTGAAGATGGGATCGACAGAGGCACCAAGCTGATCCCCCAGGCGCCTCCGTCCCTCGACGATGTCTCGCCGTTGCAGCCATCCCATCCTCGACGGACCGAACTCGTACTTGCGACCGGTGAGCTCGTGATTCGCGTGTGCGAACCCGTGCTGGTGAAACGAAAGCGAGTGCGGAGCCGACTCGGATCTGGCGAGGAGGCTCTGTGCCAGCGACTCGCTCAGCTCGCTGGGGATGACCGCGAGGTCGGCGGGGAGCGCGTGCGTCGCGAGGAGGTCGAGCAGTGGCCATAGGCGCTGGTCGTCCCAGCCGACGTCGTCGTCTCGGATAAAGAGATCGACGGGAGCGCGTTGCTCATCGAGGGACCTGCGCACCGGATCGAGCCAGTCCCCAATTCTCCCCACCGTTGTCAGCTCGCTTTGCTACCGAAGCGTTCCGTGTGAAGAGCCTGGAGGATGCCGACGGTCCTCGGGGCCCCCTTCAGATCGAACCTAACCCGGCGCGGCTGGAAACGAAGGAGCGCGCGGATCTCATCGGCGAAACTTGGTGCCTTCAGGTCGACAGAGGCGAGGACGCGCACCGCCCCGAGCGCCTCCAACCGGCGGGCGCGGTTCGTTTGCTCGTCTTCGCCCTTCTCGGCGAACGGAACGACCAGTGCCGGAACGTTGGCTCTGAGGATGTCCAGGGCCGTGTTGTAACCACACTGGCTGACCGAGGCGGACGCCGTGTGCATCTCCTCACTTAGGTCGGGCACGGATCGCCGGAGCGAGAGGCCGGCGCGGCCGCGTGCCTCCCCTCGCAGGGACCGCCACTCGTCCTCCGGGAAGAACGGACCGGCGATGACCTTCATCCGAGTGTCGTCTTCGAGATGCCGGTGTGCCGATACGGCGGCTCTCAACAGAGGAGCGCCCGCGATCCCACCGCCCGCGGAAACGACGACTCCGCTCCGGGCTTCGGAGCCGTTGAGCTGCTTGCCGTTCGAAACCACGAAGCCCGTGTAATGGGTGGGGATGCGGAGTGGCACGCGCGGACGGAAGGACTCGTCGAGCCGGGCGAAGTTTGGATCGGTGTGAGCCAGCACGGCATCGAAGTAGCGGTTGGCGAGCTCGCTTG
>JBOGWV010000166.1:0-7910 GCA_050693975.1 Actinomycetota bacterium
AGTGCTCAGATTGCGGCAACCACTTCCGGAACGAGAACGATCACATCGAGCCCCACGTCGCGTTCGGCCCGGCGTCGACCGACAACCTCGAGCCCAGGTGCTATTCGTGTCACAAGGCCAAGACAGATAGAGACCGCAAGGCGGGCAAGCTCACACCACCGAGGCCGAAGCGCGGCCCGCCGTGACGAAGGCCGAGATGGTGCACGTCCAGGCCGGGGAGTGGCTGTGGAGGCTCCCTCTTCTCCCAACGAATTCTCACGCCGGTAGAACCGTCACACGGTGTTTCTAGACTCGAGCTATGGGTTGTCGGATAGTGGAAGTCCCTCAGCGGGACCGGCCCCGTGAGCGCCTGGAGCGTCTTGGTACCGCGGCGCTGACGGATGCCGAGCTCGTTGCCCTGGTGCTCCGAAGCGGAGGCCCGGGCATAAGCGCGCTCGGGCTCGCTGAGGGGCTTCTGGCCGATTCGGGAGGCGTCAGCGCTCTGGCCAGAGCTCGACTAGAGACGCTCGCAAGGATCCACGCCATGGGAGCGGCCAAGGCTTCGGCGCTGGTGGCCGCCTTCGAGCTGGGGCGGCGCGCGGCTCTGGGGTCGACCGCGGACCCAATCGCAATCAGAGATGCAGGAGACATCGCGGCCGCGGCACGCCGCGAGCTAACAGATGGCTCGCGAGAAGCCGTCCTGGTGCTCGTGCTGAATTCGGCCAACCGATTGATCAAGACTCAACGACTCACCGTTGGAACCGACACGAGATGTCTGCTCGAGCCGCGCGATGTGTTGCGCGCGGTTGTGAGTAGCGGAGGAGCAGCATTCGCAGTTGCTCACAATCATCCATCGGGTAATCCCAAGCCAAGCCCGGAGGACGTTGCCTGCACCAAGCTGTTAAAGACGGCGGCCGACGCGGTCGGAGTCCGTTTCCTAGACCACGTGATTGTTAGTTCGACAAGCTATCGCTCCGTGTGCGGATAACGCAGATTCACCAGCCGGAGGCTAGCGCGGGACGATGCCCGAGGCGTAGGTGCCCAGGAGGCGAGTGAAGGTCGCGTGGTCGCTGACCTCTGCCAGAGCCTCGACCATCGCGGGATCATCGGCCGGGGCCTCGACGTCGACGTAGAACACGTACTCCCAGGGACGCCCGGCACGGGGTCGCGACTCGAGCTTGTTGAGATTCAGGTGTCGCTCCGCGAACGCCCCGATGCATCGGTACAGCGATCCCGCAACGTGTCCCACCCCGAACACCAGCGAGGACTTGTTAGGCGCCGATAGCGGCTCCGGGTTGCGAGCCAGGCCCCCGAAGCGGGTGTAGTTATCCGGATAGGTCTGAATCCGCTCGGCAAGGATGTCGAGCCCGTGGAACTCGGCCGCGCGCTTCGACGCGATGGCCCCGGTGTGCTCGAGCTTGTCGTCTACGATCTTGCGGGCCGCGCCGGCCGTGTCGTACTCCGCTCGTATGGATACGTCGAGCGAGGTCAGGAACTCCTCGCTCTGATCGATCGCCTGCGGATGGGAGATCACCTCGACGAGGTCGTCCATATGAGTTCCCGGGAGCGCCATCAAGCAGTGATTGACTCGCACCACTGTTTCCGCGACCAGGTGAAGGCCGTGCTTGAGGAATAGGTCGTAGGTCTGGTTGATGCTTCCGGCCTGCGAGTTGTCCATCGGGACGAGCCCGTAATCGGCCTTGCCGACCTCGACGGCTTCGAACACCTTGCGGATGGACTGGAGCGGCAGGTGCTCGGCGTCCGGAAACGTCGAGATGACGCCCTCCTCCGAATAGGCGCCCGCCTCTCCTTGATACGCGACGACCTGACTACCCACGAGACCGATGTTACCGATCAGGCAGGGACGCGCGAGCGCACGCGCATGATGCCCATGACGGAGGTCGAGCACAACGCTTCGAACGAGGCATCGAGCACGTTGGCGGAAACGCAGCCTGCATCCCACCGCGCATGGCCGTCGGTGGCTTCGATCAGGACGCGCACCTCGGCTCCGGTTCCGTCGCCGGCATCGACCACCGCCACTCGATAGTCCGACAGCCGCACGTCGGCAAGCTCGGGGAAGTCGTTCTCGAGGCATGCCCGGAGCGCGTTATCGAGCGCGTGCACGGGGCCCACCCCCGTCGCCTGCCGGCGAACGCAGTTGTGGCCGATGCGGACCTCGACGATGGCCTGTACCTGAGTATCCGCCTCGTGCATACGCTCGCTCGTGACCTTGTAGCCGCAGACGGTGAAATAGGGGGTTGCACTCATGAGCTCGTAGACCCTTCGATGTCCTTCTCGCGCCATCGCTGGCTTGCCTTGTCGAGTTCGTCCACCATCATCCTGGCGGCTCGTAGCGCGGCGGTTGGATCCGCCAGGCCGGTTCCCGCGATGTCGGGAGCCGAGCCGTGAACCGGCTCGAAGAGGCCGAGGCAGCGCACCGACCGAGTGGAGGGATCGGGGTGGAGGTTGGCGCTGGCCGCGTTGCCAATACCCCCCGAAAGCCCTGCAGCAAGGTCACTCAGCATGTCGCCGAACAGGTTGTCGGTCAGCACCACCTGATATCTCGAAGCATCCCGAACGAGGTGGTAAGCACAGGCGTCGGCGTGCTCGTAGTTCCACTCGACATCGGGGTAGTCGTCCGCCACGTCGTTCACGACGTCGGTCCAGAGTCCTCCGGCATGAATCAGGACGTTCCTCTTGTGAACGAGTGTGAGCCGTTCCCCGTGTGCCCGTGCGTACTCGAACGCGTAACGCGAACACCTCGCGATAGCAGAAGCCGAGTTGACGCTGACCTCGCGGGCAACGTCACCGGCTCTTTCACCAACACCCGCGTACAGACCCTCGGAGTTCTCGCGCACGAAGGTCACCCCGATCTCGGGAAACGGGCGCAGATTGACGTACAGATCGAGCTCGCGCCGCAGTCGCAGCAGGATCCCGCGTTCGAGAACACCGTCGGTCACCCGGGGATCCCCGATAGCTCCGAAGAGCAACGCGTTGCTCGACGCGATCGTCGCGACTTCCCCGTCCGTGATTAGGACTCCTGATGCAAGGTAGCGATCCGCCGACGCTTCGATCACGACGTAGTCGTAGTCGTTCGGCACCTCGTCGAGAGCGACCTTGATCACCTCGGGGCCGATCCCGTCACCCGGGAGCACCGCCACCCGCTTTGTCACGCGCTCGCACCCACCCTGGACTTGACCCATTCGACGAGTCCGCCGCGCCCAACGATGTCCATGATGAAGTCGGGCAGCGCCTCGGCTTCGAAGGTTTGGTGCTTGGTCACGTTGCGGACCTGCCCGGAGGCGACATCGACCTCGACCTCGTCTCCGGCATCCGTGGCCGCGACGGCTTCGGGACAGGTGACGATCGGCAGACCCGTGTTGATCGCGTTGCGAAAGAAGATGCGGGCGAAAGATGAGGCCACGACTGCACTTACGCCCGTGCCCTTGAGCGCTATGGGCGCGTGCTCGCGACTGGAACCGCAACCGAAGTTCGCTCCGGCGACCACTACGTCGCCGGGACTCACACCGGAAGCAAAAGTGTCGTCCAGATCCTCCATCGCGTGCTTGGCCAACTCGGCCTCGTCGGTGGTGGTGAGGTAACGGGCCGGGATGATGACGTCGGTGTCGACGCTGTCGCCGTACTTCCAGACGGTTCCCATCAACCCACCTCCATCAGAGGTCGCGCCATCTCCGGTGGGTTCGGCCGAACCTCCGCCGGATGCACCAGCTCGCCGGCCACGGCCGTGGCCGCGGCGACCGCGGGGTTGGCCAGGTAGACCTGGGCGGAGGGGTCGCCCATGCGTCCGACATAGTTGCGGTTCGAAGTCGACACGCAGACCTCGCCGGGTCCGAGGACCCCCATGTGCGCTCCGAGGCACGCACCGCAGGTGGGGGCCGAGACGCTCGCTCCCGCACGCGAGAACCTTTCGAGCAAGCCCTCCTCGTTCGCCTGTTGCCACACCCTTTGAGTGGCGGGAATGACCATGACGCGTACGTGTGGAGAGAAGCTCTCATCGCCGATTACATGGGCGGCGATGCGGAGATCCTCGATGCGTGCATTGGTGCACGAGCCGATGAAGACCTGATCGACCTTCACGCGTTCGACCTCTCCGACCGGAACGGCCCGGGACGGAAGCGACGGACGGGCGACCATGGGTTCAAGAGACGCGACGTCGATGTCCACCTCGCCCGCGTAGTCTGCACCGGGGTCCGACGACAGCACGGGGAAATCGCGGCTTCTCCCGGTGGCCGCCTGACGCTCGTGAACGTAGTCGACCGTGCGGCGGTCGGGCGCGATGATTCCGGACTTGCCTCCGGCCTCGATGGCCATGTTGGTGAGCGTCAACCGCGAGTCCATCGAAAGGTGCGCGATGGAGTCGCCGGTGTGCTCCATCGCCATGTAGCGCGCACCATCGTCTCCGATGGCAGCGATGACGGAAAGGATGAGATCCTTGCCGACCACCCACGCGGGAGGAGCACCGCGGTAGACGATCTTGATCGTCTCGGGTACCCGCAGCCAGATCTCGCCCGTCGCCATGACGGCCGCGAGATCGGTCGATCCGACCCCGGTCGAGAAACAGCCGAGGGCGCCATAAGTGCAGGAATGAGAATCCGCGCCGATGACGATGTCGCCCGGCAGCGTCAACGCCTCTTCGGGCAACAGGATGTGCTCGATGCCTCCGCGACCCACCTCGAAGAAATGCTCGATGTCGTGCTCTATGGCGAAGGCGCGCATCCTGGTCATGAGCTTCGCCGATGCGATGTCCTTGGCCGGAACGAAGTGGGACGCGACCAGCGCGATCTTCGACCGGTCCCACACCGACGCCACGCCCATCCGTTTGAACGCGTCGGCCGCGGCGGGAGCCGTGACGTCGTTCGCCATCGCCAGGTCCACCCGGCACATCACGATCTCGCCGGGGCGTACCTCTTCTTGGCCGGCGTGAGCCGCGAGGATCTTCTGCGTGATCGTCTGTGCCATCAGCCGGCCGCCTCTGCGACGACCTCGGAACGCTGCCCATTCGTCTCTTGTTCTGCGATCCAGCCGTGCCCGCCCCGCGTTTGTTCTGCGATCCAGCCGAGCCCGCCCCGCGCGGCCAGACTGAACAGGCGATTTACCGCCGACAGATAGGCGCGCGCCGAGGCCTCCACGACGTCGGTTGAGACGCCGCGGCCGGTCGCCCTGCGGACCGGGCTCTCGGGTGAACCATCGCCGACGGCCAGCACGATCGTCACGTCACCCAAAGCGTCGATGCCGCCGGTGACGCTGGAGACGTTGAACGACTCGAGCCGGGCCTCTATGCCCGTGGCTCGCTGAACGGCGCCGCAGGCGGCGTCGATCATTCCGTCGCCGATAGCGCTCTCGTCGATGACCTCCCCGTCCCGCCGGAGCCGCACGGTCGCCGTCGGGGATAGGTGGGTTCCGCCGGCGACCTGAATCGAGACCAGCTCGTACTGGTCGGCCTCCGAGCCGATCTCCTCGACCACGATGGCCTCGAGATCGACATCGGTGATCCGGATCTTTCGGTCGGCCAGCTCCTTGAACCGGTCGAACGCCTTCTGGACATCGCCGGGGCTCAGGCTGAAGCCCAGCTCTACCAGAGCGTTCGCGAACGCGTGGCGCCCGGAATGCTTTCCCAACACGATGCGCGAACCGTCGAGGCCGACGTCGACCGGGTCCATGATCTCGTAGGTCGTACGTTCGGCCATGACCCCGTGCTGGTGGATGCCGGCCTCGTGAGCAAACGCGTTGGCCCCCACGATGGCCTTGTTCGGGGGCACCGCGTAACCGGTGAGCATCGACACCAGACGCGAGGTGCGAGCGATCTCGGTCGTGTTCACGGCGGTCGCCGTACCCTCACGTGGTCGGGTCCGAATGGCCATGACGACTTCCTCGAGCGAGCAGTTGCCCGCACGCTCTCCGATCCCGTTTACCGCAACCTCGATCTGGCGGGCTCCGGCCCCGACGCCCGCGAGAGCGTTGGCAACCGCGAGCCCCAGATCATCGTGCGTATGCACACTCCAAACGACGTCCGCATCGACCTCGCGCATGAGAAAGGACAACAGGTCGGCGTATTCCTGGGGCATGCAGTAGCCGACGGTGTCGGGGACGTTGAGCGTCGTTGCACCGGCCTCCACTGCGGCTCTGAACACCTGCGCGACGAACTCGGGATCGCTTCGAGTGGCGTCTTCACAGGAGAACTCCACGTCCGCAACGTGACCGCGCGCTCGTTCGACTCCCGCGCGCGAGGCCTGCAACACCTCGTCGGGTGTCATGCGCAGCTTGGCGCGCATGTGCACCTCGCTGGTGGCGATGAAGGTGTGGATGCGGGCATGTTCGGCCGGGCCCACAGCCTCAGCCGCTCTGTCGATATCGCCCCGTTCCACTCTCGCCAGACCGGCGATCACCGGGCCACGAACGGCGCGCGCGATCGCCTGGACCGCCTCCGTCTCTCCCGTCGACGCGATGGGGAAGCCCGCCTCGATGATGTCCACACCGAGGCGCGCAAGTTGCTCCGCGATCTCGACCTTCTCCTTCAGGTTCAGCGAGATGCCCGGGGATTGCTCTCCGTCGCGCAGCGTCGTATCGAAGATCCTGATGCCCTCTTCTTGCGCGATCGTCGAGACGATCGCTTGTTCTCCCGTTGCTACGTCGCTTACGTCTGCTTTGGAATCCAACTCATCATCTCCCTGAGCTTGCCCCCGACCTCTTCGATCGGGTGCTCGTTTTGGCGGCGGCGCTCAGCGTCGAGCACCGGAGTACCGGCACCGTTCTCGTTGACCCACTCACGGGCGAAACTCCCTGAGCGGATGTCGTCGAGAATCGCTTGCATCGCCGTCGTGGTCTCGTCCGTCACGATCTTGCGGCCGCGTGTTAGATCGCCGTACTCGGCCGTGTCCGAGATGGTGTGCCGCATGTGCTCGAAGCCGCCCTCGTAGAGCAGGTCGACGATGAGCTTCAGCTCGTGCATGCACTCGAAGTAGGCGATCTCGGGCTGATAGCCGGCATCGACAAGGGTCTCGAAGCCGGCCTGTATAAGTCGCGACGTCCCGCCGCACAAAACCGCCTGCTCGCCAAAGAGATCGGTTTCGGTTTCTTCTGCAAAGGTTGTTTCGATGACGCCGGCCCGCGTGCACCCAAGTCCCTGCGCGTACGCCAGTGCGCGCTCGATGGCCTGTCCGCTGTTGTCCTGGTGGACCGCGACGAGAGCGGGCGTGCCCTTCCCCTCTTCGTAGGTTCGGCGCACGAGCGTTCCTGGGGCCTTGGGAGCGATCATCACCACGTCGTTGTCGGCGGGCGGGCGCACCTGGCCGAAGTGGATCGAGAAGCCATGCGCGAACAACAGCGTCGTGCGGGGCCGCAGGTTGGGCTCGATCGACGCCGCAAAGACCGCTGCCTGGTGCTGATCGGGAAGCAGCACCGCGACCAGGTCGGCGTCGGCGACCGCTTCGTTGACGCTGGCGACCTGAATCCCGTCGGCCTCGGCCTTGGCCCAGGTCGCCGAGTCCTTGCGCAGACCGACAACGACCTCATGCCCGGAGTCCCTCAGGTTGAGTGCATGGGCGCGCCCCTGAGCCCCATAGCCGAGCACGGCGATGCGCTTGCCCTGAAGCGCTTGGGGTGACGCGTCGCTGTCGTAGTAGATCTTTGCGGCCATGATGTCTTCCTTCCTTGTGTGGTTAAGAAGCGGACTCGATCGGCACCGGGTGGAGCGTGGGGGCCTTCAGGCCCCGCCCTCCTCTGCCCAGCGCAATGCGACCCGTACGGGCGAGCTCGATGATTCCGTAGGGCTCGAGCAGGTCGTTAAGCGCGCGTACCTTGTCCGGTGAGCCTGTGACCTCGACGATGAGAGCGTCGGAGTCCACATCGCTGACCTTCGCCCTGAAGATCTCAACGATCTCGAGGACCTCGGCTCTCCTGCCGACGCCCAC
>JBOGWV010000167.1:0-2014 GCA_050693975.1 Actinomycetota bacterium
CGTCCCACTCGTCTTCCGAGAGGTTGACGAGCATCCGGTCGCGAAGGATGCCGGCGTTGTTGACCAGGATGTCGAGCTTGCCGAACTGCTCGACCGCCTGCTTGACCATGTTCTCGGCGCCCTGGAAGTCTGCGACGTTGTCGTAGTTAGCTGCGGCCTCGCCGCCGGCCGAGGTGATCTCGTCGGCCACCTGCTGCGCGGGGGTCTGGTCGCTCCCCTCTCCCGCGGCGGAGCCCCCGAGATCGTTGACCAGCACCTTGGCCCCCTCACTTGCGAGGGCCAACGCGTGTTCGCGGCCGATGCCGCGGCCGGCCCCCGTAACGATCGCCACCTTTTCATCGAGCAATCCCATCCGAGCTTCCCCTTCTGTTCTGGACGTCGTTTGTTGGTTGATTCTCCTACCCATCCAGCCGGCCAAGGATGGCCCGGCTGATGATTACCCGTTGGATCTGGCCCGTGCCCTCGAAGATGTCGTAGACCTTGATGTCCCTGAACCACTTCTCGACCAGGTGCTCCTTGCTATAGCCCTCGGGACCCATGACCTGGATCGCTCCCACGCAGGCTCTAAGCGCCGCCTGGGGCGCGAACGCCTTCGACATCGACGCTTCCTTGGAGTTGGGCACCTTGTTGTCGGCCATCCAAGCCGCCCGCCAGATCAACCCGCGCGCGGCGGTGAGCTCGCGCTTCATGCTGCCGAGCTTGGCTTCGATGGCGTTGCGGCGAGTGAAGTTCGACGACATCGGGAGCTCGGAGCCGGCCCAGTCCCGTGAGTACTCGTACGCGGCTCGCCCGATTCCGAGCGCCATCGCCGCAACCGAGGGCCTCGAGGAATCGAAGGTCTTCATCGTCCCCTTGAAGCCGGAGCCGACCTTTCCTCCGCGCCCATCCCCGAGGGCCTCCTCGCCGCCGAGGATGTTGTCGAAGGGAATCCGGCAGTCGTCCAGCGCGAACTCCGCGGTCTCGCTCGCGCGAATGCCCATCTTCTTTTCGATCTTTCCGATCATGAAGCCGGGCGCGCCCTTCTCTATGACGAAGAACTTCTGTCCGGCCCGTCCGAGACTCTTGTCGATGGTCGCGTTGACCACGACGATGTCGGCGCGCGCTCCGTTAGTGCAGTAGATCTTCGTACCGTTGAGAACCCACTCGTCTCCATCGCGCACCGCGGTGGTCTGCACATTCGAGACGTCGGATCCGGCCTGCGGTTCGGTCACGGCCAGCGCGCCGAAGCGAGGCTCCTCGGATTCAACGTTGAAGATATCGGCCAGGAACCTCTTCTTCTGCTCCGGGGTACCCGAGGCCATGATCGAGGGAGCGGCCAGCCCAGGGCCTGGGATGTTGAGCAGCACGGCCGGATCGCCCCAAGCCAGCTCCTCGGAGCCCACTACGCCCACCATCGAGCCGATCGTCTTCTGGTCCTCGGACTTCTCGACTCGCTCCTCAGCCATGATCGTGGCGCGGTTGCCCGCGAGCTGCCCGAGCTGCTTGATGACCTCGGTCGGGAGCTCACCCTTCTCGTCCGCCTCGCGCGCCAGTGGTCGCAGCGTCTCGGAGGCGAAGGCGTGAACGAAGTCTCTGATCGTCGCGACGGTTTCGTCCAACTCGAAATCGATGGTCATGAGAGGTCGGCTCCTGCGGGTGTGGGGAAGACGCTGCGAGCGACCATGACGTCTCCCACCACGTCGGGGGCGTCGAACACGGACAGCGTCACCGCGTCCCTGAACCACATCTCGCTCGGATGATCGGTCACGAAGCCGTGACCACCCAGCACCTGGACACCGTCGTCGCCGCAAAGCACCGCGGCGGCGAGGCACTGGCCGTTGGCTTCGGCCGCGTCGGCGAGCGTCGCGGTGCCGCGGTCGAGGTGCCAGGCGGTACGCCACAACGACATCCGCGCGGCGTCGACCGCGATCGCCATGTCGGCGATCTTGAAACTGATGCCCTGAAAGGCGCCGATGGGCTTCCCGAACGCCTCTCGTTCGGTGGCGTAGTGCGCGGCGTGCTCGAGGCTGGCGCG
>JBOGWV010000168.1:0-1514 GCA_050693975.1 Actinomycetota bacterium
ACGTGGCCCTCGCGTCCGCCGGCGGAGGGCGTGCCGCAACCCAGGAGCTGCTGTCCACCGCCCCGGTGATCCAGCGAGCCCGCATGAAGGGTCACGAAGTCCCTTCGATCCTCGACCTCGCGCACGACCGCGAGTTGTTCGGCCACCAGGTCAACGGCTACCGCACCGACGAAGTCGAGGGAGGGCCGCGTCTGGCTATCGAAGTCGACGCGGTGGCGGATCCGCCAATGATGGACATGGATGCCTTGCGAGCCGAGATTGAGACCGCCGTCAATGAGCGCGGCGATGAGGACTGGGAGGTCGTGGTCGCGGGGCGAGCGCGACGAACGATGCTCGCTTACTTGGAGGCCCCCGCGTTGGGCTGGGCGACGGCCCATCTGGTCGAGGAAGTGGCCGAGACTTCATCGCCCGTCCAGGTCGTGGAACGAACGCTCGACAACGGCCTGCTCCGCATCGACGTCGACGACCGAGGTGAGCTCACGATGACTGCGGGCAGTGTCACCACGGCGGGGGTGGGTCGGCTCGTAGATGGTGGCGAC
The DNA here is from genome assembly GCA_050693975.1 of Actinomycetota bacterium. Lineage (GTDB taxonomy): Bacteria > Actinomycetota > CADDZG01 > CADDZG01 > WHSQ01 > WHSV01. The sequence goes on from JBOGWV010000168.1 coordinate 540, forward strand.
GCGGGAGACAGCTACAACTACGCGCCACCCGCATCCGACCGCCTGATCTCAGACCCGGATCGAGTCGAGGTGCGCGCGGTTGCGGCCGGTCCCCTGCTGGGTTCGCTCGAGATCACCAGGACTTACGGCTGGCCGGCCTCGACCGATCTTCAGGCTCGCTCGACCGCCCACCGAAGCGTGGACGTAATCACTACCGTCGAGCTGCGCGTCGGCGAGCCGTTCGCGCGCGTCCGCGTCGCCTTCGACAACCCCTGCCACGACCAACGCGTGCGCTATCACATTCCGCTTCCGGCCCCCGTTACGAGCTCCTTTGCCGAGGGACAGTTCGCGGTGGTCGAACGAGGCCTCGAGGCCGAAGGCGGGCACGGAGAGCACCCCCTTCCAACTCTTCCGGCGCACGGGATGGTCGCGGTCGATGGTCTCTCGGTGTTACTCGGCCACGTCGTTGAATACGAGCTCGTCGACGACGGACGAGAGCTCGCCCTGACGATGCTGCGCTCGACCGGAATGATCAGCCGCAACGATAATCCACTGCGGCGCGAGCCGGCGGGTCCCGAAGTAGCCATACCCGATGCCCAGTGTCCTGGCCCTATCGAACTCTCCTTTGGGCTCTATCTCCATCGTGGGTCGTGGGAAGAGGCAGGCTCACTTCTGCACCAAGAATGCTTCGCTCATCCCTTTGCGGTGGCACCCGGCACCGCAGAGCCAACGCCAACCTCGATACGGCGTGAGGGTCTTAAGCTATCCGGCCCGAACGTCGCGCTCACCAGCTTGCGGCGCAGGGGCGACGGCATCGAGGTACGCCTGGTCTGCGAGCAATCGAAGCCCGGAACCGCGCGACTGCGCGGCGACTTCAAGCGCGCCGCCAAGACCGACCTGCTGGGGAAGGACGTCGAGCCGATCGCGGTCGACGAGGGCAGCCTCGAGTTGGCGCTGGCTCCGTGGGAGATCGCTACCCTCCGGCTCACGCCGTGA
>JBOGWV010000169.1:0-19417 GCA_050693975.1 Actinomycetota bacterium
TCTACGGGGTTCGAGAAGAACGGCTCATAACCTGAAGCGGGCAGCAACGGCAAGTAGATGGCGAACGCGAGGATCAGCATCAACCCGAGCCAGAAGTTCGGAACCGACAACCCGAACAGTGCCACGCCGGATCCGACATAGTCCGACAGCCGTCCTTGCTTTACCGCCGCCATGATCCCCGTGGGGATCCCTAACAACAGCGCGACCAGGACGCTGAGCAACGTGAGCTCCAGGGTCACCGGCAGTCTCGTGACTACGATCTCGCTCACCTCGAGTCCGGTTCGGACCGATTCGCCCAGGTCTCCTTGCAGGGCAAGAGTTATCCAGTTCCAGTACTGCACCGGCAGCGGATCGTCGAGCCCGTAGCGTTCCCGGATCGCGGCAAGAGACTCCGGATCCCGCTCCTCGCCTGCAAGTGCCAGCTCGGGGCCACCGGGCAACGCGCGGATGCCGGCGAAGACGATCAGGGTCGCCACGAACAGGACGATCAGCGAAGCGCCGGCCCTGCGCGCGAGATACTTGCCCACCAGGCTCCCCCGCCGCTACCTAGTTCTCGGTCTGGGCGAAGCCGGCGTTCCTTACCCGCACTAGTCCGTCGCCGAAGTACTCGATTCCGACGACCTCGCGGTTCGCGCCGAGGAACAACTTGTCGTGATACAGGTAGACGATTCCTCGGACCTCGTGCATCTGCTCGATTGCCTGCTGGTAGATCTCCTTACGAGCCTCGGGGTCCTGCTCCACGCGCGCCTCCTCGAGCAGTCGGTCGATCTCTGGGTCGTCGGTCCCCGAGATGTTTATGGACCCGGTGCTGTGCTGGAACTGATGGATGTTCTGATCTGGGTCGATGCGCCCCGACCACCCGACCTGAAAGGCCTCGTAGTTTCCGGCGTCGGTCTCGTCGAGGGCCGCGGTGAACTCGGTGGGGCGCACGCTGACGTCGAAGCCCGCATCCTTGGCCATCGATTGAATGACCTCGCCCATGCGGACGCTCTCCGCGTCGTTGTTGGTGATCAGCTCGACGGGGACCGGCGTGGGTGCTCCGCTCTCCTCGATCAGCGCCTTTGCCGCCTCGATGTCCTGCTGCGGGCACTCGAACTCGATGGCGAATGGAGTCACCGGCGAGATGGGCGAACATGCGGGCACGACTTGACCGTCGAAGACGACCTCGTTTATCGCATCGCGGTCGAGTGACAGCTCGAAGGCCTCACGTAGCTTTTCGTCGGAAGCCAGCGCACTGTCGGGGGCCTTGTGCGGCCGACCAAGGCCGTCCGCGTTGCCGATGTTGATAGAGATCCCCTGGTAACCGATCGAGGTCGCCTCGGTTAGCTGGAAGGCATCGTCATCCTCAATGGTGGCCACGTCGGTCGCGGCGATGCGTTCTGCTAGGTCGACGTCTCCCGACCTGAGGTTCGACAGCCGTACGTTCGGCTCGATGATGACGCGGTAGACGACGCGGTCGAGATGCACCGCGTCGGCGTCGTAGTACTCATCGGACTTCTCGACGACGATGCGGTCCTGCGCCCGCCGCTCGACGAACTGAAAGGGGCCGACGCATACGGGCTCGTCGCCGAAGTCGGCCCCGAGCGCGTCGATCTGCTGCGGTGACATAATCATGCCCGAGCGATCCGCCAGCGCCGCCGTCAGGGGAGAAAACGGCTCCGAGAGCTCGAGCTCGACGGTGAGATCGTCGACCACCTCGATGTTCTTGATCGGCGCTATCTCGCTGGCGCGGGCCGAATCGGCGATCGAGAGGTGCCGCTCAAAGGTGGTCTTCACGGCGTCCGCGTTGAACTCGGTGCCGTCGTTGAAGGTGACGCCCTCACGCAGTGGAATGGTCACGGAAAGTCCGTCCTCGGAGACCTCAGGAAGGTCCGCCGCCAGCTGCGGCACGATCTCGAGGTTCTCGTCGACGTCGTAGAGCTTCTCGCAAATCGATGCGAACACGATCCGGCCGACGAAGGTGCGGGCGATCGAGGGATCGAGCGCGTCCGGCTCCTCGGCCAGAGCGATCACGAGTTCGCCTCCATCTCTCGCCTCGCCGGCTCGGAGCTGATCGGACTCGGTTTCGGAGTCCCCCTCCTCGACCGGGCTGCAGGCGGCAAGAAGCATCAGGATGCCGACGAAGGCACAGAGCGAGCGACTCCTTCTCATGGCGGGTCCCCCTCGTAATCGCCAGGTCACAGGATCGTGGCGACAATATACATAAACCAGACGAACCCGACGAAACGGGAGTTTCTTTGTGCCGTTAGCGCGCTGGAGCGGGAGCTCCCGCGCTCAGAACGGGGGTGGGGGGTGGCGGTCGGCCCAGGGCCGGGCGGCCTCGAGTTGGGCGGACAGCCGGATCAGGGTTGCCTCGCCGGCGGGGCGGCCCATCAACTGCGAGCCGATCGGGAGCCCGGACTCGCTCCAGTGCAGAGGCACGTTTACCGCCGGCTGACCCGTGATGTTGGCTCCCACCGTGAACGGGACGATCATGCCTGCACGGATGAGCTGCATCCAGGGATCCTCTTCCTCGAACATCCAGCCGACCGGACGCGGTGCCTGGGGCATCGTCGGCGTGAGCACCACGTCGTAGTCATCCCACAGCGCGACGACGCGCCGGGAGAACGCCTCGATCTGGATGCGAGCCTGCACGTACGTCTCCATCGTCGTGGTGGCCGCGGTCTCGGCAAGGACCCTGTTAAGCGGTTCCATCGCCTTCGGATCGACCCCCGCGTAGTAGCAGCAGCCGCTCTGCCAGATGGTTATGAAGTGCGCGGTCAGCTCGGGCTCGTTCCAGGTCGGAGTGAATGACTCGACCTTGTGGCCCAGCGACTCGAGCAGCGCGGCGGTAGCGCGCGTCGCGTCGGCGACCTCGTCCTCGACCGGCGTGTCGTTGCCTCCCACCAGGGTGAAGCCGATCCGCAGGGTCCCGGGGTCGACGCCCGCCTCCTCGACGAAGGGTCGCTCGGGCGGCGGAGCCCAGTAGGGATCGCCGGTCTCGTAACCGCTCATGACGTCGAGCAAGGCGGCCCCGTCGGCGACGCTCCTCGATAGAGGTCCCTCGGTCGCGAAGCCGGCGAGCACCTCGCCGAAGCGAGGGCCGTTCGAGACGCGCCCTCGCGCCGGCTTGATGCCGAACAGACCGCAGCATGACGCGGGGATGCGAATGGAGCCTCCGCCGTCGCTGCCGTGCGCCGCGGGGAGCATGCCCGCGGCGATGGCGGCGGCCGCTCCCCCGCTCGAGCCTCCCGGCGTGAAGTCCGTGTTCCACGGGTTGCGGCAGGTCCCGTTGAGCTCGCTCTCGGTCTGAGGAACCGTCCCGAATTCGGGGGTGTTGGTCTTGCCCAGGATGATGAAGCCGGCCTCGCGAATGCGGCGCACGGCCGCGTTGTCGATGTCGGGGTCGTACTCGCCAAACGGGCCGCAGGAGAAGGTCGTGCGGATGCCCTTCGTCTCGGCGAGATCCTTGATGGCGATGGGCACCCCATGAAAGGGAGGAAGCTCGGCACCGTCGGCCACCGCTCGTTCCGCGGCGCGCGCGGCTTCGATTGCCTCCTCGGCGATCAGGGTCACGAACGCGTTGAGGTGCTTGTCGAGGAGATCGATGCGCTCGAGGTAGGTCTGGACGAGCTCGACCGGTGAGACCTCACGGTCCCCGACCATGCGCGCCTGCTCGAGCGCCGATGCAAACGCAAGCTCCGTCACCACGACCTCCGTTCCCAGGTTTTCTGCCCTGCCCTGTGCAGGCAGTGTAGTAGTGCTGCGTGGGAGGCTCGGGTGATGGACAAGAGGCTCAGGCGCGCGGCCGAGCGCGCGATTGGATTCATGCCCGAAGCCGAGGGACTTGCGCTCTACGAAGCCGCCCGTGGCGTCGCCGAGCACGGTCCCCTGCTCGAGATCGGAAGCTACTGTGGGAAATCGTCGATCTATCTGGGAGCGGCGGCGCGCTCGGCGGACGGCGTGGTGTTCTCGATCGATCATCATCGCGGTTCGGAGGAACACCAGCCGGGCGAGGCCCATCACGACACGCGTCTGGTCGACCCTGACGGCGGGGCCGTCGACACCATCGGCGAATTCCGGCGCACGATCCAGGCGGCCGAACTGGCCGCCACCGTCATCGGGATCATCGGAGACTCCTCTCGGGTTGCCGCACACTGGAGAACCCCACTGGCGCTCGTGTTCATCGACGGATCCCACTCCCTGGAGGCCGCGACCCTCGACTACGAGGGATGGGCGCCACACGTCATGCCGCGCGGCCTGCTGGCCATCCACGACGTCTTCGAGGACCCGGCCGAGGGCGGACGGCCCCCTTACGAGATCTACCGGCGCGCGCTGGGATCCGAGGCCTTCGCCGAGGTCGCCTCCCAGGACAGCCTTCGAGTGCTAGAGCGAATCGGCGACGGCCTCTGAGACCACCGGTGCGGGGAGGGCGGATGGGCTCCTTCGGCCTGCGCTCCTGAAGAAGCCCGAGGTCGCACCCTCACCGAACAAAGCCTCGTAAGCGAGCACGACCGCAGCCGCGCTCCAGGTGGTTTGCTCAACGGGCCAGCGGGTGCCGTCGGGGAAGGTCGCTCCCGTCCAATAGGAGCCCTCGCCACAACGGAGATGGTGAACGCAATCGAACAGCGAACGAGCCTCGTCGTCCCTGCCGAGCGCGTCGAGCGACAACGCCAGCTCGCAGGTTTCCGCGGTGGTGACCCAGGGACGGTCCCAAACGCAGCGCGCACCGAGACCCTCCGCCGCGAAGTCGTCCCATCGCTGGTCGATCCGAGCGCGCCCCGCGTCGCCTCGCAAGACGCCGCCGAGCACCGGGTAGTACCAGTCCATCGAGAATCGACTCTTGTCCTCGAAGGCCTCGGGCCGGGCTGCGACGGCATCGGCGAGACTCGCCAGCGATAGTTCCCAGTCGGGCCGCACGTTACCCGTCAGCTCAGCCAGCGAGATCGCGCAGTCCAGGCTCAGGTGAATGCACGACGAAGACGTCACCAGCGCGCGCGGCCAGGCCCGGTAACTCCCGTCGCGCGCCCAGCACACGGACCCATCCGGCGACTGAAGATCCAGCACGAAATCGATCGCGCGCTCGACGACCGGCCACAGTTCGGCGACGAAGCCGTCATCGCGGGTGGCCAGCCAGTGATGCCACACGCCGGCGGCGACGTATGCGCAGAAGTTCGCATCGAGGGTCGGGTCCTGAAGCCGTCCCGCGCGCACCGATGCGGGCCAGGCTCCGTCACGACGCTGCGTGAAACGGAGCCACCGGTAGGCGCGCCCGGCCTCGAAGGGGCGCCCGCCCGCATCCAGACCCATGGCGGCCTCGACATGGTTCCACGGATCCACGTGGCCTCCGGCGTACCAGGGGATCGCCCCGTTCGGAAGCTGGACGCGCGCGATCGAGGCAACCGTCGCGTCGATTTGCGCCGCGGCAACACTCATGGGGCTCTCACTCGCTTCGGCTTCGTGAGGTAGACGACCAGGCTCTTGCCCAGGGCGGGGTTGAGGAATTGTTCGATCGTTTCCAAAGGCCTGGGATTACGAAGGATGTCCCACTCGAGCAGGCGCCTGTAGATCGTGACGAGGCGGTTCGCATCCTCGTCCACACCGACGGCGCACTTCAGCCACCAGTAGGGCGAATGGAGCGCGTGCGCGTGATGCGAGTCGACCACCTCGAAACCTGCCGCCCGCAGCCGGCTACGCAGCACCGACCCCGAGTAGATCCGCAAATGCCCGCCTTCGGCCTCGTGGTACTCGTCGGAAAGCATCCAGCAGATCCGCTCGGGCCAATAGCGAGGGACCGTTACCACCGCGCTGCCGCCCGGTCTCAGCACTCTGAAGATCTCGGCCATGACGTCCGTGTCGCGCGCGATGTGCTCGAGCACCTCCGACGCCACTACCCGGTCGAAGGCGGCGTCGGCGAACGGGAGGCGGTGGCCATCCGCGCGCGTGCATCCACCCCCCGAGTCGCGGGGAATCATCCCGGAGCCGCGCAGCTCGGCTCCGTCTAGCTGCGTTTGCTTGAGTGCGACCTCGTCGAGGTCGACCGACACAACGTGGAGCCCGCGCGCCAACGCCTCGAAGCTGTGCCGGCCGCGCCCGCATCCGAGATCGAGCATCAACTCGCCCGCCCCCACGGCCCACCGATCGAAATCCAGCGTCAGCACCGGCTCAACAACTCCCGGTAGCGCTCGACCGTGGCCCGCGCCGCGGCCCGCCAGGTGAACTTCTGCAGCACTCGTCTGCGTCCCGCGTCGCCGATGCGTGCGCGCAGCCCCTCGTCGTCGAGCAGGCGGCCGATCGCGACGGCCAGCTCTGCGGCGTCGCCCGGAGGTACGAGCACGGCGGTGTCGCCGTCGCGCCCCACCACCTCGGGCAGGGCGCCGCCGGTCGTCGCGACCACCGGGAGGCCGCAGGCCATGGCCTCGATCGCGGGGAGCGAGAAACCCTCGTACAGCGACGGCACGATCGCGATTTCGCTGGTTCCGAACAGCTCCACGAGCTCGAGATCGTCGACCCGGCCCGGCGTCGTGACGCTCCTGGAGATCCCGAAACGCCCGGCCAGGGCGGTGGCCGCTTGATCTCCGCCCTTGCCGACGATCACGAGCTCGACCTCGCGCTCGGTGGCGAGCTTCGCGACCGCCTCGATCAGCACGGGGAGGCCCTTCATGGGAGCCGTCGAGCTCGCCAGGGTGATGATGCGGCCCGGCCTCCGGTCGATCTCGGGCAGCGGCCTGAACAGATCCGGATCGACGCCGTTGTGGACGACCCGAACCCGGTTGGCACCGACTCCGAACTCCCTGACGACGTCGACGCCGGCCGTCTCCGACACGGCGATGATCTGTTCGAGGCGGCGCGCCACCCGTCCCTGCATGCGCGTAAACGAGTACCAGCGTCGCAGCGCGACGGCCCGCTTGGCTCCGGATGCACGCTCGAGGTCGTGACGACGATCGATGGTGATCGGGTGATGGATCGTGGCCAGGACGGGCAGACGTCGCTGTATCCGGAGCAAACCGTAGCCGAGGCACTGGTTGTCGTGAACCACGTCGAAAGCGTCCGCCCGGCGCCGGAGAATGCGAGCGACTCGCAGGCTAAAGGTAAGAGGCTCGGGAAACGCCGCGCTGCACATCAACCCGTACTCGATGGCGTCGACCGGCGAGCGAAACTCTCGTAGGCGGGGTCGCCGAAACGGATCCTCGGGTCGGTAGAGGTCGAGGCTGGGTACCGCGCCGAACTCCACGCCGCCGGCCAACTCCGGATAGGGCGGCCCCGACAGCACCTCGACCCGGTGGCCCAGCTCGACAAGAGCACGGCTCAGGTAATGGACGTAGACTCCCTGGCCGCCGACATGCGGATGCCCGCGATAACTCAGCAGCGCAATCCGAAGTGGATGATCGGGGTCGCTCACCGCCAGATGCTACTAATGGGCCACCGGCAACGTGAAGGAGAAAGTCGCACCCTCGTCCGGTGCGGACTCGACCTCCATCGTGCCCCCGTGTGCCTCGACGATCCCCTTTGTTATGTACAGACCGAGGCCCGTCCCCTTCTGAATCCAACCGGGTTTGTCGAGATTGACGAACTTCGAAAACAACTGTTTCTGGTCGGCGTCGCCGAGACCTATGCCCTCGTCACGCACCGAGATCTCGATGGTCTCGCCCCCGTCCAACTCCATCCCCGTTAGCTCGACCGAGGTGTCATCGGGGCTGTGCCTAACGGCATTGGTCAAGAGGTTGAGTAGAACCTGTCGAATTCGATCGGGGTCGCCGAGCACCTTGGGAAGTCCTTCGGGAATCGAGTCGATCAGACGGTGGCGGTTGGACAGCGAGGTATGTACGGTCAAGACGCTGCGCACGAGGTCCTGCACCGCAACGGGTTCCATCTCGTAACGCAGCGTTCCGGCATCCATGCGCGAGAGATCCAACAGATCGTTGACCAGGCGGGACAGCCGGCCGACCTCCTTGCCTACGGTGCCGACGATTCGGTCGCGTCGCCCGTCGTCGAGGTCCCGCCATTGTTCTTGGAGCACGTTGGAGAAGCCGATGACGCTGGTCATAGGGCCCTTGAGCTCGTGGGCGAGCATCGACACGAACTCGTTCTTGGTGTGGTCGGCCTCGCGGAGACGGTGAACGAGCTTGCGCTCACGCTCGCGACCGCGGCTCGACTCGATGACCCCGCCGATGCGGCTTCCGAGGATGGTTGCGAAACGAAGGTCCGACTGATCGAAGTAGCCCTTGCGCGCGTTCACCGCCTTGAGCACCCCGAGCGGACGCCCACCGGTGGCCAGTGGCACGACCAGGAGGGTCTCGATACCCATGGCCTCGCGGATGTCCGCGCTGACCCACCGGTCGACGCGGGCGTCATTCGAGATGAGCGGGGCATCCGTGCGAAACACGCTGCCCGACAACGATGGCTCGTTCATGGGAATCCGCAGCTTGCGGGCCTGATCGGCGGGCATCCCCACTACCCGCGGGTGACCGACCAGCTCCCCACTGTCCTCGTCGTACAGCAGCAGCGCCACCTTCTCGCACTCGATCAGGTCGGCCACGATGCGGACCGATTCGCCGATGACCTGGTCGGGCGTCTCGGACGACGTAAGCAGGCGCGACAGACGGTGCAGTCCCTCGATCTCCTGAACCTGGCGATGGAGTGTCGTGCGCAGCTGGCAGTTGTCCAGCGCGAGTGCGACCTGGTCGCCCAGGATGGTGGCGAGCTTGAGGTCGTCGTCTGTGAAGGTCCCGCGCAGCGAGTTGATGCCGGTCACCACGCCGATGCGTTTGTCCGCCACGGTTACCGGAGCTGCGACAATCTGCGTCGCCCCGAGATCGTCGGCCAGTACGGGGCTGGAGTCGGGATCGGCCACGACATCGTTGATTACCTCGGCGCGGCCCGACTGGTAGATCCGTCGCACGATCGACGGCTCGGACAGCGACAGCCTGAACTCCACGTCGGGCGAGTAGATGACGCGCATCTCCTCGCGTTCGCCGTCGGCCAAGAAGAGCACCGGCTTGACGCACCCGACCACCTCGCGAGTCACTCGCAAGGCCTCTTTGATGACGAGGGCCTCGTCGGTCTGGGACCCGACCACCGACGCGAGCCTGTAGAGCGCGTCTAGCTGCGCGAAACGACGATCGACGATGGATGAATCATCCTGCGCCACTAATACCCCTGGTCCGCCTGACTGGTTGGTCGTTTACAGCTTCTCTAGGAGCGGGGGCAATTCCTGCAAGGACTCGATCCGCAGCACCGTTTCCTCCCGGTAACGCCCGGAGCGGTCGAGGAGGACGGTGTGCATGCCCACCGAGCCGGCGGGCTCTATGTCCATCGACATCGAATCGCCGACGTGTAGGGCGCGCTCGGGAGCCACGCCGGCTCGCTCCAGGGCGAGGCTGTAAATGGCGGGATCGGGCTTCTCGATCATCACGAAGCCGGAGATGACGGAGACGTCGAACAGCTGACCCACCTCGAGCTCGACCAACCGCTCTTCGAGCCACTGTTCGAAATTCGAGATGAGCCCAAGGCGGTAGCCCCTCGTGTGGAGTTCCCGGAGCACAGGAAGCGCGTCGGGAAACAGCATGTAGCTCGAGCTATCCGAGAAGCGTTCGAGTAGGGCGGCGGCGAGGTCCAGGTCGCGAATCTCGAGCTCTCGAAGAAAGCGCGCGTACAGATAACCCCAGAACTTCTGGGAGGCCTCCGAGGAGAACGACGGGTTGCGGACACCGGTGTCCTCGCTGAGGTCGAGGAGGTGTGGTGCCAGCGCGTTCTGCACTTTCAGTACGCGCTCGGGCGATACCTTGTAGCCGCGCTCTTCGCAGACCTTAGAAAAGAGCTCGTGGAAAGAGGGATGGGGCCCGAGCAGAGTCTCCCCCGCGTCGAAGAAAACGACCTCGATCGTCACCTTTCGGTGGGGGGGATTGTGTTGCGCTTCTGCAACTCGGCCCACACTCTGTCGGCTTCGATCCCGAGGTCCTCGAGGGTGCCGTCGTTGACCACGAGCACATCCGCGCGGCCCTGGATCTCATCCGGATTCATCTGTGACGCCATTCGTGCGTCGATGTCGGCGAGATCCATACGGCGCTGGGTTCGAAGGCGCTGCTTGCGAAGATCCTGGGTGGCTGTGACGGCGACAAGGACGTCGAGGCTGTCGTCCAGCCCAACCTCGAAGATGAGAGCCGCGTCCAGCACCACGATCTCATCCGTCCCGCTCAATCGTTCCAGATCGTCGGCGATCTTCTGAAAGATAACCGGATGCACTATTGCGTTCAGGGCGGCCAGCTTGTTGGAGTCGTTGAACACCACTGCGGCGAGACGCTTGCGATCGATCTCCATCGAATTGGCCTGCAGCACTTCGTCCCCGAACTGACCGACGACCGAGTGCCAGGCCGGCCGGTCTGGACGCAGGGCATCACGTCCGTGGGCGTCGGCATCGATGATCTGAGCACCGCGTTCGGCCAGTAACGCCGCAAAGGTTGTCTTGCCGGACCCAATGCCTCCGGTGAGTCCGACGACGAGCACTAGAGCGTCCCGATGGTGGTTACTGGGACTGGCCGCGCTCGCGCTTCAGGTCCTGAACGATTGACTCGATGGAATCGTCCTCGACCTTGTCGGCGGGATCGAGATCCTCGGCGTCGCTCTCGTCGGCCTCGGCCATTGACTTCGGATCCTCCTCGGCGGCGATTGCCTCGACCTCGCCTCCGGGTTCGTTGTCGCTGTCCTCCATCAGAAGGCGCTCTTCGATGTTGGGCTCGTCCTCCTCGGCGGCGGTGAGCTTCTGCCGCCCCTCGGGCGAGTGGTCGGGCGCCATCAGGTTCGTCTGCTCGGCCTCCTCGCGCTCCTCGGGTGGGGCCGCCTCACCGACCGACTCTGGGTCGGCACCCGCTTCAGGCGTGATGGACTCGTTGACCAGCTCGGGCGCCTCCTCGACCGAAGAGACGAGCTCCTCTTCGCTCTGGGGTCGTTCGGAGACGTCTTCGGTCGGCACGCCTGCACCCTCGGATGCCTCCTGGGTCTCGATCTCGATCTCGGCCTCATCGGCCTCGAGCTCCATCTCTGCGCCGGCCACCGACGCACCCTCGGCCACCGCCTGCTTGCGGCTGAGACTGATACGACGGCGGTCGAGGTCGATGTCGATGATCTTGACCGGCACGCGGTCGTGCACGTGAACCTCGTCCTCGGGCTTCTCGACGTGATGCTCGGCCAGCTCCGAGATGTGGACCAGGCCCTCGATGGCATCGTCGAGCTCGACGAAGGATCCGAACGGCACCAGCTTGGTGACGCGACCCTCGATGACGTCGCCCACTTCGTGACTCCGTGCGAACTGACGCCACGGGTCCTCTTGAGTGGCCTTGAGGCTGAGGGATACGCGCTCGCGCTCGAGATCGACGTCGAGCACCTCGACCTGGACCTCCTGGCCCACCTCGACGACCTCGCTCGGATGGTCGACGTGCTTCCACGACAGCTCGGAGACGTGAACGAGGCCGTCGACGCCGCCGAGGTCCACGAACGCACCGAAGTTGACGATCGAGCTGACCGTTCCGGTTCGAATCTCGCCCTTGGCGAGGCTGGTCAGGAACTCCTGCCGCTGCTCGGCCTGGCTCTCCTCGAGGAATTTGCGGCGAGAGAGCACGACGTTGTTGCGGTTCTTGTCGAGTTCGATGATGCGGCATTCGAGCTCCTTGCCGACGTACGGCTGGAGGTCGCGCACACGACGCATCTCGACGAGCGAAGCCGGCAGGAAACCGCGGAGGCCGATATCGAGGATGAGACCACCCTTGACCACCTCGATGACGGGTCCGCTGACGGTGCCGTCGCGATTCTTGATCTCTTCGATCTTTCCCCACGCTCTCTCGTACTGGGCGCGCTTCTTGGAGAGGATGAGGCGGCCGTCGGCATCCTCTTTCTGCAGAACGAGGGCCTCGATGTGCTCGCCGATGCCGACAACCTCGCTGGGGTCGATGTCGTTGCGAATGGAGAGCTCGCGCGCGGGGATGACACCCTCGGACTTGTAGCCGATATCCAACAGCGTTTCGTCTTTGTCGATCTTCACGACCATGCCCTCGACGATGTCGCCCTCGTCGAACGGCTTGATGGTGGCCTCGATCGCCGCCATCAACTCTTCCTGCGACTCACCGACATCGTTCAACACGATCTCGCCACCTGCGTAGGTGGAACCTGAAGTCGAGGGGGCAGTGCGGGTGATGGTTCCGCCGCTGCCGTCGGGAATGGTCTCTTCCTGGGCAGACGCGGCAGCTACCTGCGTTGCGTCTTGGTCTTGCGTCATGTAGATGGATCTCCTCCTTGCAGGGATTTGCCCCCGAGAAGGAGGCCGAGGAAGTATACGCCATCGACGGGCCCGCCCCACGGGGCGGCCAGCACAGCTAGCCCTTGGCGTGCGCCCAGGTTTCGCCGAACGACGACTCGACCACCAGCGGCACCTTCATGTCGGCCACCGAGGTCATCTCGCGTTCGACGAGCTGCTTCGCCGCGTCCTCTTCGCCGGTCGGCACCTCGAAAACGAGCTCGTCGTGCACGGTGAGAATCATCTTGGTCCCGAGACCTTCCTCGCGAAGAGCTTGATCGACACCGATCATGGCCAGCTTCATAATGTCTGCGGCGGTGCCCTGGATGGGCGCGTTGAGAGCTTGACGTTCACCGATAGCGCGTACGCGGGGGTTCCCGCTTCCCAGCTCGGGAAGGTAGCGCCGCCGTCCGAACATGGTCGTGGTAAAGCCGTCCGCGTGAGCCTGCTTGACGACCTGGTCCAGGAACTTGGCCACGCCGCTGAAGCGCTCGAAGTACGCGTCCATGATCCCGCGCGCCTCCTCGACGGGAATGTTGAGGCGGTCGGCGAGACCCGGCGCGCCCATCCCATAGGCCAGGCCGTAGTTGACCATCTTCGCCGTCGAGCGGTGACCGACGGTTAGCTCGTCCGGCTTCAGGTCGAACACGCGGGCGGCGGTCGCAGTGTGGATGTCCTCGTCGGTGTTGAACACCTCGAGCAGGATCGGATCCTCGCTGAGATGAGTCATGACGCGCAGCTCGATCTGCGCGTAGTCGACCGACAGGATCGTGTGATCGTCCTCGGGAATGAACGCGCGCCTGATCTTGGCCCCCAGCTCGGTGCGGATCGGGATGTTCATCAGGTTCGGGTTGGTGCTCGAAAGCCGGCCCGTTGCGGCGACAGTCTGGTCGTAGGTCGTGTGCACTCGTCCGTCGCGCGGGTCCACGAGCGGCGGAAGCGCGTCGATGTAGGTGTTCTTCAGCTTGGCGAGCTCGCGGTAGTCGAGTAGCTTCCGCACGAACGGGTGCTTGTCAACGAGTTGTTGTAGCGCTCGCTGATCGGTCGATAGACCGCTCTTGGTTCGTCGCGTGGTCTTCAACCCGAGGCGGTCGTACAGCAGCTCGCGCAATTGCTTGGGTGAGCCGAGATTGATGCGCTCTCCGGCCAACTCGTAGCAATTGGTCTCGAGCTGACCGATGCGCTTGTCGAGGTCAGTCGCCATCCCGCCCAGATAATCGAGGTCGATCCGAACTCCGATCTGCTCCATGCGCGCGAGGACATCGATCAGGGGGTGTTCGATGTCCTCGTAGAGCTCGTGCATGCCGAGGCGGTGCAGCTCCGGTTCGACCGCGTCGGCAACCTCGGCGATCGCGAGCGCGCGGAGGCTCCCGTCCTCTGCGTCGACCTCGGCGATCGGTCCTTCGAAATCGAAGGTGGCCTGATTGGTGTCGTCTTCGGCGCGCTCGATCCCCTCAACGGCCTTGAGCTCCCGTCCGGTGTAGCGACGGGCGACCTCCGCGAGCGAGTAGGCACTGGCTCCCGGATCGAGGAGATAGGCACCGATGTGCGTGTCCAACCTGAGGCCCCCGAGCTGAATGCCGATGGCCTCGAGCGACAACACGACCTCGCGCGCCCCGTGAGCGACCTTGGCCACGTTTCCCTCGCGCAACACGTCACCGAGCAGACGCTCGATGGTGTCGTTGTCGAAGCCCTTGGCCCCCATGCCCACGTACGCGGTCAGGCCCCCCGCCCACGAGAATGACAGGCAACGAGGGGCACCGCGCGCTGCGCTCGGAACGAGGTCGAGCGCGAACTCGCCGGCCGCGTCGAGCTCCTTCGCCAGCGACTGCAATTCGGAGTCGGTTTCGATAATCCGTAGCTCGAGCTCGAAGGCCTCGCCCTCGCCCTCCGCGGCCTCGGGGAAATCCTGCAGCAGTCGTTCGAGCAAGGTGCGGAACTCGAGCGAGTTGAAGAGTTCGGTCAGCGCCTCTCGGTCCCACCCACCCATGCGCATGTCATCCAGGTCCACGCCTTCGAGCGGGACCTCGGCGAGCGTCGAGAGCTTCTTGTTGAGCACGACCTGTTCGCCGTGTGCCGCGAGGTTCTGCGCCAGTT
This sequence comes from Actinomycetota bacterium, assembly GCA_050693975.1. GTDB lineage: Bacteria > Actinomycetota > CADDZG01 > CADDZG01 > WHSQ01 > WHSV01. The sequence goes on from JBOGWV010000169.1 coordinate 14,366, forward strand.
TGGGGGTCTGCTCGGACGCATGAGCGATCGCCTCCTCCGCGCTGCCATAGCGCTGGATGAGTTTCGCGGCGGTCTTGGTTCCCACTCCCGGCACGCCCGGGAGGTTGTCGCTGGTGTCACCCTCGAGGGCCTTCAGGTCTACGTAGAGACTCGGCGGCACGCCGTAGCGTTTTTCGACTGCCGCGGGATCCATCTCGACGATGTCGGTGATGCCGCGCCGGTTGTAGAGAACGTGAACGCGATCGTCCACGCATTGAAAGAAATCGCGATCGCCCGTGACGATGCGGACGTTTAGGTCACGGTCCTTCGCGTAGTGCGCAAGGTAAGCGATGAGGTCGTCGGCCTCGTGACCCGGCATCTCGAAGATCGGGATCGCCATGACCTTGAGCACCTCACGGATCAGTGGGACCTGAGGACCGAACGTAGAGGGTGCCTCGGTCCGCGTGCTCTTGTAATCGGCGTACTCCTCGGTGCGCTGCAAGGGCTCGCCGAGATCGAAGCAACAGGCCAGGTAGTCGGGCTTCTCGTCCTGCAGCACTTTGATCAGCATCGAGGTGAATCCGTAGACCGCGTTGGTGAAGGTTCCGCCCGATGTCTGAAGGTCCTCGGGAAGCGCATAGAAGGCCCTGAACGCCAGCGACATGCCGTCCAGCAGCAGAATTTTCTCTCGTTTGATTTTGGCGGCGGCAGACATCGGTGCGAGCTTACAATGGTGTAATGAACCCACCTTCGCCCGATCTCCGCGCCCTCAACCCCGCCTCCAAGGAGTACCTCGAGGCCGTCTTCGAGCTAGAAGAAGAGGGCCAGCTCATCCGCCAGGCTCGCATCGGCGAACGCCTCGGGCTCGCGCCCGCGACCGTGTCCGAGGGCATCAAGCGACTCATCAGCGAGGGTTATGTGCGCATCGAGGGAACCCGCGACATCGAGCTCACCGAAGAGGGCCGGTTGATCGCGTCGACCCTGGTACGTAGGCACCGGCTCGCCGAGCGAATGCTGGTGGACATTCTCGGCATCCCCTGGCACCAGTGCCACGAACAGGCCGAGGACTGGGAGAAGGTCATGACCCCCGAGGTCGAGCAATCGATCCTCGACAAGCTATCGGGCGAGCCCACCTGCCCTCACGGCAACCCGATCCCCGGCACCGAGGGGTCGGTTTCATGGCAGGCGTTGAAGCCGGTGACCGACATGGTCGCCGGCGAGCGCGGCACGCTGACTCGCCTGCTAGAGGACATCGAGCTCGATCACGACGTGATGCTCTATCTCGAGCAGCACCGGCTGATGCCGGGTGCCGCGCTCACGGTCGTGGACGTTGCCCCCGACGGGACCCGCACCCTGCAGGTGAGCGACGAGAAGGTCGCGCTCGGACAGACCATGCAACACAACCTGTGGGTGCTACCAGCCTAAGGGGGGCGGGTCGCTAGAGCTCGGTCTCGGTTCGGCTGCCCAGCTCCTTGTCCAGGATGTAGAGGCCGTCACCGCGGTCCCCGATCATCTTCAACTGTTCGACGATCTGACCGACGGTTTTTTCCTCCTCGACCTGTTCGGTCACGAACCAGTCCAGCCATGCTTGCGATGCGAAATCCCGTTCGTTATTGACGAGCTCGTAGAGATCGTCGATCTTCGCGGTGACGCTGCGTTCGTGTTCGAGGGCCTTCTCGAACACGACCAGCGGCGAGGGGTAGTCGGCCGGCGGAGAGTCAAGTGACTGCAGCACCACCCGGCCCTGGCGGTCGTTGATGTAGTTGTAGAACCTCATGGAGTGGGCGTACTCCTCTTCGGTCTGCTTGTGAAGCCATTTCGCAAACCCCTCGAGGCTGATGCTCTCGCAGTAGGCCGCCATGCCGAGGTAGACGTAAGCGCTCTGAAGCTCAACCTGAAGCTGGTCGTTCATGGCCTGTTCGACCTTGGGGGAAAGCAAGGTGTGCACCTCCGGTTGCTTGACTGGATTCATCAGGGTAGCGACCTGACCTGCGGATGTCTGTCTTGCTCGGCGACATCAAAGCCGGGGCGGCCCGGACACCGAAGCCGGGGCGGCCCGAATAAAAAACTTCCGCCCATCGCGTGTAACGTATTAGGCGTGCCTAACGTCCAGCCCACCGCGCTCGTAGCTCCCGCGGCACCCGCCGATGGGGTGCACACCGCTACCGAGCCGGTGACCGTCCGCTCGCTGGACAAGTCCTTCGGCGACACCGAGGTGCTCCGAGGCGTCGACCTCGAGATCCCCGCCGGCTCCATCGTGTCCCTACTGGGGCCCAGCGGGTGCGGCAAGACGACCCTACTGCGCTCCATAGCAGGACTCGAGCGACCCGATGCGGGCCAGGTCAGCTTCGGCGACCGCGTCGTTTCCGGCGTCGGATCGTTCGTGGCCCCCGAGCACCGGCGAGTCGGGATGGTTTTCCAGGACTGGGCCCTGTTCCCCCATCTCAGCGTCGAGAAAAACGTTGCCTTCGGGCTATCTCGTGTCGACCGAAAGAGCTCTCGGGTTGCCGAGACCCTCGAGATGGTGGGACTCGCGCGCCTCGCGCACAGGATGCCGGCCGAGCTCTCCGGTGGCCAGCAACAGCGCGTCGCGCTGGCCCGCGCCCTCGCCACTCGCCCCGAGGTCATCCTTCTCGATGAGCCCTACTCGAACCTCGACTCGATACTGCGCGCGCAGATCCGCTTCGAGGTTCAGCGTTTGTTGAACGATCTCGGCATCACCACGCTGTTCGTCACGCACGATCAGGAAGAGGCGTTCGTGATGGGCGAACACGTCGCGGTCATGTTCGATGGGGTCGTCTTGCAACAGGGCCGGCCGTCCGAGATTTACGACACGCCGGCGACCCGCAGGGTGGCGCACTTTATCGGTGACGCCAATTTCTTTATCGGCTCGGCGGACGGAGACAAGGCCGACACGCAGGTCGGCGCCATCCCTCTCCTGCACCCGCTACAGGGCGATGTCGAGGTCATGGTTCGCCCCGAGTACATAACCGTCGTGCCCGGCAACGAGGCCACCGTCGAGTCCGTCGAGTTCTACGGACACGACTCGATCTACTGGGTGCAACCCGACGATCAGCCCGCGCTGCGGGCACGCGTTCTCTCGACCCCCGAATTCGGGCCCGGCGACCGAGTGTCGCTCGGTTACGGCGGCGGCTCGGCCCCCGCGTACCGGGTTTAGGCAACCGTTCAATGTCTCGCGCCGACCTCGTCGTCCTCGGCGCGGGTCCGGCAGGTGTCGGTGCCGCTTACCGGGCCGCGACCTCCTCGCGCGCGGTGACGGTCCTGGAACGAGCCCAGCATGTCGGGGGCGCATCGGCGAGCTTCACGGTCGCGGGACAGCGTGTCGACACGGGGAGCCATCGTCTTCACCCCTCCATCAACCCTGAGATCCTCGATCACATCCAGCGGGCGCTCGGCGGCAGTTTGCAGAAGCGCCCGCGCAACGGCCGCATTCGGCTGGCCGGGCGCTGGATCGGGTTCCCGCTTAGGTCCACCGATCTACTCGCTCACCTGCCGCGCAACTTTGCGGTGCGGGCCGCCTTCGATGCCGCCACGAGCTGGCGACGTCACGCCACAGCCGACACCTTCGCCGAGGTAATCGAGGCGAACCTTGGCCCGACCATGGCCGAAGGCTTTTACTTCCCTTACGCGCGCAAGCTATGGGGGCTCGAGCCCGAGGAGATAAGCGGCGAACAAGCCCGCCGGCGCGTGGCGGCCTCATCGCCACTGGGAATCATCAAGCGGCTGCTGTCGGGGACGCGCGGTGAGGCACCGTTCTTCTTCTATCCGCGCGCGGGGTTCGGCGCGATCGTCGAAGCGCTAGCGTCAAAGGCCGCCGGCGCGGGAGCGGACCTCCGGCTCGGACTGGCCGCCGAATCCGTCGAGCTTCACCCCGACCGGGTGAGGGTCACAATGACCGGCGGAGAAAGTGTCGAGGGTGAGCGCGTGTGGTCGACCATTCCCCTGACCCTGCTGGCCCGCATCGTCGCGCCATCGGCTCCGCCCGACGTGCTCGAGGCCGCCTCGTCGTTGAGCTTTCGCTCGATGCTGCTCGTCTATCTGGTGCTCGATGTCGATCGCTATACGGACTACGACGCGCACTACCTCCCGGAGTCGTTCACACCGGTGACGCGCATCTCGGAGCCGAAGAACTACAGGGACGGCGACGATCCGGCCGGGCGTACCGTGCTCTGCGCGGAGATCCCTTGCGGGCGCGGCGACGAGCTGTGGAGTGCCACCGACGAGACGCTCGCGAACGTAGTCACCGCCGCGCTGAGGGACGCGGAGCTCCCACCCGCATCGCCCAGCTCGGTCGTCGTTAAGCGCCTCGGCCATGCCTATCCCGTTTACCGCTCCGGTTACGAGCGCGCCTACGGCAAGCTCGACGCGTGGGCTGCGAGCCACGACCGGCTGCTGACCTTCGGCCGCCAGGGCCTGTTCGTGCACGACAACTCGCATCACGCTTACGCCATGGCCTGGGCCGCGGCCGACGCGTTGAGAGACGGCGGCGGCTTCGACCAAGCCGACTGGCGCGCGGCCAGGGAACGCTTCGCGGAGCACGTCGTGGAGGACTGACGCCTCGGTGGGTGTTAGCGGGTGGTCGGAACGTAGGTGAGGCCGAGGATGCCGTTGTCTAGTCGCTTGACGTCGATCAAGTCGAAATCCGTGGTGTCGATCCCGTCGTAGAGCCGTTCGCCGCTGCCTGCGACGACCGGGAACAGCCAGAACAGGTATTCGTCGACCAGTCGGTGCTCGAGCAGCGTCCGGCTGAACGAGCCGCCGGTGCCAATCTTGAGGATGTCGCCGCCCGGCTGTTCCTTCAGCTCGCGCACCGCGTCGACCACGTCGTCCCCGAGCAGAGTGGCGTTCCACTTCACCTCGGTGAGGGTGCGCGACGCGACGTGCTTGGGGATGGTGTTCATCCGAACCGCGTAGTCACCGAACGCCTCCTCCATGGTCGGCCACACCTCGGCGTGGGCCTCGTAACTGACCCGGCCGTAGAGGAGCGCGTCGCCTGAGAAAAGCAGGTCCCTCGAGAGCTGCTCGAACTCGCCGGCCCACCTGGTGGGGAGC
>JBOGWV010000170.1:0-18158 GCA_050693975.1 Actinomycetota bacterium
ATCGTCGTCAGTCGCTTGGTGATCGATCTGAACAGCGCCGGAGGAGTGGTTCGATCCCGCAGCGCAAGCAGCAGGTGGCTGGCAAGCGGATGGTCGACGACGTTCACACTCATGTTCGCTCCCCGGATTGGGCAGATCTCGGCGGGCAGCATAGCCGTCCCGAAATGGTTGTGTAGCCTGTGCCGTCATGGAGGGGAGCACGAGCGAGCGCGGCGGCCGATCCGAAAAGTGCGTTATCACCTGCGCCCTCAGCGGAGTCGCCGCCAACCGGGATCAATGCCCCGCGATTCCCTACACGCCCGAGGATTACGCCGCCGAGGCCAGGCGGGCCCACGAGTCGGGAGCGAGCGTCGTACACATTCACGCTCGCTATCCCGACGGCACTCCGAGCTATCGGGTGCAGGAGTACCGGGACATCACTCTGGCGATCCTGTCCGAGACGCCGGACATCATCATCAACTTCTCTACGGGCGCGGTTGGTGTTCCGATCGAGGAACGGGTTCGTCACATCACCGCGCTGAAGCCCGAGCTCGGCGCGCTGAACATGGGATCGATGAATTACGCGAAGTATTCCAGCCGTCGCAAGCAGGTGGTCTTCGACTTCATCTTCGCCAATCCTTTCAGCGACATCACCTATTTGCTCGAGCAGATGAACTCGGTGAGCGTGAAGCCGGAGTGTGAGTGCTTCGACACCGGGCACACCGGCAACGTCGAGCCACTCATAGACATGGGGTTGCTGTCGGGCACCATTCAGTTCTCTCTCATTACGGGTGTCCTCGGAGGTGCGCCGGCCAACCCTCGAACGCTGGCTCACATGGCCGAGCTGCTGCCCATCGATCACACCTGGGAGGTCATCGCCATTAGCCGCGACCAGTGGCGCATGGTCGCGGCCGCGGCCGCGCTGGGCGGCAACGTCCGCGTGGGTCTGGAGGACAACTTCTATCTCCCGGATGGCGAGATGGCGAAATCCAACGGCGATCTGGTCGAGAGCGCGGCGCGGAGCGTGCAGCTCTCGGGCCGCAGCGTAGCAAGTCCGGCCGAAGCGCGTGCCCTGCTGTTCCTGCCCGAGGATCCCGACCGCAGCGCCCTCGAACATTGGGAAGAGGAGAATCCGTGAGCGAAGAGGTAATGGCGGAGATGGTCGCCAACGTCTGGAAGGTCGTGGTCAGTGAAGGTGACAACGTGGGTGAAGGCGACACGATCTGCATACTCGAGTCGATGAAGATGGAGATTCCCGTCGAAGCCACTGCTACGGGGACCATCTCGGAGCTGAAGGTGACCGAGGGTGGCGTCGTTCAGGAGGGCGACGTTATCGCGATCATTGATTGAGATCTCGCAGCATGGCTCCGTCGTCACGCTGAAGCTGAACCGACTCAACGCGCGGAACGCGCTGTCGCTCGAATTGTGTGATGCGATCGTCGATGGGCTCGAGGAAGTCGACGGGATCGAACATGCCCGCGTGCTCGTCATCGCCGGCGCGGGACCCGTGTTCTGCGCGGGTGCGGACTTTGCGGCCGTCTCCGGACCGAAGGGCGTCGATTTCCTTCCTGCGTTCGAGCGAATGCTCGAAGCTGTGGCTCGCCACCTTCTCCCAACCATTGCTCGCGTGCAGGGTGCGGCCCTGGGGGGCGGTCTGCAGCTTGCGACGGTGTGCGACTTCCGCGTCGTCGCTCACGACGCCACGCTCGGGATCCCGTCGTCGAAGCTGGGAGTCGTGGTCAATCTCGAGAACGTCGAGCGCCTGGTCAACCTCGTGGGCATGGGCCCCGCCAAGGAGATCCTGATGGCGGGGCGGACCGTCGAGGGCGATGCCGCCAGAGAGCTGGGTCTCGCAACCATGGTGGTCCCGGCCGGTGAGCTCGACGGAGCGGTCGAACAGCTTGCCGGTGAGATCGCCTCGCTGGCGCCGCTGTCGGTTCAGGGTTCGAAGCGAGCGATCCAGCTCGTCGCCGACCAGCGCGCCGTGCGCCGGGGAAATCCAGCCAGCGATCGTCTCGACGATCGCGCCAAGAGAGAAGGCGCTCTCGAGATCGACGCGCTGGTGGCCGAGGCCTATGCCAGTGAGGACCTGGCCGAGGGTATCCGCGCCATGCGCGAGAAGAGACCACCCGAGTTCAAGGGATATTGATGGCGAGCATCTGCGTCTTCTGCGGATCGAGTCCGGGGAACAACGAACGCTACATCGAGGCCGCGCGGGAACTGGGGAGCGCTCTCGTTCACCGTGGATTCGGCTTGGTCTACGGGGGCGTCATGACCGGGCTGATGGGCGCCATAGCCGAGACGGTTATGGCCGACGGCGGCGAGGTCGTCGGCATCATCCCCAAAGACATGCTCTCGCGCGAGATCGCAAAGCGCGACATAACCGATCTGCGGGTCGTAGAGAGCATGCACGAGCGTAAGCAGATGATGTCCGAGCTCTCGGATGCCTTCGTTGCACTACCCGGGGGGATGGGTACCTTCGAGGAACTGTGTGAGATTCTCACCTGGGCGCAGCTTGGCATTCACCACAAGCCGGTTGGAGTAATCAACGCGTCCGACTACTACGACCCGCTCCTGGCGTTGTTCGACCATGCGGTGACAGAGGGTTTCATCGCGCCGAGCCATCGCATGCTGCTGAAGTCTGGCGCTACGGCCGACGAACTGCTCGACAGCTTCGATATCTAGTCACCTATAGAGCCCGGCGGTCGGCGAAGCCGGAGGTCGTCGGGTGCCAGAACCCGACCCGGGGTTCGCCCAGCTTCCAACACAACCAGGCCGGAGCTCCGTCGACCACTGCGGGAAAGTCGACCAGGCCGGCCTCGATGTCGCGTAGCTCGAGTTCCCATTCCGCGATGCGCGCGATGAGTTCGGCGATGCGCGCCTGGGTCTTCTGCAACCGCTCGCGCTTTGCCGACCCCCCGTTCTCGGCCGCCTCGCGCGCTACCTCAGCGCGTAGATCCGATGACCGGATGAACTTGTCGCGTAGCTCGGTCAGCGTGGGGGCGAGGAAGGGAAGAAGCTCGTTGGCCTCCGCCGCGGTGTAGGTCTTCGGGTCCATCAAGCGGGGCCGAGCGTCTCGATGAATCGCTTGCCGCTCACACCGCCGAGGCGTTTGGCCTCGGCGATCCCGGCCCTACGATCGAAGGAGACTCGCCTGTGCCGCAACGTGATGTCCGGGCCGGCGCGGTCGATCAGCAGGTAGCTCGCGGTGTCGCCGTCCATCGGCAATCCGACCGAACCCGTGTTGGCGACAAGAGTTCCGCCCGAGAGACGCCTGACGAACGCCCGGTGCACATGCCCGTAGACGACGACCGAGGCGTGATCCTCGTACTCCTTGAAATCGGTCGCGGGATCGTCGGGCATCGGAGCCCTGAACGGCGAGTTGGGAGTGCCGTGCACCAGCAGCACGGAGCCGGTTCCGGTGTGTCCGATGGGGAGGTTCAGCAGCCACTCGGCGTCGTCTGCCGAGACGGCATGCTCCTCGGCGATCGCTTTGAGCGTCGCGCGATCGTCTTCGGACTCGACCGTCTGAGGGTCGCCGGTGATCCAGACGTCGGTGTTCCCCCTAACCGTGGGCCAGCCCGCGTCGCGCACTCTCTTGATGCACTCGGACGCCCACGGCCCCATCCAGCCGAGGTCGCCACCGCACCAGATCTGGTCGGGACTCTGGACCTCGAGGTCGGCCATCACCGCCTCGAGCGCCAGCAGGTTTCCGTGTATGTCGGACAGGATCGCGATGCGCACGAGCGTCTCTCTCCTCGGCGGGTGGATGTGGTCGGCCCCACTCTAATGCGCGCTTCACGCCGTACCATCAAGGTCAATGGCGACGCTAGCGGACCGTATCTATCGGGTCTCCGACCTCAACAAGCGGCAGAGTGAACACCTTCGCACGCTCTGCTTCTCGTGGCAGGTTCTCGCCGACCTGTCGTTTTCGGACCTGCTGCTCTACGTGCGCGTGATGGGTCAGGAGCGGTTCGAGATATCCGCACAACTGAGGCCGTTCACCTCCCAGACGCTCTATCCGCAGGACATGGTGGGAGCGCGCGTCACCCAGCCCGAACAACCGATCGTCGAGCGAGCCTTTCGCGAGGGCACGATCTGGCGGCAAGACGACCCGGTGTTGGTGGACGGCATCCCGATCCGCATGGATGCGGTTCCGGTTCGCTTCGACGGAGATGTCATCGCGGTCGTTACCAAGGAGGGGAGCCCCGCCACCTCCCGCAGACCCGGGCGACTCGAGCAGGTCTACCTTCAGTGCGGGGAGCGGGTCAGCCTGATGATCAGCGAGGGCACGTTTCCCTACGACGACATTCCCGCGACTCACGAGTGGCCGCGGGTGAGCGACGGCCTGTTCGTGCTCGACGAGTCGGGGCGGGTCAACTGGGCGTCGCCCAACGCGCTTTCGTCGCTCCACCTTCTCGGTGTGAAGCAGAACGTGCTGGGCCGGTATCTCGATGAGCTGGGGCTCGGTCCGACTCCGGTGGCCGAGGCGCTCCACGCGCAGCGAATGCTCGACGGCGAGTTGGTGCACGGCGACTCACACATCGTCTTGCGCGCGCTGCCGCTGGTCGAACATGGCTACAGCACCGGCGTGCTCGCTCTAACTCGGGACGTCAGCGAGTTACGCCGTAAGGAGCGCGTGATCTCGGTCAAGGACGCCACCATTCGAGAGATCCATCACCGCGTGAAGAACAACCTGCAGACCATCGCCAGTCTGCTGCGCCTGCAGGGACGGCGCGTGTCGTCGGATGAGGCCAAGCTCGCGCTGCAGGAGAGCGTCATGCGGGTCGGCTCGATCGCGCTCGTGCACGAGACCCTGTCCGAGCAGCCGCAAGACGTGGCGGAGTTCGGCGATATAGCCAACCGAATCTGCCGGATGGTTTCCGACGGTCTGGTGTCCCCCGAGGCCAAGATCGAGTTCAAGATGTCCGGCCGGACGGGGTCGCTGGGAGCCGACCTCGCGACGCCGCTGGCGGTGACGCTTACCGAGCTGATGCAGAACTCGATCGAGCACGCCTTCCCCGACAATCGCAGCGGCACCATCGGGCTCGAGCTGTCTCGCGAGGCCACGGAGATCGTGGTGGTCGTTTGGGATGACGGAGTCGGCTTGATCGAGAACCCCGACAAGAGCACACGCCTGGGCCTTCAGATCGTGAGGTCTTTGATCTCGGAGCTGGGAGGCTCCTTCGTTCAGTCGAGCAACGGGGGCACCCGCAGCGAGATCCGGATCCCCTTCGAGCCCTAGTCCTGTTCTTCTACCGTCGGCGTGGGCGATGTCGACGGCGAGGCACCGGGCGAGAGGGTCGGCGTCGGCGTCGGGGTGGGGGTGGGACTCGGTGGTGGGGGTTCCGGACAGGTCTCAGTGGGAACTTGCTGGCGCAGCAGCGTCTTCACCTTCCCCTTGCACCACGGCGCGGCCAACAGGCCACTCGCGGGATCGATGCGGACCTCGACCAGTTCGCTTCGAGGTGGTCGGAACTGCTCGACCGGCGTGCCCTCCAGTGCCGCGCTCATGAAGCTGCGCCAGATCAGCGCGGGGAAGCTGCCCCCCACCACCGCGATCCCATGAACGTTGGTCATCGGCACGCGACCCTGCGGGTAGCCCACCCAGACCGCGGTGACCAAATCGGGCGTGTAGCCGACGAACCACGCGTCCGCGTAGTCGTTGGTAGTCCCCGTCTTGCCGGCCGCGGGCCTGCCGATGCGTGCCGCCGTGCCCGTTCCTCGCTGGATGACCTGCTCGAGCGTCTTGGTGATCAGATAGGCATTGCCGGGCGCCAGCACTCGGGGGCTCACCTTTTGCTCGGGTCGCAGCACCTCTCCGTCGGGAAGCTCGATCGAGCGAATGGTGGTCGGCTCGATCGCGGTGCCTCCGTTGGCGATGGTTCCGAACGCCGTGGCGATGTCCAGCACGCTGACCTCGGCCGAGCCGAGAGCGATCGAGGGTACCTGCGGGAGCTTCGCGGTGATACCCATGAGCCCCGCCTGGTTGACGATCGCCCCGGCCCCCAGATCGAGCGCCAGGCGCGCGTACACCCCGTTGACGGAGTCGACCAGCGCCTCATCCATCTCGATGGGAACGCTTCCGCTGCCCTCCGTGTTTCCCACCGTCCATGTCGACCCGTCCGCCAGCGGCGCGCTCAGGGGAGATGAGTCGTACTCCTCGTCGAACGAGATCCCGCTCTCGAGAGCCGCCGCCGCGACGATCGGCTTCATCACCGAGCCCGGCTGACGTCCCGAGCCACCGCCTTGTATGCCCAGAGCAAGGTTCACTTGCGAGGTGCTGAAGTCGTCTCCCCCGACCATCGCAAGAATCTCGCCGGTGTGGGGGTCGAGCGACACCAGCGCGGCCGACGGGTCGCCGGGCTGGTTGAGCACCGAGTGGACAGCATCCTCGGCGAAGTGCTGCAGCCTGGGATCGAGCGTCGTGGCGACCTCGAGCCCTCCCTTGTAGAGCGCGCGGGCTCGTCCCTGCTCGTTGGCCCCGAGACGCTTGTCGTCGAGAAGCTCGCGCTTGGCGGCCTCGACGAAGTAGGGCTGACGCAAAGTGATAGGAGGCGGGTTCTGGGTCACGCCGAGCTCCGACCGTCGCGCCCGCCGTGCCGGCCGCGGCTCGATGTGGCCGAGTTCGACCATCCGGTCGAGCACGTAGTTCCGCCGCTCCTTCGCCGCCTTCGGGTGATCGCGCGGGTCGTAGAGCGCGGGGGACTTGATCATCGCCGCAAGCAGCGCGGCCTCGTTTAGCGCGAGCCGATCCACGCCGTGACCGAAGAACGTCTCCGAAGCCGCTCGAAGCCCGTACGCACCCTGTCCGAAGTACACGGTGTTGAGATAGCGCTCGAGAATCTCCTCTTTGGTATAGCGGCGCTCGACCTCGATGGCCAGGCGCAGCTCTCTGGCCTTGCGCTCGAACGTCTTGGGAGCGTCCTTGAAGAAGGTGTTCTTGACGTACTGCTGTGTGATCGTGCTTCCGCCCTGCTCGATAGCACCCTCGTCCAGGTTGGCGAGAGCCGCGCGCGTAATGGCCTTCAAGTCGAAGCCGCCATGATCGAAGAAGCGTGAGTCCTCGGCCGATATCACGGCGTCGATCAAAGCGTCGGGGATCAGCTCGTGGGTCACGTAAGAGCGGTTCTGGCGAAAGACGCGGGCCAGCACCGAGCCATCCGCTGCGTGAATGGTCGAGCGCAGGGCAAGCGGTCGCTCGTTGCGCAGGTCAATGGGCTCGAGCGAGCATGCGCTCAAAACCAGCGCCGCGAGCAGCGCAAGCGAGGTCGCACGTCGAATTCTCTTGTGTGGCTTGCCGGGTCCCAGCGGATCCTCCCAGAGGTTTGCAGCTTCCTAAGAGAATCGGCGTGGGCGGGGCTCAACTGAACAAACCGGACGGACCGGCCTCGGCTTAGACCTCGAGCGCTTCTCTCAGTCGCACCAAGGTCCGGTTGAGCAGCCTCGATACGTGCATCTGGGAGATGCCGAGTCGATCGGCGATCTCGCTCTGGGTCATTCCTTTGAAGAACCTCAGATAGAGGATCCGGCGCTCCCGCTCCGGGAGCTTGGCCATCTCGGGGGCCAGAGCCGCGCGGTACTCGAGGTTCACGAGCTGGTCGTCCTCGCTGCCGAGTTGGTCGGCGAAGCTGGTCGAGCCGGCATCGCCCGAGTTGATCGGCGCATCGAGCGACGTGAAGTTGTATGCCTGCGCGATCTCGAGGCCCTCGAGCACGTTCTCCTCGGAGGTCCCGGCCGACTTCGCGATCTCGGCAACGGTCGGTGAACGTCCGAGCTCCTGACCCAGGGTGCTAACCACCTTGGTGAGCTCGAGATGCAGCTCCTGCAAACGGCGAGGAACGCGAACCGCCCAGCCCTTGTCGCGGAAGTGACGCTTGAGCTCGCCGACGATCGTTGGAGTCGCATAGGTCGAGAACTCGACCTCTCGTTCGAGCTCGAAGCGCTCGATTGCCTTCAACAGTCCGATCGTTCCTACCTGCACTAGATCCTCCAGAGGTTCTCCTCTGTTCCTGAAGCGGCGCGCGAGGAACTCGACCAGGCCGATGTATTGATCCACGAGTCGTCCTCTCAGCCGGATCCGCTTTGGCTCGGAATCGGCCTCCTTGTACTCGAGAAACAGGGCGCGAACCTCATGACGTTCGAGCATGGCGCGCTCGTTCACGTTAGTGCGGGGGATGGGCTCACTGTTTCCTGCTCTTGACTACCGTGAAGGTCGGAGCATCACCCGTCGCCTCGAGGCGTGCCGAGTCGGCGACGGTCTCGAGGATCATCCGCGAGAACTCGGTGAGATCGGTGCGGAACTCGTAATCCTTCGTGTAGTGGCCGGCCCCCCGGATCTCGATGCGATTCTCGTCGAGCGTGAAGCTGACGTCCAGCGTCCCCGAGCGGCCGTGGGCACCAGTGACGTAGGCCGACAACTCGTCGACCGCGATCTTAAGGTCCTCGATGTCCTCGAGCGTGAAGGAGATGCGTGAGGCAAGCCCCGCCGCCACCAGCCGCACGACGTGAAGATATTCCGGCGAGGCGGGGATCTTGATCGAAATGGTCTCCAAGGTGCGGCTCCCGGAGGTCGTGTTCACGAAGCGGACGCCCTGCGCTTCGTGGTCTTCTTCTTCGAGGCTCCGGACGAGGAGTCACCTTTTTTCTTCTTCGCATCTGCAACCGATGCCTTCAACGCCTCCATGAGGTCGACCACCTTGGTGGGCTCCTCCTCGGTTTCGGCTGCGACGGTGACCTCTTCGCCCTCGATCTTCTTCTCGGCCATCTGCTCGAGCTTGATGCGATAGTCGTCCTGGAACTCGCCGGGGTCGAAGTCGGCCGAGAGCTGCTGAATGAGCTGGCGAGCCATCTTGACCTCGGTATCGCGTACGTCGACCTTCTTTTCGAGTTCCTCGAACTCCGGCTCCCGAATCTCGTCGGGCCAGTGCATGGTCTCGAGCACGAAGAGGTCGTCCTTGAGCCGGATCGTCGCGAGGTGCTCCTTCTCACGCAAGGCGACCTTGGCAATGCCGACCTGGCCCTCGGCCTCGAGCGCGTCGGCGAGCAACTTGTAGGCCTTGATGCCCGACGCGTCCGGCGCCACGTAGTAGGTCTTGTTGAAGTAGATGGGATCGATGTCGGTGAGCGGGACGAATGACACCACGTCGATGGCCTTTATCGAATCGACGTCCAGGGCCGAAAGCTCGTCCGGGGTGAAGGTCACATAGTGGCCCGAGGAGTACTCGTAACCCTTCACGATGTCGTCCCAGGCCACCTCCTGGTCGCATGCGCTGCAGGTCCTCTTCAGCTTGATCCGCCCGCCGCCTTCGGGGCAGGCCTCCTCGTCGTGCAGCATGTTGAACTTGATGCTCTTCTCCTGGACGGCGGAGAACAGCTTCACGGGGATGCTTATGAGCCCGAAGGTGATCGAGCCCTTCCAAATAGGTCTCACGGCTTCTCCTCTGCTAGCTGCTGTGATTCTACGGGCGTGGCTCGACTTGCGGGCGAACGCGAAGGGTTATGGAATTAGTCGTCCAGAGCAGGAATAATCACTCTACGTGTCGAAGATGCGGTGCGAAGAACAGTTCAAGCATAGGCCGGGAAGCCGGATAACGAGGGAGTAGCCGTCGAATGGAAGCTCGTGAGTACGCCAAGGCTCTGGGCGAAAACCTGCGCAAGATTCGTCAGCAATAGGGCATGTCGCTGCAAGACGTCCAGGCCGCCTCGAGGGGCCGCTGGAAGGCCGCGGTCATAGGCGCTTACGAGCGGGGCGACCGCAACGTGACGGTGGGACGGCTCCACGAGCTCGCCGACTTCTACGACGTTCCCATCTCTGAGCTGCTGCCCGATGCCGGCGACGCCACCCCCGTGCACACCGACCAGCGCCGCCGGGTGGTGCTCGACCTCGATGGGCTCGAGAAGATCCCCGCGGCGGACAGGGACCCGATTGCCCGCTTCATGACCGCCATCCAGTTGCAGCGTGGCGACTTCAACGGCCGGGTGCTGACCATTCGAGAGGACGACCTCATGTCGCTGGCGCTGATGTACCAGACCTCGGCCGACGACCTGGCCCGCAAGCTCGACCACTGGGGGTTGCTCGCTCGCTCCGCCTGAGGGCCGGACTAAAGCTCAGTTCTCAGACCGCCAGGGCTCCCACCGCGATCACGAACAACAGAGACCAGTACGCGGCGGTGAACGCGTAGTCCACGGGGCCGGGCCGGCTCGGGATCATCACCGCGAGCACCCAGATCGGCATCACCACAACGCCGAACAGCAATCCGTAACCGAGCGCGATCCAGCGCGGCCACGTTGCCCCCAGCCCCAGTGCCAATGCAAGTCCGGCCAGGATCACTCCGAGCAGTGCCTGCCCGTAGACGTCGGCGCGCGCACCGCCCTTGTTCATGCGATAAAGCCGGTAGCCGAATCCAAGCACGGCGTTGCAACCGAGGGTCGCAACAAGGACTGCTTGCCAGGTCTCGTTCATAGGGCGGTTCACGATAGCCTCCCTGCCAATGCCTAAGAAAAAGAAGAGGAGACAGCAGCGTCCCGCCGGCGTCGATCCCAATGAGAAGCGGCGCCAGCGGTTGGAGGAGAAGAGGCGCCAGCGGGAGGAGGCAGAAAAGGCCAAACGACGGGCGGCGTTTCGCGAGCGGTTGGTGCGAGGGATGGTCCTGGCCGCTCTCGTCGTTGCTGCGGTTTGGTTCCTCTTCTTTCGCAACTTGACACCGTCCTCCATCCAGGGCTACGAGCTCGAGAAGTTCAGAGAGGATGGCGGACACACCGACCAGCCGGTTGCCTACCAGATGACGCCGCCGGTCTCGGGCCAGCACTTCGTATCCGCCGCCCCGTGCGGGGTTCACGCCGAGCAGATTCAAAACGAGGTGTTCGTCCATTCGCTCGAGCACGGGGCAGTAGCGGTGCTATACGACCCCGAGCAGGTGGAGACGGGCACGATTCGTGACATCGAGGCCCTGGTGGGTGAGTTCGATGAGCGCACCATCTCGGCTCCCTATGCGGGCATGGAGACCCCGATAACGGTGGCGTCTTGGGCGGAGATGATGCGATTGCCCGAGAACGACGAGGGCGCCATTCGCGATTACATCTCGGAATTCATCGGCAAGGGTCCCGAGGACATACGCTGCGACAACGACCAGGATTCGCCCTTCGAACCCCAAGCCCCGGAGGCCTCTCCCGCGCCCGACGGTTCCCCTGAGGAAGACGGGTAGAGCTCCCACCCCCTTCAGATTGGGCTCTTTCGTTCCGATTTAGCGAATGAACCTTTCAGGGGGTCAATTGAGTTCCTTATTCGAAGCAAGACTTGAAGTCATAGAGGCGGTGGGCTGGTTGGCCACCGTCGTCGCGAGCGCGATTGCAGCCTTCTTCTACGCCCGGCGCGCCCGTCGCCGGCTGGCTCAGACCATGGTGGCCGCGTCCGCCATCGTCTCAGAGGGACTTTCGACCGCGGATCAAGAAAGTGCCCTCCGTTCGATGTCCGCGGGCCTCGCCAGGCTGTTCGAGGCCGACGCCGTGGCGCTCGCTCTTCCCACCGGAGACGGGAGGCTCGGATGTGTGGGATCGTTCGGCTTTTCCCACCCCGAGGACACGTTTCTGTTGCCGGGCGAGGGGATAACGGGCCACGCTTACGAGACCGGCGAGGCGGTCGTGGCCAGCGATGTCCGCAATGAACCACGCTACAAAACGGACATGCCGGGCATCGCCAGCGCGCTCGCGATTCCGATGCGTTACGACGGCCGCATCATCGGGGCCTTCAACGTGGAATCGAGCCGGAGGCGCTACACAGAGTCTGACCTGGAGCTGATATTTCCGCTCGTCGATCAGATCGCGGCGGTCGTCGAGAACGCCAGGCTCACGCAGGAGGCCCACGACCGCGCCGCGGCCGAGCTCAAGACCCGCAAGGAGCTTCAGGCGGTGTCCGCGGTCGTGCTCGCGGGCGTGGCTTCGGTGCACGATTTGGGTGCTTCCCTCGACTCCATGGTGACCGAGATCGCCGACCGGTTGGGCTGGGAATCGATGGCGCTGATCCTGTTCGCCGACGATGGACTGCTCTACACGCGCGCTTACTACGGGTACCCCGAATACTCGACTCTCGTTTCGTTCAAGCCGGGTCAGGGGATCGTTGGAGCGGTCGGCCAGTCCGGCGTCGGCCGGCTGGTCCCCGACGTCAGCGCGGATCCCGACTACCTCGACGTCGTGGGCGAGACCCGCAGCGAAATGTGCGTTCCGCTGCGAGTGGGGGAGCGCGTCCTCGGCGTCTTGAACGCGGAGAGCCCGAGGCCTGAGGCGTTCACCGAGCAGGATTTCGAGCTGCTGGGAACGCTCGCCGACCAGATGGCCATCGTCATCGAGCGTGCTCGGCTCGCCGCGCTGGAGCGCGACGCGCTCGAGAGACTCCGCGACCTTGACAAGCTCAAGGACGACTTCGTGGCCACGGTCTCGCACGAGTTGCGAACCCCGCTCACCTCGATCAACGGCTACGCACAAACCATGCTCTTGCGCGCCGACGTGCTCGAGGAAGCCGACAGGCGAACTTTTCTGGAGGCCACGGTGCGTCAGTGCAGCCGCCTGTCGACCATCGTCGAGAGCTTGCTGCTGGCCTCACAACTCGAATCCGGCGAGATTCAGGTCAAGCGTCAGTTCGTCTTGGTCCGCGACATGATCCAGGAAGCGGCCGAGGCTGCCGATGCAGACGACCGTCTGGTGGTCGACGTGCCCTCAGGATTTGGGCTCATCACCGACTCGTTCCGTCTGCACCATGTCTTCAGAAACCTGATCGAGAACGCTTGCAAGTACTCGCCCGCCGACGCGCCGGTGCTGGTCAAAGCGCGCCAGAGCCGGGACTCGATCGAGATCGAGGTCTGCGACGGGGGTTCGGGAATCCCGCCCGGATCCGAGGACGTGGTGTTCCAACGCTTCCGTCGCCTCGGCGACCCCGGCGTCTCCACGGTCCCCGGGACCGGATTGGGCCTGTACATAGCTCAGCGCTTCGCTCGGGACCTCGACGGCGACCTCTTGGTCGAGCGCTCGTCGGAGCCCGGTTTCCCAGGGGCCCGTTTCGTGGTGAACCTGCCCGACTCGGAGGGGCCTGGGTAGCGCTACCTCGCAGATGCGGGGTTTTCTGGCTAGAATCCTTGCATGTCTCAGTATCGGATCGGTCAGGCCGCCGCTTTGCTCGGCGTTAGCGTGGACACGGTTCGCCGCTGGGCCGACTCGGGCCGACTGCCGACGGCGCGAACCGAGGGGGGTCACCGGGTCGTCGAGGGGGCGGCTCTCGCCGCTCTGGCGTCCGACTTCAACCAGGTCGCGACGGCCGAGGGGGCGATCGCACAGTCGGCCAGGAACCGTTTCGGCGGCATCGTGACCCGAGTGCTGCGCAACGAGGTCACCGCGCAGGTCGAAATTCAATCGGGCCGGCATCGGCTTGTCTCGCTGATGACGCGCGAGGCAGCGGATGAGCTCGGGCTCGAGCCCGGCGTGCAGGCGGTCGCCGCGGTCAAGGCCACCACGGTCATCGTCGAGCTCCCGCCCGACGCCTAGGAGCGTGAGAGCCGCGCCTGGCGTCTGCGTACTGGCTTTGTTGGTCGCGCTCGCGCTACCCGCGTGCGGCGACGACGGGAGTGGCGACCAAGCCGTGGTGATCGACGTCTTCGCAGCCGCGTCGCTGACCGATGCTCTCCAGGAGGTCGCCGAAAAATTCATCGCCGACACTCCCGGAGTCGAGGTGAAGTTCAACTTCCTGGCGTCGTCGGACCTTGCGACCCAGATCATCGAGGGCGCTCGCGCTCATGTGTTTGCGTCCGCCGACGAGGCGAACATCGCCAAGGTGATAGACGAGGGTTTGGCGACCGACTCGCAGGTCCTCGTGCTCAATCGGTTGGCAATCGTCGTGGCGGCCGGCAACCCCAACGCCATCTCCGGCCTCGACGATCTCGAGGACCCCGAACTCGTCGTCGCGCTTTGCAACGAGGAGTGCCCCGCCGGCCGCTACGCGCGCGAGGTCTTCGAGAAGGCTGGAGTGTCGGTCGAGGCGGACTCGCAAGAGGCCGACGTGCGCGGTGTGCTGACACGCGTGGGCCTCGGCGAGGCCGATGCGGGCATCGTCTACGTGACCGACATTGAAGCCGATCCCGAGGTCGAGGCGGTGGACATCGCGCCCTCGCAGAACGTGGTGGCGACCTATCCGATCGCCGTACTCGAGGGTGCACCTCCGGAAGCCGAGGACTTCGTGACGTTCGTGCGCTCCAGTGCGGGCGAGAGGGTGTTCGAGGCCCACGGCTTCGAGCTGCCATGAGACGCCCACCGGCGCTGCTGGTTGCGCTGGCGGTGGTCTGCGCTCTGTTTCTGTTCGCCCCGCTTCTGGCTCTCGTTGCGCGCGCTCCCTGGACGGGGTTGTTGGAGGAACTCGCCCGGCCTGAGATGAGAGTGGCGCTGGCCCTGTCGCTGCGAACCTCACTGATGGCCACCGCACTGACCTTGGTCTTCGGCGTTCCGCTGGCCTGGGTGCTGGCGCGCTGTGATTTCCCCGGGCGGGCCTTCGTGCGTGGCCTGGCCCTGCTCCCGCTGGTCCTCCCGCCGGTGGTGGGAGGTGTCGCGCTGCTGCTGGTGCTCGGGCGACTCGGCGTCGTTGGGACGCTCCTCGAGTCCGCCTTCGGCGTGCGCCTCTTCGGGACGCCGGCCGGAGTGGTCGTCGCCGAAACGTTCGTAGCACTACCGTTTCTCGTGCTCACGGTCGAGGCTGCGCTTCGATCGATGGACACGCGCTACGAGGAAGCCGCGGCGACCCTCGGCGCGGGACAGTGGGTGGTGTTCTGGCGCGTCACCATGCCTGCGATCGCCCCGGCATTGGGCGCGGGAACGGTGCTTGCTTGGGCGCGCGCCCTTGGTGAGTTCGGCGCCACCATCACCTTTGCCGGCAACTCGCCCGGGGCCACGCAGACCGTGCCGCTGGCGGTGTTCGTCGAGCTTCAGCGAGGACTCGACGGCGCGATCGCGTTGAGCCTGGTGCTCGTTGTGATCTCTCTCACGATCATCGTGGCGATGCGCGACCGGTTGGTGGCCTCCCTATGAGTCTGCGAGCGGAGGTCTTGCTGAGCCTTGGAGCCCTGAAGCTCGAAGCGGCCCTCGCCGTCGAGCCCGACGAAACCGTGGTGCTGGCCGGGAGAAACGGCGCGGGGAAGACCACGTTGTTGCGCGCCTTGGCGGGATTGCTGCCCTTGCGACAGGGAAGGGTCGTGCTCGACGACGACGTGCTCGAGGACACTTCGATTCGAAGACGGCTGCCCGCCGAGCGACGCCCCATCGGGTTCGTCTTTCAGGACTACCTCTTGTTCGAGCACATGAGCGTGCTGGACAACGTCGCCTTCGGGTTGAGAGCCCGCCGAGTTGCACGCGCCGACGCTCGGCGGGCCGCTCACGCGTGGCTCGAGCGCATGAACCTGGAGTCCTACGCGACCGCGCGCCCCTCGGCTTTGTCCGGCGGCCAGGCTCAACGCGTTGCGCTGGCGCGGGCGCTGGCGACCACGCCCCGGCTGCTGCTGTTAGACGAGCCTCTCGCGGCGCTGGACGCAACCGCGCGGGTCTCCGTTCGCCACGAGCTGATTGGGCACCTGCGCGAGTTTGAAGGCGTTCGTCTCGTCGTCACTCACGATCCGGTGGAGGCGGTTCTGCTCGGCCAAAGGGTGGTGGTGATGGAAGGGGGCCGAGTCGTCCAGAGCGGCACCGTTAGAGAGCTCGGCGAGAGACCGCGCACCCCCTACGTCGCCGATCTGCTCGGGCTCAACCTCTGGAAGGGGAGAACCATCTCGGGAGATGTGGTGAGGCTCGAGTCGGGGGCCGAGTTGATCGTCCCCGCGCCGCCGGCCGGCGAGGTCCTCGTCAGCGTGCACCCGAGGGCGGTGGCGCTCTATCCGCAGCGTCCGGCGGGCAGTCCGCGCAACGTCTGGCAGGGAACGGTGACCTCGATCGAGACCAGTCACGACCTCGCCAGGGTACGCGTGGCGGGCTCCATCCCGGTCACGGCCCTAGTTACGGGTCCGTCGGTAGCGGGGCTTGGCCTCGAGCCCGGTGCGGCCATCTGGGTCGCGATCAAGGCAACGGAGATCTCGGTTTATCCCTCGTAGGAGAGTCACCGCTACCTCCGTTTCCAGCTTCTAGGCGTAGCCGCCGGAAAAACGGGCATAGCTCCGTGAGGAAGCCGCTCTATTGGGGGAGAACCACTGTTCCATGAAAAAACTTCGCGCCTTCACTCTGCTCGCAGCCCTTAGCTCGCTGCTGCTTCTTCCGTCTGCCTTCGGGCCCGCGTCCGGTCAGATACTGCCGACGCCGCCCCCACTGGCCATATCCGACAACGTTTCGGTGATCGGCAACGTACCCGGCTCGTTCTTCGGCATGAACTTCAAGGGCAACCACGGCTACGCTACCGGCGCGACCGGTCTGACCGTGTTCGACGTTTCCCAGCCGGCCAACCCGACCATCGTGGGCGGGCTGCCGCTTCCCCACTTCGAGAACGAGGACGTTGACATCTGCGGCAACACCCTCGTCATCGCGAGCGATGCCATCAACCCGGCGGCACCTCTGTACGTCATCGACATCAAGAACCCCTCGCTGCCGACGCTCAGCGCGACCTTCCCGCTGGGGATCGAGGGAACCGGAAACGGAGCCGGACACATCGCCAATTTCGTGACCGAGGACTGCTCGCTTCTGTGGGTTGACGGCGGCTCCCGCGTCGAGGTTGTGGACGTCTCGGATCCCACCGCCCCCAAGTCGCTCGGCGACTTCGAATCCGCCGCGTCCAAGAGCGAGGCCTTCACCGTGACCCACGACACCGAGCTCGACTCCCAGGGAGTTGTTTGGTCGGTTGGTGGTGGCGGAGCAGCCGGCTACAGGCCGACGAACGACCCGCTCAAGCCCACCCTGGTGGCCAAGACCGGCCCTCAAGCATCGAACCCCTCTGAGCTCAACGACTTCATCCTCCACAACAGCCAGCGCCGCGGGAACACCCTGCTGGTCACCGAGGAGGATTACGTCGACACCGACGAGGAACAGCCGGGGAGCTGCAACGGCCAGGGCAAGTTCGAGACCTACCGCATCAACACCGCCAAGAAGACCGTCACGAACCTCGACACCTGGAAGACCGAGCTGAATGGTTTGCTGACGGGCGGCTCCGAGGACTCCAAGGCCCCTCTGACGGTCAATTGCTCCTCTCATTGGTTCGACGAGCAGGATGGCATCGCGGCGGTCGGCTGGTACGAGCAGGGCACCCGCTTCCTCGACACCTCCAACCCGAGCAAGATCCGTCAGGTCGGCTACTACCTCCCGGCCAACGGTTCGACGTGGGCCGCCTACTGGGCCCCCAAGGACACCACGGGAACGATCGTTTACACCGCCGACGCCTACCGTGGGCTCGACGTCTTGGAGATCAAGCAGGGTGGTAAGGACTCGGAGTCCCGCACCGCACCCATCCCGGACGCGTGGTACGGCGAAGGCGTCCTGGGCAGCGACGGTTACCTGCCGTCTGAGAAGTTCGGCTACCTGTGCCCGGTGTTCAAGGGCCTCTAGCCAGCCACCACCTGGGCGGGAGCGAATCCCGAAATCAACGAGGGGCCGGCGCGATCGCCGGCCCCTTTTGCATGCCCCCTTGCATGTGGCGGGCGTTTTCCCGTTACGCTCGAAGCCAATCCACCAGGAAGGGGAATGGATGCCGGCGTTGGGCCCCAACGGCGAGGCTCCCGACAGGAACCTCGCAATGGAACTCGTCCGCGTCACCGAGGCCGCGGCCCTCGCCGGGGCTCGCTGGATGGGACGAGGGGACAAGGAGGCCGCCGACCAGGCCGCAGTTGACGCCATGCGCCTGATGATGGACACCGTCCCGATGGACGGCATCGTCGTGATCGGCGAGGGGGAAAAGGACGAAGCACCGATGCTCTACCGCGGCGAGGAGCTGGGCAACGGCGAGGCTCCCCAGGTAGACATCGCGGTCGATCCAATCGATGGCACCACGCTTACGGCCAAGGGGATGAACGGCGCGCTCGCCGTCGTCGCCCTGGCGGAGCGTGGCACGATGTTCGATCCCGGTCCCTGCGTCTACATGGAGAAGATCGCGACCGGTGAAGAGGCACGCGACGTCGTGGACATCGAGGCGCCGATCACCGAGAACCTCAAGCGGATCGCCCGGGCCAAAT
>JBOGWV010000171.1:0-7349 GCA_050693975.1 Actinomycetota bacterium
ACGCGCTCGAACTCGACGGTGTGAAGGATCGGATTGAGCGGACCGGAGGCCAGACCTGCTCCGAACATGACGAGTACGGCCCCGATCTCCGGCGGGAACAGCGCCAGTAGAGGGTAGTAAAGCGCCACCAGCGAAAAGCAGACGGCAAAAGTCCTGTGACGAGGCAGCCGGTGGCCGGTGGCGGCGAACAGCAGCGCGCTCGCAACCGAACCGCCCCCCATCGCCCCCAGCATCAGCCCGAGACTGACCGGACTTCCATAGAGCACATTCGCCAGCACCGGCAGGAGCACCGAAGAGAAGGAATCCAGCAGGTTGGTCGCGGTCACGGTGAGGGTCAGCGCCACCAGCACCTTGTCACGACGCCAGAAGGTCAGACCCGCCTTGAGTTCGCTCAGATAGCCCGTAGAGGACTCGGGTCTCGGGGCAACCACTCCGGCAAGCGAGATCGCGATCGCAGACAGGAAGAACGTCGCCGCGTCCACCCACAGGACGTTCGTGGCCCCGACGAACACAATGAGAAAACCCGCCAGCGGTGCCCCCGCCAACCGGGACCCTCGCTCGACGGCCGCGTACACTCCGCTGGCGCGCTCCATGCTCCACCCGGCCTGCTGCGCGGCTTCGGGCAAGAGCGCGGAGCGAGCCGTGCTCCCCGGCGCGTCCAGCAACGCCCCGAGGAAGACGAGCACGCCCAGCACCCAGAAGGGGAGGCCCGCGGTCACGTAGAGCAGTGGAATCATCGCAACCGTGAAACCGCTAGTTAGATCCGCTATGACGCTCGCGCGCTTGTAGCCGAGCCGGTCCACGAAAGCACCGCCGAACAAATTGGCGAGCACGATCGGCAGGAAGTTGAGGGACGCGATGATCCCGGTCATTGCCGCGCTCCCCGTCGTCTGCAGCACGAACCACGGCACCGCCGTCAACGTCATTACGTTGCCGGTAAGCGAAATCGCATTCGCACCGAAGAGAACGAGCAGCGGCCCGATCCGCCGAGTGGACGAGTCGCGTGTCGGCGCGCTCAAGGAGCGGCCTTGAACGGGTAGGCCTGAAGGATGAGCTGCACGGTCTCCGCACCATCACTTGGAGTGCGTTCGTTGAAACGGGCCACCACGGCATGCAGCTCCGACAAAAGCTCTTGCAACTCGCCGGGGGTCAGTCGGAGAATTTCGTCGCCCATCGCAGCCGCGTCCACCCATTGCTTGTCCCACTCGACGCGCTCGTTCAGCCATCTCTGGGCGACGTCGGAGTAGGTGCGAAGCACCTCGCTTGCAAAGGAGGCCTCGGCCGCGAGGCCCTCGGGGCTGTCGAGGAGGTCAACGGTGGACCACGAGGTGGTTGTATGTGAGGCGCGCCACCAGCGCTCGCGACCGTCGCGCGCCAGCTCGGTGGCCTCCTCTATGAATCCGTGCTTTCCGAGTTGGCGCAGGTGGTAGCTGATCGAGGCAACGCTGTCCTGGAACACCCCGGCCAGCGTCGTCGCCGTGGCCGGCCCCCCGGTGCGGAGCTGACCCAGGAGCCTGAGCCTAAGTGGGTGAGCTAGAGCCCGGAACGCGTGCGGATCGTCCAGCCATTTCGTGGTTTTTGTACGGCCTCGTTCCTCGTCCACCCCCGCATCGTAACTAGAAAAGACTCCTTGTGCAACACTCCTTTTCTAACTATCCCGCTCAAGCCTCCGGCCCGTCCTCCTCCGACCCCTCGGGACAGCAGCGATACTCCTGGGACTGTTCGAGCAGCTCGATCTTGCGCTTGAGCAGCTCGTTTTCCAGGTGCCGTCGCTCCAGATCGAGCTTGATCTCCTCGTCCAGTGAAGGCTCACACACGTCGCAGTCGTCCAGGCATCCCTTGACGATCACGCCGGGAGTCGGAAGGCTCGAGGTTTGCTCCCAGCTGAAGCGTTGCTTGGCCTCCTCCGTGACCTCCCCCGATTTCGCGTCGAGTAGCCCGACTTCCGCAAGCTCTGCGTCAACCTGCTTCAGCGCAGCCGCCTTGAGCTCCGCCGCGACCGCCTCCTGCACGATCACCGCCGTGGCCAGAGAGCTGCCGAAGCGACCCGCCAGCGGCGAGCGCACGACCTGTTGGGTCTCAAGGCGCTCGAGCATGCTCGTGCGTGCGGCGCGTTCGACCGAAAGCCGGTCCTTGCGGGTTGCAAGCAAGCCGTCCGGCACCACCGCCAATCCATTAGCGGGTGGTGGTGGATTCAAGACCGCACCGGCGGGCGCGGACGGGTCATCCACCCGGCGCTCGATGCGAACCAGCTCGAACCGCACGGTCTGGCACTTGTTGATGCGATAGAAGAAGAAGGTCAACGCGTGACAGCGATTCGGGTTCGCAAAGACACGCGACGAGGACTCGAACTGGTCCTCGGACTCACCCTCGGTGTGAGTCCTGCTTGCCACCTCTCCCACCGAGGTCGAGGCCGCCGCCCGCGTTCCAACCTCGACATGCCGGTGGGACGACTCGGCGTGCTGTGTGAGCTCGCGCGTCAGGTCCAGCGTCGCCTCAGAGTTATAGGAGCTGGCTGCAACGGACCCTCCGATCTCGGCGATTCCAATGTCGATGCCGGCGCTGCCTCCCCCACTCACCGACGACTCGCCGAAGGTGGAGGTCTTGTTGGTCGTATCGAGGATGCTCAGATCGCTCATCGAGTTCGCCATGCCGGCCATGTAGTACGACTCCTCCGACGTGGTGTGCTGGCGATAGGCGAGCTTGCTCTCGGTGTCGAAGCTGAACCTGCTGTGGCGGTCGCTGGTGAACAGCCTCACTTGCTCGCCCGGGAGAAGCGTGGTCGTGTACACCAGGTCTCCAAGGGAGAGCGGACCGGGACACCGCGTCAGGCGGAAGTGCAGGGTCACTTCGACCGGGACGATTCGGCGCTGGTCACCTCTCTGAGGCAGCGGCCTGAACGGCAGCCGGTATCGAATGTCGAGGACATCGCAGGTGTTGCACTCTTCGAGCTGAGGACAGCAGCTGAGCTCAGCGAACGTTGTGGCGCCTTCGGCGTCGGCCATCTCTGTCTCCCTCCACGACCGCCCGAGCAGAACCATTGTGGAGTTGGTGCGTCACGCGCACATCACCGGCCCGTCACCCGAAGTCGGGAGCGCTTAGTGCTCCTCCTTCAAGACCAGCGAGGACAGCTCCTCGACGTCTCGCACCCGGCCGTCGCGAATCCCGGCGACCCGATTGCAGTACTCCACCGTTTCACGGTGGTGGCTGGCGACTATGCACGCCGTCCCCGCGGCGGTCGCCTCGGTGAGCGCCTCCAGGACCCTGCGAGACCAGAGCGCATCCTGGTGGGCGGTGGGCTCGTCGGCCATCAGCAACTTGGGTGACGCGATTAGCGCCCTTGCCACGGCCGCCCTCTGCTGCTCGCCGAGCGAGGTCTCCGCGGGGAGCCTGCCCGCGAGCGCCTCGAGGCCCAGCCGGCCGAGGAGCTCGCCGACCCGCCCGCTCGCACCCGGAGCCGTGCCGAGCCTCACCGGAAGCTCGACGTTCTCGGCAAGCGTCAGCTCCTCCATCAGTCCCAGGCTCTGGGGGACGATGGCCATCTCGTTCCAGCGAAGCGAGAGAGCCGATTCGATCACCTGTTCTTCCCACAGCAGCGCGCCGGAGTCCGGCCGCTCCCAGCCCGCGAGGACGTTGAGCAGGGTGGTCTTGCCCGAACCGGAGGGCCCGACGAGCGCGATCAGCTCGCCGCGCCTCACGGCCAGCTCCACACCTTGGAGCGCATGGATCTCCTCCGGGCCCCGCCGATACGACTTGGTGATGCCCCGTGCCTCGATAAGAGGGGGGGCGCCTGGATCGGGCGCCTGCAAGCTCTGGTTCATGGCGGGGTGATTCTCACCCCCTCGTCGTCCACCTCGATCACGCCGCGGCGATCGGGAAACATCTCGAGTGCCCCGGGAGGTAGTTGAATTCGCCCCGAGTGGTCGATCACCGAGAGCGTCCGCATCTGGTGGCTCTCGGCCTCGAGCGCGCCGTGCCTGAGATGGAGGGTACGGTCGGCAGCATTGACGACCTCGGGGTCGTGGGTCGAAAGTACGAAGCTCACTCCCAGGTCGACCAGCGACGAAACCGTATCCAGCAGCGCCGCGGCCGACCCACTGTCAAGCTCCGAGGTCGGCTCGTCGGCAACGACCATGTAGGGATTGCCGACGACCGCCTGTGCGAACGCGAGCCTCTGCTGCTCGCCGCCGGAGAGCTGGTCCGGCTTGTGATGAGCGCG
Organism: Actinomycetota bacterium; assembly: GCA_050693975.1. Classification (GTDB taxonomy): domain Bacteria; phylum Actinomycetota; class CADDZG01; order CADDZG01; family WHSQ01; genus WHSV01. The sequence continues at coordinate 4,220 of JBOGWV010000171.1, forward strand.
GCCTGCGAGCCCGAGCCGCTCGAGCAACTCGTTCGAGTCGAGCTTCGTTCTGCGGAGGCGAGCAGCCTGTCTCATGTGGCCGCCGACGGTGAGGTACGGAATCAGGTTGTCGGACGGCCTCTGGAAGACGTAGCCGGTTAACTTGCGGCGCACACGTCTGAGCGCGCGCGCCTTGAGGCCTGCGACGTTTTCGCCGCCGATCTTGACTGCGCCCGCGGTCGCGAGATCGAGCCCCGCAAGAATGCGAAGAAGTGAAGACTTACCGCTTCCGGAGGGCCCCACTACCGCGGTCACCGAGCGACGCGGAAAGATCGCGTCGATGCCCTTCAGCGCATGGACCTCGCCGCTCGCGGTCCAGTAGATCTTCACCAGACCGTTGCAGGAGGCGGCCTCCTGAATTCGCTCAGCGTGCAAGTCGCATCACCTGCGCCACATCGGTCCTGTCGGCCTCTCGCTGCACGATCCACGCTCCCACCCACGCCGCGAGAAGCGCGACCGCCGCGGCCAGCGCCAGGGCTGCTCCAGGGATCCGCACCAGCGGGACGGAACCAGGGTCGGAGAACACCTGAATATGGTCGGTCGTGGGGATGGTCACGATGATCGCCAGCACCAGCCCGAGAATGACCGATGCGCCGAGCATCCCCGAGATCTCGAATCCGATCGACAGCCGGTGGGAACGGCGCTCGAGACCCATCCTCGAACCGAGTGCGTAGGAGACCTGTTGTTCTCGCTGACGGGTCTGGAGGTAGAGGAACATGCCGACCAGCGCGACCCCCCCTATGAGCACTCCAAGTGCCTCGAGAAGGCCAAAGGTCCACGTTAGGGCGAGGAAGGGTGGCGTGTCTCGTAACTCGGCGGCGCTTACAAGGGTATGCACCGACTCGCCGGCCTCGGCAAGTGCGGCCCTCATCTCGGATGGGGTGCCCTCGCCCCAGACCTGGAAGTCACCTTCTCCGACGCGGAGCGACGCCTCGTCCGCCGCGAGCGCGTCGGACAAAGAGTTGCGGCCGACCACTACGAGCGGTCGCGACTCGAGCACTCCGGGGAAGGTCTCGGCACGCCCGACCACCTCGACGGGAATCTCGTAGCTCGAGATTTGCAGCAACGTCGAGTCGGGAGCGGGTCCCACGAACACCGCGGGAACGTTCTGGCCGGCGTCGCCGTCGATCCGGGACAGTAGCTCTTCGAGCGGAGAGTCGGAGAACTCGGCGTCCCAGTACGCGGCCTCGCCGAACGTCTCTGCGTCGATCGCGATGACATCGACCGCATCGGCTGCATCGGTGCCGAGCCTGGCGCCCGTGTAGCGAATCACCGGGGTGTTGTCGAAGCCGGCCGAATCAAGCACGCTCGGAGGAGCGCTGATACTTGCGGACACACTGCTGCCCACTCTAAGGAGCGAGCGTTGAGTGGCGGTCGCCTCGGCCGACGACGAGATGATCGCGGAGTACGCGAACATCCCGATGGCGACGGTGGCCGCGGTAACTAGGGCGGCGGCCGATCGCCCCGTGGATGCAAGTCTTCTCGTCGCGACGTACAGAGATGGCGGCCATGTACCGCCGGCCGCGCGCAATCGCGGCAGTCCGCGCCTGAGAGCGCGCGAAGCCAGTCCCGCTGCTCCGGTCAGAAACAGAAGAGGAAACAGAATGACGAGCCTATCCATGCGGGGAACGGCGTCGCCTGAACCATCGACCGGCGTCACGCCGCGCGAGACGAGCTCGTAGAGCGACGCCGCGGCAAGAACCAGAGTCAGCAGCTCCCACGGAACGCGCGCCGCCGACCTGCCTACGCGGCCGAAGCCCTCGTGAGCCTGCACTCGTACCGCAACCGCCACGCTCGCCCCCAGCAGCATCAGGGACACGCCCGCCACGATCGCCCCCGCACGCACGGCCTCCAAAGCCACCGCGCGACCGAAGAGACCATCGGGTCCCGACGCCTCTAGAAACAGCCAGGCAAGCGTGCCACCCAGCGCCGCACCCGCGGCTACGGGAAGCAACCCCTCGACAGCCGCACCGAGGCCGAGCCTCAAGGGGCTGATGCCGCGTGCATGCAGCAGCATGAACTCCGTCCTTCTTCGGCCCACGATGAAGAAGCCGGAACCTCCGATGACGAGCAGGGCCACGGCCTGACCGCCCAACGACAGCATGTCGACCGGGCCGGATATCGAGGTCACGGCTGATTCGGCGAGGTCGGCCCACCCGGACAGAGCCGAGACGAAGTTGGCGGACAGCAGCGCGGTCCCGGCTTCGGTGGTCGGGTCGCGCAGGGTTGCGGCCCATCGAGACACCGCTTCGCCGGCCTCGGCCGCCTCGCTCAGGGTCATGCCGGCGGCATCGATCGGGAACTCCCAGCGAGACTCGCCCCGGAAGTCCCCGAGGGCACCCTCGATCTCGAAGAAAGTGGCGCGGTCCATGATCAGAGGGTCGGGGGGCCTTAGCTGGTCGGTCGCCGCCGGATAGATCAGCCGGTCGAGAGGTGCCCAGAAGTCGCTCCGCGGCAGCTCGAGAAGATCGCGATAGACGCCGGCAACCTCGATGTCGATGGTGGGTTCGAGGCCCAGCTTCACGCGGTCGCCCGGTTGCACGTCCATGCGCTTGGCGAGAAAGCTGGAGATCCAGACGCCGGTCCCGGGACCCTCGGTTAGCCGCTCGACATGATCGAGCGCGCCGCTTCGAAAGATCGGCCTCGAGGGGTAGCCCCCGGCCGGGCCCTCGATAGGTGCTTCGGCACCGACCATCGTGCGGGTTGGCTCACCGAGCTGGGTGGGCGCCGACTCCACCACCAGCCGGTCGCGGTAGTTGGCCACGTCGACGGCAAAGGCTCCATCGTTCGCGATGGTGACGGCCCCGTCGGCCCCCTGACCGACCGCATACTCGTCGAAGAGCGCTGACCCCGCTCGCGCGAGAAACAAGGGCGCGACGGCGGTCGCACAAACGAGGATCGCGGCCGACGCGAATACCGCACCGGCAAGCGACGGCCATCGCAGGAGGCGAACCAACGACCTCACTGTGTCCCGCTCACGGTGCCCAATCGATTGCGCCGGCGGTGATGACGTGCTCGCTCGTCAACCAGTCGCCGCCGGCATCCACGAACATCCATCGCCCCTGGGAGGTCGTGGCAACGAGATAGGCGC
>JBOGWV010000172.1:0-4361 GCA_050693975.1 Actinomycetota bacterium
GACCTCGGTGCTCAGCACCAGATGGCGCTGGAGCTCCGCCCCTCCCACGATCCTGACGCGACCTGGGGTTTCGTCGGCGTCGTGATCTCCACCGAGGACCTCTCCGGTTCGGTGTGGCGGTGGTTCCGCGACGGCGGCGACTGGAAGGCTGAGAAGGTCATCACCATCCCCGCCGAGCCTGCGGATCCGGAGCTGCTGCCGCCCGCGCTGAAGCCCTTCGCTGCGGTTCCGCCGCTCATCACCGACATCGACCTCTCAGTCGACGACAGGTTCCTCTACGTGTCTTGCTGGGGCACCGGCGAAATGAAGCAGTTCGACGTGTCAGACCCGGCGAACCCGAAGGAGGCGGGATCGGTGCGTCTCGGCGGCATCGTCAACCGCACCCCGCACCCGGCGAAGGCCGACATGCCGCTCTCCGGCGGGCCGCAGATGGTCGAGGTCAGTCGCGACGGCAAGCGGGTCTACTTCACCAACTCTCTGTACGGCGCGTGGGACGACCAGTTCTACCCGGACGGCGTCGGCGCCTGGATGGCCAAGCTCGACACCGACCCCCACGGTGGGTTGAGCATCGACGAGAGATTCTTCCCGCACGGCGAGGATTTCCGTGGCCTGCGCGTCCACCAGACTCGACTGCAGGGCGGCGACGCCTCGTCGGACTCATACTGTTATAGCTAACGGACTCGCCGAGAGTAGCCCTCGCCAGGGACCGGCCTCTATACAGGCGTCACGTCTCTTGACCACCCAGAAGGCGACGGGCAAGGCTACCGCGGCGTATGCAAAGACGACGCCCAAGCCCGCCAAAGGCCCGATCGGTATCGCATCGCCCAACTTGGCAATCGGGACGCCGTGACTCCTCATGGTAGTGCTGGCATGCATCAAACGACGCCCATCGCCCAGACTGTTTGGGCCGCGTTTGGGCCGCGCCAGAACCACAAATGGTCACAGCCAGCCACAAACGTCCGAAAGCGTTCGCCCAGCTAGTCGTCACTATTCAGTACGGCTCGAAGATGCTCGAAACACTCCGCTCCGACCTTTCAAGGCGGTAGCACGGGTTCAAATCCCGTTGGGGCCACCCAGTAAAACTGCAGGTCAGAAGGCTGCTCGATGTTGGTAGGGACCTTACCTGGGGCGGTGGGGCCGCGGTGGGGCCGCGAGAGATGCGAGCAAGAGAGCATCGAGGCGCTCCGGGATACCTTGAGGACCTTGCTGTCCATGCGCCGTCGTGCCCCGACGAGGACCAGGTCGCCGTCGCGGATGCCCAATGCAAAACGCCGCCGCGTGCAGCCCGGAGCAATTGCCCGTCAGATCAATCCGGCGACACGAACGCTTCCTGCGCCCAACGGGAGCTAACCATCTCCCACGCGTCACGGGGATGATTCGTAGCGCGATGCCACGGTCCTGATGCTTCGACATAAGGCTGGTCCTGATTCTGCTTGGAGGCAGGCAACTCCGCATAGGGCACCATGGCTTCATGTGTCTCGCCTCTGGCGGTCATCCAGGCCGTTCGTGATCGTGACCTCGATCCCACGAGCGCTCATGTGCGTTCGAGCCACCTCCCGACCTCCGCCGCTACTTCGAACCCAAACATTTCTTGACGCTAGTCGCGGGCGGTGACCGCGACGCGAAACGCTCGTTTCGGGCATGCGAAGGATGAGGGACAATATCAAGTACGCGGCGTAGCGGAGGAAGGAGGAAGGAGTTCGTGGAATGAAGACCCTTTTCCTCATGCGTCACGCGAAATCGAGCTGGGACGACCCCAAGCTCGCCGATCAGGATCGACCGCTCGCGCCCCGCGGGCACAAGGCCGCAGCTCGCATGGCCGAATACCTGCGAAAGAACGGGGTCAAGCCTTCGGTCGTCCTGTGCACGTCAGCAAAGCGCGCTCGCCAGACCCTCGAGCACTTGCGCCCCGCGCTACCCAAGGAAACGACAGTCAAAGTGGAGCCCAGGCTCTACACCGCGGGCAGCCGGGACCTCATGACCAGGCTCAGGCGCCTCTCCCCCACCGCGGCCTCTGTTCTCGTCGTGGGGCACAACCCGGCGATGCAGGAGCTGGTTATGGAACTCGCCTCGAAAGACCCCAAGCTGAAAGCGGTCCGCAACAAGTTCCCGACCGCCGCCCTCGCGGTCCTAAAGGCGCCCACCGATGAATGGAGACAACTCAGCCCAGGCGAAGCCACGCTGGTCGAGTTCGTCACGCCGAAGGGGCTGGAAGGCTAGAGCGGGTCTCCGAAAAACGCGTTCGGGTCACCATCGGCTGACATCACGCTCTCACCGGCCATCTCCATGCCGTGAAGAAAACGAGCGCGGTTACCGCGACCTCGGCGACCCCGAACAAGATGTAGTAGGCGCAGCCTTCCCCCACCAAGTTGCTGATGTTAACGAGTGTATACAGGATCGCCAAAGCCAGATTCGCACGGCGGGCTCGCCTAGCGGGCAGGAGCAACGACATGACGATCATGACCGCGGGAATGATGACTATCAAAGACGCGATCACGAGAGTTCCTTGAGAGACATCGAAGGGACCCAGCTCGCCTCGGCTTATCTCATCCGACTGACCCGGTCGATAAAGCGAGAGGAAGTCGGCGTAGATATAGAGGGCGATCAATGCCGTCCACGCTCCTGCGCCCACCACCCCAGGGCCGACTGCAGCAAGTCACGCAGAAGCTTCCGCATCTCACGCGTTCGATCACAAGGGGCAGGACGAAGATCGAGGATGAGAAGGCCCCCCAACAACGAAGGACCAACACACGAGTAACGACAAGGCTGCCCCCCGTGAGGTGGAGGTCGGGAGGGGTGGTCCTTACCGGGCCCGATCGTGAGAGGGAGCATCGGGGGGTCAGGAGCTTGGATCGATAACGTCTGTTCAGGGCTGAACCTGAGCAAAGAGGTGACGAAACGAGGGGGATGATGCAAGTGGGTGTCGGAGTTCGCTTCTGAGCAGCTTCGCTGCGATGCCTCGGCGAGTTTGAGCTGTGTCTGGGGCCTCGACTTCCAGTTCGACCAGACCTCAGACGGCAAGGTGCTGAAGTTGCTAAACATCGTCGACGAACACACCAGGGAAGAGCTCGGCGGACTCGTCGAAGTCGCATCGACGCGGACCGCACCGTCGCCGCGCTGGAAGACATCGTTGCAAAGAGAGAACAAGCGCCTGAGTTCATTCGCTGCGACAACGGGCCCGAGCCGACCGCCAACGCGCTGCGCGACTGGTGTCGTTTCTCGGGCACGGGAACGAGCTACATCGAGCCGGGTTCTCCGTGGGAGAACCCCTTCGTGGAGTCGTTCGGCTCCCGCCTGCGTGACGAGCTGCTGTCGGTCGAGCAGTTCGACACCCTGCTCGAGGCCCAGGTGCTGATCGGGGACCGGAAGCACGAGTACAACACGTTCCGGCCCCACAGCAGCCTTGGCTGGCGTTGTCCGGTCGCGTACTGCTACGGCCTGGGAAACAGAGAACCAAGTGGACCGACTCTCACCAACGGTGGACCAATGAATGGGGTCCGGTCACAAGATCTTGTCGCGATCCAGCAATCGCTCGCGGTCGAGAACATGGAGCCGTGGCGGCCTTCGGGTCCCGTCAACTTCGGCGCATGCTGGGTTTGCTTTGAACGCGGGCTTATCGGCCGAGGGGCACCGGGGGACAGGGCCTGGGCTGCGGCCGTAACCATGCGACCATGCAAACCGCTTGCCTCTGCGGTGTTAGAAGGTGTGGCCGAGGGGGCTACGGACCCGCGTGGGAGTTCGGCCTGTCGTGGTTCATCCGAGTGGCGAACCGACGTAGATGCAGCCGTCGAGGTGGTCCAGCGCAGTCTTGAGCGTGCCCGCACGCCCGAACCGCTGCGCCTCGCCCGCCGGCTTGCCCGGCAGGCGCGCCCGGGACTCGTTCCAGTAACACCGCATCCCTGGCCTCGGGCGTGAGCGCGTCGCCGTCACTTGCGGCGTGCTAGTGCAGCTGGTCACGAACTCGTCCTCACGGTGTCTTCGGGTTCCTCGGAGAAGAGCGCCATCGACGCGGTGAAGCCGTGCAGAAAGTTCCTGTTCCCCACCGGCCCCAGCTCTCCTGCGCAGAAGAAGCCTGCAATCGGAGGGTCGTCGAGCTCCGAGGCGAGCAGAGCAGCGTCGTGATCGGGTGTGGAGAACATGCGCGAGCCGCGTCCGTTGCATGTAAACAGCAGCCCGCCAGCGACACTGCGGTCACCGACCCTGTCGCGTGCGACCTTCAATGTGTTTCGCAGGTCTTCATCGGCGGAGGCCTCATCGCGCACCTGGAACTGGATCGTCTCTCCAACAGCCACCGCGTCGCCTACGGCAATGGCCCCCGAGTCGGGATCGGCGCCGACAACGCCGCGCACCAAGAAATCACC
>JBOGWV010000173.1:0-11053 GCA_050693975.1 Actinomycetota bacterium
GTGTGCTTTTATGGCGGTACACGAGAGAGGAGGTGGTCCACACACAGTGATTGATTGTTCTTACGGACCTCGTGAGGTGGCCGGCGGCTAGTGGTTCGGCAACCGCAGTAAGGGATCTGGCTAGTTGATTGGGCCACTGGCGGAATCCCATCCGGTTCACCAGCATCCGTCGCCCCGGTTTGGTCCACCGGGCTCGCTACGGCAATGAGAAGTGCGTGCGGATGTGTGAGTAAGCCAGATAAACCGGCCCCCTTCACGGGGGCCGGTTTCTTTTAGAAGGGGTCGTCTAGAGTGCCTCAATTCTCGAGGAGCTTGCGCAGGCCGTCCTCATCGAGGATCTCGATGCCCAGCTGCTGGGCCTTGTCGAACTTGCTTCCTGGGTTCTCCCCCACCACCATGTAGTCGGTCTTCTTGCTTGCGCTCGATGTGACCTTGCCGCCCAGATCCTCGATCGCAGTCTGCGCCTCGCTGCGCGAGAAACCCTCGAGCGAGCCCGTGAGCACGAACGACTTCCCGGTCAGCCCACCCTCCTTCTTGGGCTCGGGCGGCACCGGGCGGACGCCGCCGGACCGCAACCGGTCGAGCACCGCCCGGTTGGCCTCCTCTGCGAAGAACGACGCAATCGACTGGGCGATCACCGGGCCGATGCCCTCGATGGCCTCGAGGTCCTCCTCGGTCATGGTCTCGAGCTTCTCCAGCGAGCGCACCTCCTCGGCCAGGACCTCGGCGGCCGAGTAGCCGACGTGCGGGATCCCCAGGGCGGTCAAGAAGGCGGCCAGCGGCCGGGTACGGGAGGCGTCGATGGCACCCATCAAGTTGTCGATCGATTTGCTTTTCCAGCCCTCGAGGCCCTCGAACTGCTCGGACTTCAGGAAGTAGATGTCGCTGACGTCTGTGACCCAACCTCGCTCGAGCATCATGATGATCGTCTGGTAGCCGAGCCCGTCGATGTCCATGCCTCCGCGGCCGCTGAAGTGAAACAGGCGCTCGCGCTGTTGAGCCGGACACTCGTAGATGTTCAGGCAGCGCGTCGCGGCCTCGCCTTCGTTACGCACGAGCTCGGCTCCGCACGACGGGCATTTCTTGGGCATCTTCCACCGCCGCGTGCCTTTGGGGCGCTTGGACAGTACGGGTCCGACCACTTCTGGAATGACGTCTCCTGCGCGGCGAACGATGACGGTGTCCTTAGGGCGCACGTCCTTACGCGCCACCTCGTCCTCGTTATGCAGCGTCGCGGTGGTGATGTTCACACCGCCGACGAACACGGTCTCGAGACTGGCGAAGGGCGTCACCACCCCGGTGCGCCCGACCGACGCAAAGATGTCTTTGAGCGGAGTAGTGCGCTCCTCGGGTGGGAACTTGTATGCGATCGCCCAACGGGGCGCTTTGGAGGTGAACCCGAGCTCCTCCTCTTGAGCGATCGAGTCGACCTTCACGACCACGCCGTCGATCTCGTAGGGCACGTCGTGACGGTGTTCCTGCCAGTGGGAGCAGCGCTTGAAGACCTCGTCGAGGTCGCCGACCACCTTGTTCTCTGAGTTTGTTCGCAGCCCCAACCCACGCACGAACGCAAGCGATTCCGAGTGGGACTTGAAGCGCACACCCTGGACGAAGCCGATCCCGTGACAGACGAGCGACAGCTTGCGATCCGCGGTGATGCTGGGGTCCTTCTGCCGGAGCGACCCGGCGGCGGCGTTGCGAGGGTTGGCAAAGGTCTTGTTGCCGGCCTCGCCCAGCCGTTCGTTGAGACGAGAGAAGTCGTCCGTGCGCATGTAAACCTCGCCGCGCACCTCGAGCACGCGCGGCACGTCGTCCCCACGAAGCCTGAGCGGCACCGCATTGATGGTCTTGAGGTTGCCGGTGATGTCCTCGCCGGTGCGGCCGTCGCCGCGCGTCGCACCCTTGACGAACACCCCGTCCTCATAGATGAGGTTGACCGCGACGCCGTCCATCTTGAGTTCGGTCATGTACGCATCGATGTTCGCGATGAGACGTTCGGCCCGATGTCCCCACGCCTGCAGTTCCTCGAGAGAGAAGCAGTTGTCGAGGCTCATCATCGGCGTTCGGTGTTTGACGGGAGCAAACTGGTCCGAAGGCGGAGCGCCGACTCGCTGCGTCGGCGAATCCGGGGTTACGAGATCCGGGAATTCGTCCTCAATTCCGAGGAGCTCCTTGTTGAGCGCGTCGTACTCCACGTCGGCGATCTCGGGGTCGTCGAGCGCGTGATAGCGATAGGAGTGATAGTTGATCTCTTCGCGCAGCTCTTCGGCACGCGCCTGAGACTGCTTCTTGGTCGGCTTCTTTGTCGACTTCTTGGTCGTCACGGTCATGCTCCTATTGTCGCAGCGAGCTCCGGCACTTGCGAGCGCACATCGCGCACTACAGTGGACCCATGGCGCCTCTTTCGCCCCCGGATTCGCTGCACGATGGCGTCGTCGCCATCCGCTCGTGGGAGAACTCCGACCTCGATCGGCTGCTCGACCTCTTGGCCGACCCGGAGATCCCTCGCTGGACCGGGATTCCGGTCCCCTACACACGCAAGGAGGCCAAGGTCTTCTTCAAGACCAACGCCCGGCAGGAGGCCATGGGCGTCGGGACCGACTCTGCGGTCACCGACGCGGTCACCGGCGAGTTGCTCGGGGGGGTCGGGCTCAAGCTTCACGTCGTTCACTCGAGTGCGGAGGTCGGCTACTGGGTCGCCGCCGGCGTACGAAGGCGCGGAATCGCCTCGCGAGCCGTCAGGCTGATGGCCCGCTGGGCGTTCATGGACCTCGGCGTAAAGCGACTCGAGTTGCTCACCCACGTCGGCAACCACCCCTCCGAGGGTGTGGCGCTGAACTGCGGATTCAGCCGCGAGGGGGTGCTTCGCAGCTGCAGAGAGATCAAGGGCGAGCGCGTCGACCTGACCATCTTCTCGCTGCTGCCGAACGACTTCGACGGCCAGAAATAACGCTCCGCCAGAAAAAGAGACCGCCCCTCAGAAGACCCGGCGCAGTGCCGAGCGCGCGGCGAAGACACCGCACATCCCGTGCACTCCTCCGCCGGGAGGAGTCGACGACGAGCAGAAATAGAGCTTCCTGTTGGGCGTCGAGTAGGGGTCCAGGCGCGGCGCGGGACGCGTGAAGAGCTGACCGTAGTGCTGGAGGCCCCCCGAGATGTCCCCTCCGATGTAGTTGGCGTTGTACCTCTCGAACTCTGGAGCCGAGATGGTGGCCTTGGCAAGGATCGTGTCGCGAAAACCGGGGGCAAAGCGCTCGATTTGATCGATGATCCGCTCGCTCATGTCCATGGGAGATCCGCTCGGGACGTGGCAATAGCTCCATACGGTGTGCTTGCCTTCGGGAGCGCGGGTCGGATCGAACGTCGACTGTTGAGCGAGCAGAGCGTAGGGACGGTCGGGGTGGCGCCCGCGCACGACGGCGTCCTCGGACGCGGCCACCTCCTCCAAGGTGCCGCCGAGATGAATGGTTCCCGCTCGCCTGCACGCGTCCGCCTTCCACGGGATCGGCTCGCTCAGCGCGAAGTCGACCTTGAATACACCCGGGCCGTGTTCGTACCGCTCGAGCCGCCCGCGGTAGCGGGGCGGCAACTGCTCGCCCGCGATCGCCACGACCTGTCTCGGAGTGAGGTCGAACAGAACCGCACGCGCCTCGGGCAGGTCACTCATGGCCTCGATTCGACGTCCGGTGACGAGCTCGCCACCCAGCGACGTCAGGTGGGTAACCAGCGCATCGGTGAGCACCTGGGAGCCGCCCTCGATCGCGGGCCAGCCGTATCCGTGCGCGACGAGCCCGAGCATGATCCCGTAGGCCGCGGTGGGAGCACGTCTCAGCGACAGCATCGAGTGCGCGGCGATCCCGCCGATCAGCGCCTTGGCCCTGTCCTCCTTGTAAAGCGAGTTCGCCAGGCCGTAGGCGGAGCGAATGGCGGACGGGCCGAAGCGGGCGAGCGCAATGGGGTGGCGGGGCACCCTTGCGGGACCCAGGATGTCTAGCACCAGCTTGTCGGTGTTCCTCACCAGCGGTTCCATGAGCTTCCGATACGCCCTTGCGTCGGTGCCAAGGCCCTCGGCGGTCTCGCCCACCGAGCGCTCGAGTGCGGCCGCGTCTCCATCGTCGAGAGGATGGGCCAGCGGCGTGATGGGATGGCAAAAACGAACACCCAGATCGGCCAGGGGCATCGACTTGAAGAACGGTGATGCAAGCGCCAGAGGCTGGATCGCAGAGCACACGTCGTGCGTGAACCCGGGCAGCGTCAGCTCGGCCGAGCGACATCCACCCCCGGGCGTAGCGGCGGCCTCGAACACCACCACCGACTTCCCGGCCCGCGCGAACTCGATGGCCGCGGCGAGCCCGTTGGGTCCGGCTCCAACGACAACGGCGTCAAAGGCGCGTTGCTCAGTCATGCCCCAAGTGTCACCGATTGTCCGGTCCTCCGTCGAGGTGGAGGAAAGGGCGCTACTTGCTGCGCCGTAACGCCCTGAACGGAGTTCCCATCATGTAGATGCCGGAGCGGATCGCCGAGTTGTGCCGGATGTTGCCGGCGTAACGCCATTGACGCTTCTTGTCCACACACACGACCTGGGTTTCGACCGCGTCGGAGACGCCGAAGTGCCCGGCCAGGGCGGTCAGCGTGTAGACCCAGAAACGGTCCTCCTTGCGGTGACCTCCGAACATGAGTCCGAGCTCGAACAGCGGGTCGTTGGCTCGCAGGAGCACATGGGCCTGCGCCGTCGTGACACCATCGGGGCCCTCGAAGGCAGAGAAGGTGATGAAGGAGGCGAACATGTGCCCCTCCGGAGTCATGAACGTGAACGACTCGTCGTCTGCGTACATCACAAGAACTCCGGTCGACAGAGTCAGCTTTCCCGGCATGGCCAGATTGAGGAGCGCGACATCCCCGGGAGCGATGGCCGTAAGCGGGCCGTAGAAGCGGTTCCCCTCGGGCCAGAAGGTGGGGAACTTCGCCTTCCATGTCGCCACGACTTCCTGCGGCGTCACGTCGGCTCCCGTCATCGGGATCTTGTAGGTCTTCTGCCACATCTTGCCGAAGCCCTGCATCGGACTGGTCTGACGGCGACCGGTCACGTTGATGTTGCGGGCCTCGGGCGGCACCTCGCCCAGGCTCAGCGACTTGGTGGCGCGCGCCCAGTAGGCGGCGTCGCGTGCGACCTTCTCTGCGATCTCCTCTGCAGGCTCAGCGATCTCCTCTGCAGGGGCTGCGGTTTCGGGAAGCTTTTCGGTAGTCATTTAAACCATCCGTTCAGGCGCCGGCGGCGGTGAGCGCATCGCCCTCGGTGTCGTAGATGCCCACGGCCTCGTCGAGGCGCGTCAGCTCGAATATCTGCCGGTAGTGATCGGTAAGCCCGAATGCGTACAGCCTTTGCTTCTGCCGGTTGGTGCGAACCAACAACGTGACCAGCAGCCCGATGCCCGAACTGTTCATGTACTCGAGGTCGGTGAAGTTCAGCAAGATCGCCTGGGGCCGAGACTCGTTCGCTTCGGCAAAGGCACTCATTAATGCATCATCCGAGGCCGCGGTCACCTCGCCCTTGATGTCGATGATCGCGGCGCCTGGTCCTGCGTCACGAACGCCTAGCACTTCGTTCGTCATACCTTCCTCCTCACCAGAGCCAACCGTTCCTGTCTCTTTCGTCGCGCGATCGTCGCTGCGATCGCTGCCACTAGGCTTTCGCTGCGAGTCCCTCGACCGCGCCCGTCTCGTCCGCATGGATGTCGATGAAGTCCGACAGGCGTGTGATGTCGAAGATCTCTTTGTAGTGATCCATGAGCCCGAAGGCCCTAACCGTCTTGTCGGTCTCGCGCGCTCGACCGAGCAACCCGACGATCAGCGCGATCCCCGTCGAGTTGATGTAAGTCGCCTTCGAGAAGTTGAGGACGACCACAGACGCGTCTCCCACCGCATTCCAGGCCGCCTGGAGTGTCTTCTCGGCAGTTCCGTCGAGCTGACCGGCGAGGTCAACGATAGCGACGTCTCCGCTGTGGCGAACGCTGGCCACGAAGGCATCAGCTTCCATGGGCGTCCCCTTTCAGATGGAAGGTGAGTTCGACGGTGCGAGTACTGCCGTCACTTGTGACATCCAGGTCGTCGACCATGCTCTCGATGAGGAACATGCCCCATCCACGTGGCTTCTGGCGGCCCTCGAGCTTGGCCTCGAGGTTGGGTGCCTCTGGGTGAGCGAGTATGTCCGACCCACCCGCATCCCTGATCCGTACCCGAAGATCGTCGTCGATCACCTCGGCCATGATGCTTACCGGAATCAGCGGGTCGTTGTGGTTGCCGTGCTCGATCGCGTTCATCGTTGCCTCGGCGACCGCCGTCTTTAGTCGTTCGAGCTGAGCGGGAGGCAAGTTCAGGTCAACTACCGCGTCGGCCACCATACCGAGTGCCTTCCGCTCGTTGCCCGGCTCGCTTGGGAGGTCGAATTCGACGAGCACGCCGCTCGAGTTCTGCTCCTCCATGGCACCACCTTGCACCGCGTTCCTCGAGCGCTGCAAGGTTACGAGGGTGATGTCGTCCTCTTGGTCCCACTCCGGTCCCACGAATCCGTCCAGGGACTCCAACAATTGGTCGATCAACTCCTCGCCGCCCTGCCCCTCGCCGACGATGCCCATTAGGCGAGGAAAACCGAACATCTCGCGCTCGGGGCTGTGAGCTTCGGCCAGACCGTCGGAGTGCATGAGCATGCTGTCCCCCGGCTTCAGCGTCGCCAGCTTTTCCTCGTACGACATGTCGGGAAGCAATCCCAGCGGCATGCCCGTGGCGCGCAACTCGATTGTGTCGCCGTCGCTACCCACGTACGGAAGGTTGTGACCGGCATTGGCGAAGCGCAGCGTGCCCGCTACGGGATCGAGCACCGCGTACAGACAGGTCACGAACATCTTGGGAGGCATGTCATCGACGAGCAGCGTGTTTACGCGTTCGAGCACCTTGGAGGGTGAGACCAACCTGGGGGCCTCGGCCCTGAGAAGGCTGTGAGTCGTGGCCATCACCAGCGCCGCAGGTACACCCTTGTCGGTGACGTCGCCGACGACTATGCCGATCTTGTGGTCCGGGAGCTCGATGAAGTCGTAGAAGTCACCGCCCACTTCGCGTGCCGGTCGGTAGTAAGCGGCAACGTGCCATCCCGGGAGGTCGGGAAGGTCGCGCGGCAGAAACTGCTGCTGGATGAGCTGGGCAACGCGCAACTCCTGTTCCACGCGCTCGCGCTCACGAGCCTGGCTTTCCTGCTGGCGCACCAGCTGGGCCACGCGCACCGCCGGGGCCGCCTGACCGGCGAGGGCGTCCAGTAGCTTGCGGTCGTCGGCGGAATAGTCCTGCTCGCTCAGCCTGGGCCCTAGATTGAGAAGCCCCACGAGCTCGCCCTGGGTGACCAGCGGAACCACTATCCGTACCCCGGCGGCGAGAAGCTCGTCGCGGGCGGGCGAGTCCAGGTGCAGGGATTCGAGCTCGACGGCGCCGGTCGCGGACTGGAAGTAGGCCAGGATCGGGTCGTTGGCGGCGATATCGACCGGTGCGACCTCCATGTCCCGGCGCGCGGGCGTGGAGCCGGCGTCGGCCTTGACCTGCTCCCGGCGACGACCTATGAAACGCCTCAATACACCCGCTCTGGCACTCATCTCATGCTCCTTTTACGCCCGTTCCGTTCCCGAATCGTTACGAAAGCCCCTTGAACCCAAGTTTTCCTCATCAGCGCTCCCCAGCCCCCCGGCCGAGGAGGAGGCTGCGAGCCACAGGGATGCATGCTCGGGCTGCATGGTTTCCTTGGTCACGGCCACGAGCTCCGCGCTGAGCGCCTCGAGGTCGATCTGCCGGCGCAGGCGAGAGCCGAAGCTCTCCACCGTGCGCTCGGCGTCGTAGCGACGCCGATAGAAGCGGCGATCGACTAGGTGTTGGATCCGGCTCCGCAGCGGCCTGAACAGCGCCACGACTGCAAGCGTCGACGCGGCCACCACCGCAGGCGAGTCGTCGGCCACGGGCAGCACGGCCTGTAGACCAAGCACAGAGACTAGATAACCGAATGTGAGCGTCACAGTGAGGGCGCCGTAGACGAGCGTTCGGTTGATGATCCGGTCGATGGCATAGAGCCGGAACTTGAGGATGGCGATCCCGGTCGCCAGCGCCAGGCCGGCGAACATGAAGGTGACCACGTCCTGGGCGAACCGGGCCCAGGCACCGGAGCCCAGGGGGACGATGATCACGAAGGAAGCCGCGAGAACCGTCGCGGCGTATGCAAACCATTTGAGCTGGGCGCGCTCATCTCCGGACGAGCGCCTGAAACGAACCACGACCGCCGACGCAGAGGCCACGAAGCTCAGCGGCAAGAGGAGGAAGAGGGGCTCGAGCCGGTTGACCCAGGTGGTGGCGCCGAAGGGATTGGCATGCCCTGGAAAGTTCACCAGGTCGGGATTGAGGGCGTCCAACGTGAAGCTCGCCAGGGCTGCCGCGCCGGCGAGGGCGCCCACCACCCTCCACCTCGGCGAAGGCAGACGCCCTGCAGGAAAAACCAGCGGCAGGATGGTCCCGAGCGGGATCACAAAGGTGAGGTAACTCCAGTTGTCGGCCCAGCCCGCGATCAAACCTCCGGGCAGCGAGCCTGGGTTTGTCACGAGCGCATAGCGGGCGTACTCACTCGCAAACGCCGTGAAGCCAAGACCGGCGCCTATACCCAAACAGACCCAGCCGACCGAGTTCCCCGGCCCCCGGAGAACGATCAGCGCCCCCACCGCGGGATAGACCACGGCACAGAAAAACATCGCGAGGACGACTCTGCCCGTCCCCCAGTCGTCCGTCGCGAAGGTCGCCCCCGTGACCAGGCTCAAGACGAGAGCCGACAGCATCAGCGCCACCGTCAAGGCGATGAGGGCGTAAGCCAACCACCTTCGCCAGGTCAACTCTTCGCCTTTCTTTGAGCGGCAGCAGAGCCGTGGGGCCGCAGCCATAGCGATACCTGCGCGGGCTGCATGGTCTCGCGGGTCACACCCAGGAGCTCAGCGCTCAGGGCCTCCAGGTCGATCTGTTTGCGAAGACGAGCGCCGAAGGTCTGCACCGTTCGTTCGGCGTCGTATTGGATGCGATTGAACCTTCGGTCGACCATGCCTTGGACCCGCGAGCGAAGAGGGCCGAAGGCGGCCACGGCTGCGAGCGTGGAGGCGGCGACGATAAGCGGAGAGTCGTCGCTAACAGGAAGGACCGACTGCAGCGCGAGCACGGCCAGCAGATAGCCGCCGGCGAGAATCGCCGTGAGCACTCCATAGGTAACCGTGCGGCTGATGATCCGGTCGATGTCGTACAGCCGGTACCGGAGGATCGCGACGCCTACCGCCGCGGGAATCGTAAGGAAGATGGCGGTGGAGAGCAACTGCCTCCAGAGCCCACCTGTCTCGATGAAGATGTTGGACAGCACGTCGACTGCTACCAAGCAGCCGGCGGCCAGCAGCCATTTGATCTGGAGGCGTTCCTCTCCCAAAGACCGTCGCCACCGAGTCAGCAGGGACACCACCGACGCAACAAGAGCAAGGGCCACCAGCGCCCCAGAAGCAAGGAGCAGGTATCCGGTGTTGGTGAGGGCATCGATGGAGTCTGGGTTGAGGAGCAGGGCCCGGCCCCTGAACTCCCAACTTACGAAGGCTACCGGTCCGGATACCAGCAAACCGGCGGAGGCGCAGGGCAGTAGCGCCCAGCGCCAGCCCCGATGCGTGAGTCGCCCGGTCGGGAACAGCAGGAAGAGTGGAGGTAACAGGACGACCGGCCAGATCCACAGCCATTGATAGGCCCACGCCGCCGCGGCCGCCCCCGGCAGCGACCCGGGGTCGGCTACGAGTCCGCGCAGCGCGTACTCACCGGCAAGGTTCCCGAGAGTCACCAGTAGAGACGCCGCGAGAAAGATCCAACCGATCGCATTTGCGGGACGACGCGCTGCGATCAGAGCGCCGACGAACGGGAAAGCAAGGAAGGTGATCCGGTCGACGAAGTCCGCCGCGCGCGAACCGTAGGCGGCGGGAAGGTCCACCGAAAGAGACGATGCAATCAGCGTCACCGTCGCCAAAGTGCTCAACACGGTCACAGCAAGTAGGAACCACGCGAGTCGCGCCGCGTTTCGTCGCATCACGACCCCGCCCCCGATCCTCTTAGCCAGAGAGAGACGTGGGTGGGCTGCATGGTGCTGCGTACCACGCCGACCAGATCGGTCGAGAGACTGTCCAGGTTGGTCTCCGCTCGCAGGCGCTGAGAGAAGTCATCGATGGTACGGATGGCGTCGTAGCGGCGGCGGTTGAAGCGCAGGTCGACGAGCGACTGCGTGCGAGCGCGCAGGGGCCTGAACAGCGCGACGACCATCAAGGTGGTGGCGGCAACCACAATGGGCGAGTCGTCGGCGACCGGCAGTACCGACTGAACCACAAGCACGCCCGCGAAGTAGACCGTGGCCAAGACCACCGTCACGGCGGCGTAGACGATGGTCCGGTTGATGAGCCGGTCGATGTCGTAGAGCCGGTAGCGCAGGATGGCAACCCCGGCCCCGACGGGAAGGGCCGCCAGACCGAAGGTCCAGGCCAGGGAATCGACCGGGCCCGTGATCGGAACGATCGCGTCCACCAGGAGGATGCTTGCCACTCCCATCACACACGCGTAGAAGAAGCTCTTCACCTGCAGGCGCTCGATACCTCGGGCTCGCCGGAACCGCACTCCGAGCGACACAACGGCAGCCAGCCCGCAACCAACGGCAAGCGCTCCCGCGATCCCGGAGATGGTGTCGTGCGCCGACCCCAGCGCCGCGATCCCCAAGAGATTCTCGGCCGGTGCGAAACCCTCGATGGGGCCCGGACGAACGAGGGCGAGCGACAGGTTGAGCGCGATCGCTACCCAGGTCGCCCGTTCGAGTACGCGCCAGCGCTCCGAAAGGGAAGTACCGGTGGGGAAGAGTTGCACCAAGTAGACCAGCGCGAGCACGGCCCCGAACTGAAACACCGAGGACAGGACGGCGGCGAGCTCGGTCCCGGGATAGGTGTTCTGGCGGTTCAGTCCGGCCTCG
>JBOGWV010000174.1:0-3321 GCA_050693975.1 Actinomycetota bacterium
CCACTCGGCGTTGCGGAGACCATGTTGCCGTGCCGGTCGACCACGTCGACGTGGCAGGTATCGCCCCTGGTCACACCGTTGGGTGCAACCGTGGGCTCGCCCACGCCCGACGGCGCGCCCTCGACCACGAGCGGAACCGGGAGGCGCGCAGGCTGTCCGTTGATCGCTCCGGGGCGAAGCTCTAACGACGCGCCTTCGCCGACGAGAGCTCGCCGTTCCTCGGCATAGCTCGAGTCGAGCAACTGCTTCATGGGGACGTCCACGACCGCGGGATCCCCGTAATAGGCCTCGCGATCCGCAAAGGCGAGCTTGGCGCATTCGACCACCGTGTGAACGTAGTCCGCGCGGTTGTGCCCCATCGCGGCGAGATCGAAGCCCGCAAGCAGACTCAGCTGCTGCAGAAGCACCGGACCCTGGCCCCACGCCTGCGTCTTGAACACCCGGTAGTCGTGATAGTCGAGCCACGTGGGTTCCTCCACCGTGGCCCGGTAGCCGGAGAGGTCACGCTCGTCCATGACGCCGACGTGACGTTCGCCGGAGGAGTCCATGGCCTCGGTCCCCATGAACCCCACGATGGCCTCGGCCACGAAACCCTCGTAGAAGACGCGGTGCGCCGCTTCGATCTGCTCGTCGCGATCGTTCCCGGCGGCCTCGGCCTCCGAGAGGACCCGGTGATACATGCGGGCAAGGATCGGGTTACGCCAGCGCGTCCCGGGGGCGGGAACGCCATCCGAGGTCAGGTAGACCTCGGCCGAGCTCGTCCATTCCTCCCTGAACAGGGTTTCGACGCCCTGGATCGTCGAGGAGATCCGATCAACCAGTGGGTAGCCGTGCTCAGCGTAGTAGAGCGCGTAGGACATCACGTCGGCCAGCCGCAGGCTCCCGTGATCGCGCAGCATCAGCATCCACGCCCCGAAAGCGCCGGGCACACAGGCGGCCAGCGGGCCGGTGCCGGGGACGGCGTCCAAGCCAAGCCCTTCGAAGTGCTCGATCGACAACTTGGCGGGCGATGGACCCTGCCCGCAGATGACCTCGACTCGCTCTGCGCTCGCGTCGTAGAGGAGGATCGGCACCTCTCCCCCGGGACCGTTGAGGTGCGGTTCCACCACCTGCAGGGTCAGTCCGGAGGCCACCGCGGCGTCGAACGCGTTCCCGCCCCGCTCGAGCGCCGCCATGCCGGCCGCCGAGGCGAGCCAGTGGGTCGAGGCCACCATGCCGAAGGTCCCGCGTAGCTCTGGCCTGGTCGTGAACACGTTCGCTCCCTCGTTCGTCGATGGAGTGCCGGTTGTACCCAGTTGAATCTAGGTGATTCCCTCGCCCTTCACGGCACAACGCCCCCTAGGGCCGGCAGCGCCGCTCCCCGATGGTGACAACAGACACTCCGCCACCAAGGACGAGGGGAAGCGAACGTGAAGACATTGCTCGATCTGGCCGACCGGACTCCCGCATCCAGGGAGCGCTACGTCGACTTCCTGCGTGCCCTCTCCATCATCGTTGTCGTGTTCGGACACTGGCTCGCGGCCGTGGTGGTCTGGCAAGACGGCTCGATCGGGGGCCACAACGCGCTGGATGTCGTCGACGGCATGTGGGCGCTCACCTGGATCCTGCAGGTCATGCCATTGTTCTTCTTCGTAGGCGGCTTCGCCAATCTCAAGATCTGGCGCGCAATGAGAGCCAAGGGCGCCGACTACACCGAGTACCTGCACACGCGCGTCGTCCGGCTCATGAAGCCCACCGCGATCTTCATCGCTTTCTGGATGGTCCTGACCCTTGTTCTCGAAAACATCGACGCGATCCCCGCCGACGGCCTGCGAGCCGCAACGCAGCTGATGGGCGGACCGTTGTGGTTCCTCGGCGTCTACCTGCTGGTCGTCACGGTCGCTCCTGTCATGGTTGTGCTTCACGAACGCTTCCGTGTGGCCGCGGTGGTGGGCCTGGGCGTTGCGGCGGCCGCTATCGACGTCGCTCGCATCGCCTTCGAGGTCCCCGACATCGGTTTGTTGAACTTCGCGGTCGTGTGGCTGTTCGTCCACCAACTCGGCTTCTTCTACGCCGATGGAACCTTCAACCGTAAGGACCGCGGCTTCTTTGCGGCTATGACGGCAGCGGGATTCTTCGGTCTGGTCCTGCTCACCAACATCGGCGTCTACTCCCGCTCGATGGTCGGAGTCAGCGACGGCGCGGTGTCCAACAACGCACCACCGAGCGTGTGCATCTGCTTTCTGGCGGTGGCGATGATCGGAGCGGCCATGCTCGTCCGGCCGGCTGCATCCCGAATGCTCGAGCGCCGCAGGGTGTGGGCCCTCACGATCGGAGTAAACACCGTGATCATGACCGCCTACCTGTGGCACCTCTCCGCCATGGTGCTCGCCGTGCTGGTGATCTACCCGCTGGGGTGGCCGCAGCCCGAGGCGGGCACGCCGGCATGGTGGGCGCTGCGCCCGCTGTGGCTGGGGATCTTGACGGTGTTCCTCATTCCGTTGGTTGCAGCTTTCGGCCGCTTCGAGCGACCCCGGCGTTCCACACCTCGCAGGCTTCCGTCCAACCATTCACTAGCAGGAGGGGTTTGATGATCCGCACCGTGAAGAACACGCTCGCAGCGCTCGGTTCCGTTTGCTTCGTCATAGGAATGCAAGGCTTCGCAATTGGAGGCTTCTCGGGGACGGCGGCTCCCGACTCCGCCAAAATCGCCAATCTCGGCGTCGATCCCGTCCAGAACGTCGTGTTCCTAGTTGCTGGATGGGCTCTCCTGTCGCTGGCTCGCCGGGTGGCTCGCGGATCGCGCGGGGCGCGTTCCTGACGTGAACGGGCCGCAGATTCACAGGCTTGGCGCGACACTTGAACGGCAGTCATCTCGAGCAGACAGGTGCATGTGCGGTCCGCAACCGTCAGCAAACTGGACCTCTCGTACTCGCAGTACGTGCCGCGAGCGTTTCTCTTCGCGTTTCTGATCACCCTTGACGAACGATTGTCCGAACGCCTCGCCCTGCGCGGTTTCCGTCGCGCAATGGGGACGCTGCAGGACCTGAGGGGTCCCGACATGCTCGAGGCGCGCGTCCTGCGGTCCGTCGTTTCGGGAGCCCAGAGGGCGAGGCTCGTCCACCGCAAGACATCCGAAGATCCGCTAACCGCGGAGTTGCTGCATCTCCCCGTCATCGCCAGGGCGGCGCTGGTGCTGACGTTCCTCGACGGCACCGATCCGCGGCGCATCGCAGACATTCTGGAGTGCTCGGACGCGACGGTGACCTCGTTGACGACCAGAGGCCTTGGGCGCTTGGGACGCCATCTCGGGCACACGGACCACGAGGATCTGCTCGCGGC